>NZ_JQMO01000003.1:5107411-5407847 GCF_000744785.1 Kitasatospora azatica KCTC 9699 | reverse complement strand
CCGCCTTGAGCATCGCCTGCGCACCGCCCGCAGTGACCACCCCGGGCAGCGTCCAGCCCGGGAACGGGAGCTGGCGCTCGTAGGCGCCGGTGGCGAGCAGCACGGCGCGGGCCCGCAGCCGGGCGAGGCCGGACCCGTCGGCGCCGGTGACGGCGTGCAGCCGCCAGGGCTCGGCCTGCTCCAGCAGGGTGACGTGATGGTGCGTCAGATAGGTGATCCGCTCGGCGTCCCGGTGCCGGGCCAGCCGCTCGGTCAGCTCGGCGAAGCCGGCCCAGTGGTGGTGCAGCCGGTCGGGCCTGGCGGCGCGCAGCTCGGGGGCGGGATGACGGTAGTACTGGCCGCCGGGACGGGCGCCGGCGTCCAGCAGGGCGCAGCGCAGACCCCGGTCGGCGGCGGCCACGGCGGCGGCCAGGCCGGCCGGACCGGCGCCGATCACGGCGAGGTCGAAGCTCTTCGATTCAGACGGCGAGGTCGGCACGGCCGTGGCCCTCCTGGGTGGTGACGGTGTCGCCGGGCTCGGCCGGGAGCAGGCAGGTGCGCTGGTTGGGCTGCCCGTTGACGGTGGCCAGGCAGTCGAAGCAGGCCCCGATCCCGCAGAACGCCCCGCGCGGGCGCCCGTTCACCCTGGTCCGCCGCCAGGCCATGATGCCCTGCGCCCAGAGCGCGGCCGCGATGGTCTGCCCGGGCAGTGCCGGAATCGGCCGGCCGTCGAACTCGATGGTGTGGGCCGGTCCGGGATCGGCGGCGGCCAGCGCGGTGGGGGTACGGCGCATCGGACCTATCCGTTTCTCGAGGAGGTGAAGCGGTCGGGGCGGAACGGGCTGAGGTCCGGCCGCGGGCCCTCGGTCAGCTGCCGGCCGGTCAGTTCCTCGGCGAGCAGCAGCCCGGTGGCGGGGGCCAGTCCGATGCCCGCGCCCTCGTGGCCGCAGGCGTGGTAGAGGCCGGGGGCCTGCGGATGGGCGCCGATCGCGGGCAGGTGGTCCGGCAGGTACGGCCGGAATCCGCGGTACGCGCGCAGCACCCGTACGTCGGTCAGCACCGGGAAGAGCTCCGCCGCTTGTGCGGCCAGGCGTCGCAGCACCTCCACCGAGACGGTCCGGTCGAAGCCGACCCGCTCCCGGCTGGCGCCGATCAGCACCGGCCCGGAGGGGGTGCCCTCGACCACCGCCGAGCTCTGCAGCTCGGCCGACCCGCTGGCCACGTCCGCGACGTAGTCGGCGGCGTACACCTTGTGCCGCACCACGCGCGGCAGCGGCTCGGTGACCAGCACGAATCCGCGCCGAGGCAGCACCGGCAGGTCCACCCCGGCCAGGGCCGCGATCTCGCCGCCCCAGGTCCCGGCGGCGTTCACCACGGCGCCGGCCGCCAGTTCCCGCCGTTCGGTGCGCACCCCGCGCACCGCGCCGTCGGCGGTCGTCAGCAGGGCGTCCACCCGCTCGCCCAGGTGCAGCACGGCGCCCGCCCTGCGCGCGGCGCGCAGCAGTTGAGCGGCGGCCAGGGCCGGCTGCACCTGGGAGTCCTCGGGGTAGTGGAAGCCGCCGGCCAGCCCGGGCGCCAGGTGCGGTTCGAGTTCGGCGAGGCCGTCGGCGGGCACCTCGTGGGCGATCACGCCGGCTGCCTGCTGCTTGGCCGCGAAGGAGCGCAGCGCGTCGAGTCCGGCGGGTGCGGCGGCGACCACCAGTCCGCCCTTGGCCTCGTACTCGACCTCGGCCGGCAGCTCGGCGGCGAGCTGCTGCCAGAGTCGGGCCGAGAGCTGGGCGAGTTCCAGCTCGGGTCCGGGCGCCTTGTCGGAGAGCAGCAGGTTGCCCTCGCCGGCGCCGGTGGTCCCGCCGGCCACCGGACCGCGGTCCACCACGGCGACCGAGAGCCCGGCCCGGGCGGCGTAGAACGCGCAGGCGGCGCCGACGACGCCGGCGCCGATCACCACGACGTCGTGGGTTGGTCTCGTGAGCACGTCAGTAATATGTCACATTGCCTCGTGTTTGAACAAGCACTGCGAACAAGCACCGTGAACAGGCGCCTTGAACAAGTACCTGCCAACAAGCACGGCCAAACGAACACTGCCGAGCAAGGCACCGGCCGCCCAGCACGAAGCCCCGGCCCGCCACAGCGGCGGACCGGGGCTTCGCTCACCAGGAGCCGAGCGGTCAGGTGATGTCGTCGTCCACGTGCTCACTTCGCGCGGCCGGCACCGAGGCCACCGGCGCCGCCGAGGCGGCCACCGACTCCGCGCCCTCCAGCGCCGCCACGCTCAGGTCCACGTGCGAGGCCTCCTCGTCGGAGAGCCCGGCGTCCGGGTTGTTGCGGCGGCGACGGCGGTCGTTGAGCAGCGCGACGCCCACCGCCGCGAAGTACAGCACCCAGATCGGCGCGGCCAGCGCCAGCATGCTGATCGGGTCGGCGCTCGGGGTGGCGACAGCGGCGAAGACGGTGATGGCCATCACCATGCCGCGCCACCAGCCCAGCATCCGCTTTCCGGTGATCACCCCGGCCATGTTGAGCATCACCAGCAGCAGCGGGAACTCGAAGGCCAGACCGAAGACCAGCAGCATCCGGGTGGCGATGTTGAGGTAGCCCTCGACCGGCAGGATCTGGTGCGCCCCGATCGGGGTGAACGAGCCGAGCACCTCGATGGTGGTCGGCATCAGCAGGTAGGCGCAGGTCACACCGGCCAGGAAGAGCGGCGTACCGGCTCCGAGGAAGACCAGCGAGTAGCGCCGCTCGTGCTTGTGCAGTCCCGGTGAGATGAACTTCCACAGCTGGTAGAGCCAGATCGGCACCGCGGCCACCAGGCCGGCCGTGAGGCAGACCTTCAAGGTCAGGTTGAACGGCTGCGTGACACCGATGACCGCCACGTCGGCGCAGTGCTTCACCCCGGGCTTGGGCTGGCCGTTGGGAAGGCAGCCGGGCAGCGGGGTCATCAGGAAGTGCAGCAGCTTGTCCTTGAAGAACGCCGCCACGATCGTGGCGACCACGATCGCCAGCGCCGACTTGACCAGCCGGTTGCGCAGTTCGCGCAGATGATCGCCGAGGGACATCCGTCCGTCGGGGGTCTTCGGCGGTTTGGAAGACTTGCTCAACCCCGGTCCTCAGAACTCGTGCGACGTGCCCGCCGGGCGGCGGCCACGGGGCGGACCGGTCGGGCGCTCAGCGCGCGCGACCGGCTCTCTGCTCGGTGCCCGGCCGCGCGGTGGAGGCATCACCGGGTGCGGCCTTGATGATCGGTGCCGCGTCGGGCAGGGCCGACGGCGTCGACCCCTCGGACTCGTCACCCTTGTACTCCTCGGCGAACTCGTCGCGCAGCGCGGCGGTCTCGCTCTTGAGGATGCGCATCGACCGGCCGAGCGACCGGGCCAGGTCCGGCAGCCGCTTCCCGCCGAAGAAGACCGCCGCCATCGCGACGATGATCAGGAACGCCAGGATCCTGCCCATGGGCGGCTACCTTCTGACTCGAAAGCGGTTGCCCGTGGGCCTGTTGGGACCCCGGCCGCTGATGGACGGTTCGCTGCGGCCGACGCACCCGGGGAGCGGGTACAGCGGGGCCACGGTGAGAGCCTAACCCGCCGGCCGAGGACACAGCAGACCCCCTGGCCTCACGAGCAGGTGAAGATTGGGGTACGTCAGGTCCGGCTGGTTCCGGCCAGCTCCTCGGCCGCGCCGGCCAACGCCCGCGAGGCGGCGTCCACCTGCTTGGCCAGCCCGTGCACATCCACCCACAGGCGCACCGCCAGCACCCCCAGCACCCCCAGCCCCAGGGTGGCGAGGCCGACGGCCGCCATCAGGATCCACGGCATCTCGAACTACCTCTCGATCGGGACGAGTCGGATGGTCGACACCCCCGCGCCGGTCAGCGCCGCGACGATCTTCTCCCCGGCCGGCTTGCGCACCGCCGCCCCGCAGACCGGGCAGGTGAAGCTGTAGAAGGTGCGCTCCTTGGTGCGGCCGAGCGCCAGGCGGAACGCGGCGGCGGGCAGCTCCACCTTCTCCCGGCACTGCGAGCAGTAGACCTTGAATCTGGTGCCCACCCCGTCGGCCTGGTCGGTCACTCCCCGACCCCGACCCCGTAGCCCGCCAGCGCGGCCAGCGCCGCCTGTCGGGCCTGCTCGGCCACCGGCGCGGGCGCCACGATCCGCCCGTCCCGACCGAGCCGCAGCGCCAGCGTGCGCAGGCTGGACGGGTCCGAGCTGCGCAGGGTGATCCGCAGGCCGCCGTCCGGCAGCTCCTCGGCCAGGTCGTGGGTGTAGTACTCGGCCACCCAACGGCCGGCCGCACCCACCTCGACGACCACCTCGGGGTCGTCGGCGGCCGGGTTGACCAGGCCCTGGGACAGGTCGCGCGGCTCCAGCCGGGGGGCGTCGGCGGGCTCGTCCAGCAGCTTGATCTCGGCCACCCGGTCGAGCCGGAAGAGCCGGCGGTCCTCGGAGGTGCGGCACCAGCCGTCCAGGTAGGTGTGGCCCTCGGTGAGCAGGCGGATCGGGTCCACCTCGCGCTCCGTCATCCCGCCGCGCCCGTGCGAGTAGTAGCGCAGCCAGATCCGCCGGCCCTCACTGAGCGCGCGGTCGATGTCGGCGAAGACCTGGCCCTCGGCCTCGAAGGTCACCCCGACCCGGGCACTGCCCTCGGCGCTCTCCCCCGCCGCGTTCTCGATCTTGGCGACGGCGCGGGTGAGCGCCTGCCGGTCGCGCTCGCGCAGGCCCGGCAGGCCGGCCACCGCGCGGGCGGCGACCAGCAGCGCGGTCGCCTCGTCGGCGGCCAGGCGCAGCGGCTGGGCCACGTCGTCGACGTTGTGCCACCAGATCCGCTCGCCGTCGGTGTCGATGTCCAGCAGGTCGCCGCCGCGGAAGCTGGTGCCGCACATCGGCAGCACGTTCAGGTCGGCGATCAGCTCGCGCTCGGTGATCCCGAAGGCGCGGGCCACCTCGGCGACTTCGGCACCCGGGCGCTCACGCAGGTAGGTGACCAGCGAGAGCATCCGCCGGGTCTGGTCGATGGCGTTGCTCACTTCGACTCCCCCTCAACAGCGAGACCGCCAGCAGCGAGACCGGCAGCGGCGAGGCCGGCCACCGCGCGCAGTCGGTCGATCAGCTCGGCGCGCAGTTCCTCCGGCGCCAGCACCAGCACGTCGGGGCCGTACTCGGCCAGCTCCGCGTCCAGCCCGAGGCCGTACGGGATCTCCAACTCGTCCCAGTCCGCGTCCAGCTGACGCACCGTCAGGGCCTTGGCCCGGAGCGGGTAGGCGGCGTCGCGGCGCAGCCTGACGGTGGCCGTGGCGGTGGCACCCTCACCGGCGAACCGGGCCACCGTGGCGCGCACGTCCACGTGCTCGGGGATCGGCGCGGTGAAGGCGCCCTGGCGGGAGCGCACCTTGCCGGCGATCCGGCTGAGCCGGAACACCCGGGAGGCGCCGCGGTCGCGGTCCCAGCCGGCCAGGTACCAGTGGCCGCGCCAGCACTCCAGCGCCCAGGGCTCCACCGAGCGCGGCTCGGCGACGGCGGCACCCGCCTTGCGGTACTCGAAACTCACCGGGCGCCGGTCCCGGGCGGCCAGCAGCAGCGGCTCGAAGGCGGCCTCGCGGACCGGGATGTGCGGCTCCAGGGCGGTACCGCCGGCGCTGTCGCCGAACGGCACCCCGGCCGCGCGCAGCTTCTGCAGGGCGCCGCTGGCGGCACCGGACAGCCGGGCCTGCTGCCAGACCTTGGCGGCCAGGCTCAGCGCGGCCGCCTCCTCGGCGTCCAGCGCGATCTCCGGCAGCCTGTTGCGGTCGGCCCGGGCCAGGTAGCCGGCCTCGCCGTCCAGGGTGTTCTCGTCGACGTCGATCACCAGGCCCAGCTCGCGCAGGTCGTCCTTGTCCCGCTCGAACATCCGGTTGAAGGCGTCCTCGCTGCCGTGCTGCCAGGCTTCCCGGTAGGCCTCGATGGACTCCCGCAGCTCCCGCTTGGAGAGCGGACGTCTGGTGTTCATCAGGCACAGGGCGAGATTCATCAGCCGCTCTGCCTTGGCGATCGCCATCGCTGACCCTTCCGTGACCCGCTTCGTCACCCCACCCCGGGGGACCTGGCGCCTCGACCGTACCGGTAGCGGGACCTGCGGCGAAAGCCGAGGCGGCCGGGCCCGGAACAGACCGGGACCGACCGCCTCGAACAGATCGTCAGACCGACCCCGGGGGGACCGTCAGACGTTGATCAGGTCGACCACGAAGATCAGGGTCGAACCCGCGGGGATCAGCGGGCTCGGCGACTGGTTGCCGTACGCCTTGTGGGCGGGGATGACCAGCTTGCGGCGGCCACCCACCTTCATGCCGACGACACCCTCGTCCCAGCCCTTGATGACGCGCCCGGCGCCCAGCGGGAACTTGAAGGTCGAGCCACGGTTCCAGCTGGCGTCGAACTCCTCACCGGTCTCGTAGGTGACGCCCGCGTAGTGCACCTCGACCATCTGGCCGGGCTTCGCCTCCGCGCCGGTGCCCACCTCGATGTCGGTGATCTCCAGCTCGGCCGGGGCCGGGCCCTCCGGGAAGTCGATCTCCGGCTTCGTCTTCTGGCTCACAACTGCCTCTTCTCTTCCGTCTCAACACACAACGCGGCGGCGGACCGCCGCAGGTAAGGCTCCGTCAGGAACCACCGTACGACTGTCCGCCGCCCGCATTGATCAGGCCCGGCCACAGGTCACCCCGATCGGCCGGTCGCCCTATCTTGTCATCCCTGGTCGGCCGAACCGACTCCGGCGTCCAGGATGTCGACCACGAAGACCAGCGAGGAGTTGGCCGGGATGCTCGCCTGCGCCTGGTCCTTGTAGGCCATCGAGGCGGGGATCACCAGCTCGATCCGGCTGCCCACGTTCTGGCCGACGATGCCCTTGTCCCAGCCCTCGATGACGCTGCCGCCACCGGTGACGAAGCTGAACGCCTGCTTGCGGGTGAGCGAGGAGTCGAAGGCCTTGCCGTCCTTCAGCAGCGCGCCGCTGTACTGGACGACCACCTTCTCGCCGCTCTCCACCTTCGGGCCCTTGCCCTGGACCAGCACGGCGGTCTTCAGCTCGGTCGGGTCGGTGACGCCCGCCGGCGGGGTGATCTCGTCGGCCTTGCCGTCACCGGCCACCTTGACGCTCGGGAAGTCGGCCGGCGGGGCGGTCACGTCGCCGCTGACCCGGGAGTCCGGACCGTTGACCCGCTGGATGTCGATCACCAGCACCAGGTTGTCCTTGGCGCCCAGACCCAGCTGCTGGTTGCCCGCGTCACCGAAGGCGGCGGCCGGCGGGGCCACCACCAGCAGCCGGCTGCCGGCCTTGTGGCCGACCACCGAGGTGTCCAGCGCCGGGATCAGCTTGCCCAGGCCGGCCTGGAAGAGCTGCGGCTTGCCGTTGTCGTAGGAGCCCGGGATGTCCTTGCCGGTGGTCCAGTCCTTCAGGGTGAAGTCGGCGGTGATCCAGGAGCCCTTGTCGACCTTGGCGCCGTCGCCCTCGCTCAGCGACTTGACCACGAAGGTGCCGTCGGCCTGGTCGCTGGGCAGCGTGATGGTGGCCTTCTTGCCGAAGTCGCCGGCCACCGTGGGCAGCACCTTGGCGCTGTCCTTGATCGGCGGCACCGGAGCCTGGCTCGGGGCAGCCGGCGCGCTGGGGGCGCTGTCCGCGGCCTTGGCGGGCTTGGAGTCCTTGTTCTGGGTGACCACGTAGAGGCCGATGCCGCTGCCGACCAGCAGCACCGCCAGGATCGCGCCCAGCACCGCGCCGAGCTTGCCGCCGCCGCCCACGTTCTCGTAGTCGGCCTCGGAGACCTGCTGCTTGCGCACCGTGGAGGCGAAGACCTGCGGCTCCTCCGGCTTGGCCGACGGAATCTGCGGGGGCGCCTGGCCGGGCGCCGTCCAGCCGGCCTGCTGCTTGAGAATCGACGGCGGAATCACGATGGACTCCCCGTCGCCCGGCAGCGGGCCCCCGGGCCGGGGCGCCGCCGGGTCGGCGACCGCGCCGCTCGCGGTGTCGGCCTCGCGCGGGCCCGTCGGGTTCTCAGCCATTTCTCCCCATCCTCGCCATCAGATCTCTCGCCGCTGTGCGAATCGGCAGCAGTATGTCAGCTTGCCATGAGGGCGGGCACTCATCGGGTGTGCATGACACACCCAGAAGTACCCGCCCGCGTGACTGTCGCGCCGTCGGCTTGCCGGAACAGCCGCTACACAGCTTCCAGGATGTCGATCACGAAGACCAGGGTCGAGTTCGCGGGGATACCGTTCTGTGCCTGGGAGCCGTAGCCCAGCGCGGGCGGAATCACCAGCTCGACCCGGCTGCCCACCGGCTGCCCGACCAGCCCCTTGTCCCAGCCCTGGATCACACTGCCGGTGCCGATCTGCAGCACCTGCGCCCCACCGTGGTTCCACGAGGAGTCGAACTGCTGCCCGTTGCTCCACAGCACCCCGGTGTACTGCAGCACCAAGGACTGCCCGGACTGCACCGGCTTCCCGTCGCCCTTGATCAGCACATTGGTCTGCAGATCGGTCGGCGCCGGGGTGTTGGCCGGGATGGTGATCGTCGGGGCGGCCTTGCCGTTGTCCTTCACCTGCGGCTGGTTGGCCGCCGGCTGCGTCATCGTGCCGCTCACCACCGCGTCCTGCGGCACCACCTGCATGATGTCCAGCACGAAGACCACCGTGTCGTCCTTGCCGACCCCGAGCTGCTGGTTGCCGTTGCTGCCGAAGCCCGCCGAGGGCGGGGCCACCACCAGCAGCCGGCTGCCGGACTTCTTGCCCAGCACGCTCTGGTCGAAGGCCGGCACCAGCTGCCCGTTCCCGGCCTGGTAGAGCTGAGGCTTGGCACCCGCGTCGTACGAGCTGGGGATCGACTTGCCGGTGGTCCAGTTGGTGGCGGTGTAGTTGACCGTCACCCAGTCGCCCTTGCCGACGTTGGCGCCCTCGCCCTCCGTCACCGTGCTGACCACGAACTGCCCGCTGGGCTGGCCCTGCGGAACGGTGATGGTCGCCTTGCTGCCGAAGTCCCCACTGACCGTGGGCATCGGCGAGGCGGAGCTCACCGGGCTGGGCACCGCCGGGGCCGAACTGGTCGGCGCCGGCGAGGGTCCGCTCTTCACGGGCGAGCCACTGCTGCACGCGGCCAGCACCAGCATCGGCAGGAGTACGAGCAATCCAGCTCTGCGGCGCACGGCAGTCCTCACTGTCAGTCACATTTACGGATCAGTAGACGTGATCAGCGTAGAACCACGCGGCCCCGCCTCCGACGGAGGCGGGGCCGCGACAACCGGATCAGATCGCTCACATACCCGCGATCAGCTTCTCCACCCGCTCGTCCACCGAACGGAACGGGTCCTTGCAGAGCACCGTGCGCTGCGCCTGGTCGTTCAGCTTCAGGTGCACCCAGTCCACCGTGAAGTCCCGGCGCTGCTCCTGCGCCTTTCGGATGAAGTCCCCGCGCAGCCGGGCCCGGGTGGTCTGCGGCGGCACCGACTTGGCCTCGAAGGTCTTCAGGTCGGTGGTCACCCGCTTCGCCTGCCCCTTGTTCTGCAGCAGGTAGAACAGCCCGCGGCGGCGGTGGATGTCGTGGTAGGCGAGGTCGATCTGGGCGACCCGCGGGTTGGACATGCTCATCTGGTGCTTCTCGCGGTAGCGCTCGATCAGCTGGTACTTCATGATCCAGTCGATCTCGGTCCCGGCCTTGGCCAGGTCCTCGGTGCGCACCGCCTCCAGGGTGCGGCCCCACAGCTCCAGCACCCGGCCGATCGTCCCGGTGTTCAGACCCTTGCGGTCCGCGAACTCCAGCGCCTTGCTGTAGTACTCCTCCTGGATCTCCAGCGCGCTGGCCTCCCGGCCGTTGGCCAGCCGCACCTGGTGCCGGCCGGTCAGGTCGTGACTGACCTCGCGGATCGCCCGGATCGGGTTCTCCAGGGTCAGGTCGCGCATCACCACGCCCGCCTCGATCAGCCGCAGCACCAGGTCGGTGGCGCCGACCTTGAGCAGCGTGGTGGTCTCCGACATGTTGGAGTCGCCGACGATCACGTGCAGCCGCCGGTAGCGCTCGGCGTCCGCGTGCGGCTCGTCCCTGGTGTTGATGATCGGACGGGACCGGGTGGTCGCCGAGCTGACGCCCTCCCAGATGTGCTCGGCCCGCTGGCTGACGCAGAACACCGCACCGCGCGGGGTCTGCAGCACCTTGCCCGCGCCGCAGATCAGCTGACGGGTCACCAGGAACGGGATCAGCACGTCCGCCAGCCGGGAGAACTCGCCGTGCCGGGC
The DNA here is from genome assembly GCF_000744785.1 of Kitasatospora azatica KCTC 9699. Lineage (NCBI taxonomy): Bacteria > Bacillati > Actinomycetota > Actinomycetes > Kitasatosporales > Streptomycetaceae > Kitasatospora > Kitasatospora azatica. The sequence goes on along the minus strand of NZ_JQMO01000003.1, from coordinate 5,397,612 downwards.
GACCAGGTAGTTCTCGTGGCAGCCGTAGGAGTTGCCGGCCGAGTCGGTGTTGTTCTTGAAGAGGTAGACGTCTCCGGCGATGCCCTCCTCGTGCAGCCGCCGCTCGGCGTCCACCAGCAGGCCTTCGAGGATCCGTTCGCCCGCCTTGTCATGGGTCACGAGTTCGGTGACGTCGTCGCACTCCGGAGTGGCGTACTCGGGGTGCGAACCGACATCGAGGTAGAGGCGTGCGCCATTGCGCAGGAACACATTGCTGCTGCGGCCCCAGGAAACTACGCGGCGGAAGAGGTACCTGGCCACCTCGTCCGGAGACAGACGCCGTTGTCCCCGGAACGTACACGTGACGCCGTACTCGTTCTCCAGCCCGAAAATTCGGCGGTCCATGCCTGGACTTTACGCTTTTGGCGAGGTTCTGAAACCGTTTTCGCCACGTCAATCGGATGACGGTCCCACGGTCCGTCAGAAGCCGGAGCAGCCCGGTGGGGTGCGGCGCGCACGGCGCCGCACCCCACTCGGAACGGACTGTCTACTCGTCCTCGTCCAGCTCGGGAAGGTCCAGTTCAGTGTCCTCGCTGTCGCCGCCGCCGTCACCGGAGCCGGCGGCCAGCAGCCGGCTCAGCTGACCACCCAGGATCCGCTTGAACTTGCGCTGCTGCGGCCGGGCCCGGTCCAGTACCGCGACCTCCAGCTGCTCCGGCGTCAGGGTGCGCGGGGAGCCGCCGTTGGGGTCCCGGGCCAAGGACTCCACGGCCACCTTGAGCGCCTCGCCCAGGCTCAGGCCCGGGGTGTGGCGCTGGCCCAGGTAGGTGCCGATCGAGTCGGCGTTGCCGCCGACCACCACGGTGTTCTTCTCGTCCACCACCGAGCCGTCGGGGGTGAGCCGGTAGATCTGGTCGTCCTCGGTGGCCTTGCCCACCTCGGCGACGATCAGCTCCACCTCGTACGGCTTCTCCCCGACCGAGGAGAAGATGGTGCCCAGCGTCTGGGCGTACACGTTGGCGAGCCCACGGGCCGTCACATCGGCCCGGTCGTAGGAGTATCCGCGCAGGTCGGCGTAGCGCACGCCGCCGATCCGCAGGTTCTCGAACTCGTTGTAGCGACCGACCGCGGCGAAGGCGATCTTGTCGTAGATCTCCGAGACCTTGTGCAGCGCCCGGGAGGTGTTCTCGGCCACGAACAGGATGCCGTCGGCGTAGGTGAGCACGACCACGCTGCGGCCGCGCGCGATGCCCTTTCGGGCGTACTCCGCGCGGTCCGCCATGGCCTGCTGGGGCGAGACGTAGAACGGTGTGGACACCGGCGGTCGTCCCTTCTGGATGAGTGGGGTGGCGGACTAGAGGAGCGGGGCCTGCGGGCCGTCGGGGTGGTTGCGGCGCTCGTCGGTGATCGTGACGGCGATCGCCGAGACCTCCTCCTCGGAGAGCCGGCGGAAGCCGTCCTCGGTGATCAGCCCGACGATCGGGAAGATCTTCCGGGCCAGGTCCGGGCCGCCGGTCGCGGAGTCGTCGTCGGCCGCGTCGTACAGCGCCTGGATCACCAGGGTGGCGGCCTGATCACCGGTCAGACCGGTGCGGTAGAGCTTCTTCAGCGAGCCGCGGGCGAAGACCGAGCCCGAACCGGTGGCGGCGAAGCCACGCTCCTCGGAGCGGCCGCCGGTGACGTCGTAGGTGAAGATCCGGCCGCGCCCGAGGTCCAGGTCGTAGCCGGCGAACATCGGCACCACGGCCAGGCCCTGCATCGCCATGCCCAGGTTGCCCCGGATCATGGTGGTCAGCCGGTTGGCCTTGCCCTCCAGGGAGAGCACGGTGCCCTCGATCTTCTCGTAGTGCTCCAGCTCCAGCTGGAACAGCCGGACCATCTCGACCGCCAGGCCCGCGGTGCCGGCGATGCCCACCGCGCTGTACTCGTCGGCCGGGAAGACCTTCTCGATGTCCCGCTGGGCGATCACGTTGCCCATGGTGGCGCGGCGGTCACCGGCGATCACCACGCCGCCGTCGAACACCGCCGCGACGATGGTCGTCCCGTGCGGCGCCTCGATGGTCAGCCCCTCGGGGAGCTTGCGGCGCCCGGGGATGAGCTCCGGCGAGTGCTCCGCCAGGAAGTCGACAAAGGAGGAATGTCCGGGGGTGAGGAAGGCAGCCGGTAGACGCCCGGTGCCACGAGTGTTGGCTTCCACACGATTCCTTCCAGGTAGTCGGCAGCCCGCCGGAGCGCGTCGGGCCCGATGCCATGGACCCTACCCGTTTCGAGGTGGTGATCCACATGCTCGGACCCGGCCTTCGAGACGAATTGCGCAGCTGTCGGCGAACGCCGCGCCGCAGGCGTGGAGCCACGCCTGCGGCGCTCCGCGGTCAGTGACCGGACAATTCGTGTGCGCCGCGAGAACGCTCTCGCCGGGCGCGCGGAATTACTTACTGGCCGCCCTTTTGAACGAAGCCGCGAACGAAATCCTCGGCGTTCGACTCGAGGACTTCGTCAATTTCGTCCAGAACCGCGTCCACGTCGTCGTTCAGCTTCTCCTGGCGCTCCTTGAGCTCCTCGCTCTGCTGCGCCTCCGCGACCTGCTCTTCGGTCTCCTCGGTGGAGCGGTTGGCCCGCTGCTGGCCGCCGCCGGTGTCCTTGGTCGCCATGTCCCTCACCCCTCTGCATCGTCGGTCGGTCTAGTAGTGGAACGTTCGAGCCACACCAGGATGATTCCCCGTCAGTGGACCTTTCACCCAAGGTTGCGGATCAGTCACCCACCGGAAAGGACCCGGACCAGGTCCTCGGCGGTGCGGCAGCGGTCCAGCAGTTCCTTGACGTGGTTGCGGGTGCCGCGCAGCGGCTCCAGGGTGGGGACCCGTTGCAGCGAGTCACGGCCCGGCAGGTCGAAGATGACGGAGTCCCAGGAGGCGGCCGCGACGTGCTCGGCGTACTGCTCCAGGCAGCGGCCGCGGAAGTAGGCGCGGGTGTCCTCCGGGGGCTTGTGGACGGCGCGCAGCACGTCCTCCTCGGTGACCAGCCGCTCGAACCGGCCGCGGGCGACCAGGCGGTTGTAGAGGCCCTTCTCGGCCCGCACGTCGCTGTACTGCAGGTCGACCAGGTGCAGTCGGGGGTTGTCCCAGTCCAGGCCGTCGCGCTGGCGGTAGCCCTCCAGCAGCTCCTTCTTGGCGATCCAGTCGAGCTGCTTGGACAGGCTCATCGGGTCGCGCTCCAGCCGGCCGAGCACGTCCTCCCAGCGGACCAGGATGTCCTTGGTCTGCTCGTCGGCGTCGGCGCCGTAGCGGTCCTCGACGTACTTGCGGGCCAGCTCGAAGTACTCCATCTGGAGCTGCACGGCGGTGAGTTTGCGGCCGTTGCGCAGCGTGATCAGGTACTGCAGCGAGGGGTCGTGGGAGACCCGGTGCAGGGTGCGCACCGGCTGGTCGACGGCGAGGTCGACCGCGATGAACCCCTCCTCGATCATCGCGAGCACCAGCGAGGTGGTGCCCAGTTTGAGGTAGGTGGAGATCTCGGACAGGTTGGCGTCGCCGATGATCACGTGCAGCCGGCGGTACTTGTCGGCGTCCGCGTGCGGTTCGTCCCGGGTGTTGATGATCGGGCGCTTGAGGGTGGTCTCGAGGCCGACCTCGACCTCGAAGTAGTCGGCCCGCTGGCTGATCTGGAAGCCGTTGGCGGAGCCGTCCTGGCCGATGCCGACCCGGCCGGCCCCGGTGACCACCTGGCGGGAGACGAAGAAGGGGGTGAGGTGGCGGACGATGTCGGCGAACGGGGTGGCCCGCTGCATCAGGTAGTTCTCGTGGGTGCCGTAGGAGGCGCCCTTGTTGTCGGTGTTGTTCTTGTAGAGGTGGATGTTCTGCCCGTTGGGCAGTTCCAGGGCGCGGGCTGCCGCCTCGGCCATGATCCGCTCGCCGGCCTTGTCCCAGAGCACGGCGTCGCGCGGGTTGGTCACCTCGGGCGAGCTGTACTCGGGGTGCGCGTGGTCGACGTAGAAGCGGGCGCCGTTGGTGAGGATGATGTTGGCCAGGCCGATGTCCTCGTCGGTCAGCTGGCTGGCGTCCGCCACCTCGCGGGCCAGGTCGAAGCCCCTGGCGTCGCGCAGCGGGTTCTCCTCCTCGAAGTCCCAGCGGGCGCGGCGCGCCCGGTGCATCGCCGCCGCGTAGGCGTTGACGATCTGGGACGAGGTGAGCATGGCGTTGGCGTTGGGGTGCCCGGGTACGGAGATCCCGTACTCGGTCTCGATGCCCATCACGCGCCTTACGGTCATGCGGCCCTCCTTGCCCGTCCTGACCCACCGACGTCGCTGCGGTAAGCGCCGCGGCTGACGGAGCGTCGGATCCGTCAGCCGCGGGTCGAGCCTAGAACGTGGTCACAGGTACTGCCCGGTGTTGGCGACGGTGTCGATGGAACGGCCGGACTCGGCACCCTGCTTGCCGGTGACCAGGGTGCGGATGAAGACGATCCGCTCGCCCTTCTTGCCGGAGATCCGGGCCCAGTCGTCCGGGTTGGTGGTGTTGGGCAGGTCCTCGTTCTCCTTGAACTCGTCGACGCAGGCCGCGAGCAGGTGGGAGACGCGAAGGCCGCGCTGGCCGTGGTCGAGGAAGTCCTTGATCGCCATCTTCTTGGCCCGGTCCACGATGTTCTGGATCATGGCGCCGGAGTTGAAGTCCTTGAAGTACAGGACCTCCTTGTCACCGTTGGCGTAGGTGACCTCCAGGAAGCGGTTCTCCTCGGTCTCGGTGTACATCCGCTCCACCACGGCCTGGATCATGGCGCCGACGGTGGTGTCCACCGAGCCGTCGTGCTCCTTGATGTCGTCGGGGTGGAAGGGCAGCGAGTTCTTCAGGTACTTGGTGAAGATGTCCTTGGCCGCCTCGGCGTCCGGGCGCTCGATCTTGATCTTGACGTCGAGGCGTCCGGGTCGCAGGATCGCGGGGTCGATCATGTCCTCGCGGTTCGAGGCGCCGATCACGATGACGTTCTCCAGGCCCTCCACGCCGTCGATCTCGGCGAGCAGCTGGGGGACGATGGTGTTCTCCACGTCCGAGCTGACGCCGGAGCCGCGGGTGCGGAAGAGCGACTCCATCTCGTCGAAGAAGACGATGACGGGTGTGCCCTCGCTGGCCTTCTCGCGGGCCCGCTGGAAGACCAGGCGGATCTGCCGCTCGGTCTCGCCGACGTACTTGTTGAGCAGCTCGGGGCCCTTGATGTTGAGGAAGTAGCTCTTGCCCTGCGGCCGGCCGGTCACCTCGGCGACCTTCTTGGCCAGCGAGTTGGCGACCGCCTTGGCGATCAGCGTCTTGCCGCAGCCGGGCGGACCGTAGAGCAGGACGCCCTTGGGCGGGCGCAGCTCGTACTCCTTGAAGAGGTCGGCGTGCAGGTAGGGCAGCTCGACCGCGTCGCGGATCTGCTCGATCTGGTTGGCCAGGCCACCGATCTGGCTGTAGTCGATGTCCGGGACCTCTTCGAGGACCAGTTCCTCGACCTCGGCCTTGGGCACGACCTCGTAGACGTAGCCGGAGCGGGACTCCAGCAGCAGTGCGTCACCGGGGCGCAGCGTGATGTCACGCAGCGGTTCGGCGAGGCGGACCACCCGCTCCTCGTCGGTGTGGCCGACGACCAGCGCGCGCTCGCCGTCCTCCAGCACCTCCTTGAGCGTGACCAGGTCGCCGATCGACTCGAAGGCGAAGGCGTCGACGATGTTGAGTGCCTCGTTGAGCAGCACTTCCTGTCCGCGCCGCAGCTCGTCCAGGTCGATGGTGGGGCTGACGTTCACCCGAAGCTTGCGGCCCCCGGTGAAGATGTCGGCGGTGCCGTCCTCGTTCTGACTGAGGAAGGTGCCGAATCCGGCGGGGGGCTGGGCCAGCCGGTCCACTTCCTCCTTGAGGGCCACGATCTGGTCGCGGGCCTCGCGCAGGGTGGCGGCGAGTCGCTCGTTCTGAGCGGTCACTCCGGCCAGGTTGGTCTGGAGCTCGACGATCCGGTCTTCGAGAATCCTCGAAGAGCGCGGCGATTCGGCCAGCTTGCGACGCAGCACGGCGATCTCCTGCTCCAGGTACGAGACCTGTGCGGCCTCGTCGGAACCACGGGCGGGCTTGCCGGCACTGCGGTTGTAGTCGTCATCGTGGGCTGCCACGGTCCTCACCTCCTCCGGGGAGCGGGATGCTTCCAGACCCTACCTGCACCAGGGGTCGTGTAAACCCCTAGATCAAGAAAGACGGAAGGGGTGTGTCCGATCTTCACCCGAGTGTGCTTCCCCTCTGGCTCAGAGATACCCACCGCACACGCTCGGAAAGCGGACGAGATGTAGGGTCGAGCGAGTCAATACCCGATCGTGACCGTTTCTGGGCAGGAGCCGATGTCAGTGACCAGTGGGGCGGGCGCCGCCGAGCCGCTTGAGGTGTGGATCGATCAGGACCTGTGCACCGGCGACGGGATCTGTGCCCAGTACGCGCCGGAGGTCTTCGAGCTGGACATCGACGGGCTCGCCTATGTGAAGGGCGACGACGACGAGTTGCGCCAGCAGCCGGGCGAGACCGCGCCGGTCCCGCTGACGCTGCTTCAGGACGTGGTGGACTCGGCGAAGGAGTGCCCGGGCGACTGCATCCACGTGCGCCGGGTGAGCGACCGGGTCGAGGTGTACGGGCCGGACGCCGACTGACGGCTGCCCGCCACAACGTTGGCGCTGCGTCAGGTCGGGCGTCAGGTCGGGCCTCAGGTGGAGGTCGCCGGGACGCTCCGCTCGGTGCGGGTGTAGGAGCCGCCGTGGCGGGCCCAGTTGAGCTCCACGTTGAGGTCGGGGCAGCAGCGCGGGATGTCCGGGGTGGAGTAGCCCTGGGCGCGGGCGGTGAGGGTGCCGTCGGAGCGCAGCGCGAGCCGGGTCACGGTCAGACCCTCCTGCCAGCGGACCAGGGTGTCGTGCACCGCGGGCTGTCCGTCGGGTCCGGCGGTGAGCACGAAGACGCCGTCGGGGGCGGTGCCGCTGCCGGCCTGGCAGTGTGCGGCGACCACGGTGGCGGGGATGCCGTCGCCGAGGTCGGCGGCGAAGCTGACCGAGACCTTGATGGGAAGCGGGCCGCAGTCCAGCGGCAGCTGGGCCTTGGCGGGGTCCGGGGCGCTGCTCGCGGGCAGTGGCCTGGGAGTGCTGGGGGTGCTCGAGGTGCTGCCGGCCGCGCTGGCGGGGCCCACCGGCTGGACGGTGGGGGCGGCGGCCAGGGTGCCGGCCACCAGGGCGGCGCAGCCGGCGGCGACGGCGGTCCAACGCCAGGGTCCGGAGCGGGCCGGGGCGGGCTGGGCCGGGTGGCGTGCTTCGTCCGCTGCGTCGACTGCGTCGGGCAAAGAGGTCCCCTCCAGGCGCCGGGGTGTACGGGTGTGGCGAGCATCGTCGCACATCACAGGTGCTCTATCCGCACTGGGGGGCGGGTGACCGGGACATGCTGAAGGCCCATCGGATTCCGATGGGCCTTCAGTTGAACAGGGGCCGGGCCGTCAGTTGAACAGCGGGCTCGGCCGCCAGTTGAGTCGCCGGTCGAACAGCGGGCTCGGTGCCGGTCCGGACGGCGCGCTCAGTCCTGGTCGATGACCGGGGTGGCCGCCTTGGCCGCGGCGCGGGCGGCGGCCCGCTCGGCCAGGCTCGGCTCGGCGCCGCCGTTGTCGTAGTCCTCGCCGTAGGCGCCCTTGGCGGGGCGGCGACGGCGCAGCGGCGGCTCGACGCCGTCGGCCAGCCGGCGGCTGGTGAGCAGGAAGCCGGTGTGGCCGATCATCCGGTGGTCGGGGCGGACCGCCAGGCCCTCCACGTGCCAGGTGCGGACCATGGTCTCCCAGGACTGCGGCTCGGTGAAGGTGCCGTGCTCGCGCAGCGCCTCGACGGTGCGCGAGAGCTGGGTGGTGGTGGCCACGTAGCAGCAGATCAGGCCGCCGGGGACGAGCGCCTTGGCGGCGACGTCCAGGCACTCCCAGGGCGCCAGCATGTCCAGGATGATCCGGTCGACCTCGGTCTCCACCAGGTTGTCCTGGAGGTCGCCGACGGTGAGCTTCCAGGCCGGGTGCGGGCTGCCGAAGTAGCGCTCGACGTTGGACCGGGCGATGTCGGCGAAGTCCTGGCGGCGCTCGTAGGAGGCCAGCATGCCGGTGTCCCCGACGGCGCGCAGCAGGTAGGTGCTGAGTGCGCCGGAGCCGACGCCGGCCTCGACCACGCGGGCGCCCGCGAAGATGTCGGCCATGGCCAGGATCTGCCCCGCGTCCTTGGGGTAGATCACGGCGGCGCCGCGCGGCATGGACAGGACGTAGTCGGGGAGCAGGGGTCGCAGCGCGAGGTAGGGCACGTTCCCCGTGGTACGAACGACGGTGCCCTCGGGGGCGCCGATCAGTTCGTCGTGCGGGAACGCACCCTTGTGGGTGTGGAAGTTCTTCCCGGCTTCGAGCGTGAACGTGTAGTGACGGCCCTTGGGGTCGGTCAGCTGAACCTGGTCCCCGACCGTGAATGGCCCCCGCCTGCGGGTGGCACCGGTCGGTTCGGACATGCGGACAATCCTATAGGGGTTTGCGGCGCCGCCCTGACCACCAGGGTTTACCGCCTGCTGAGCGCCGCGCTGAGCCGGCGCTCGACGTCGGCCACCGAGAGCACTCCGTAGAGCGTGCCGTCCGCCTCCTCGACCAGGTACTCGCTGGCCGGGGTGGCCCGCAGGGCGGCGAGCAGTTGCTCGCCGTCGAGGTCGGCGGCCAACCGCAGGCCGGGTTCCAGTGAGCGGGCCAGCGCCCCGGCGGCCACCCAGGGGCGGCGGTGCTCGGGGACCTGCAGCACGGCGGCCTCCTTGACCAGGGCGATCGGGTCGCCGTGGCCGTCGGCCACCACCACCGCGCCGGCCTGCGCCTCGCGGGCCTGGCGCAGCGCCTCCGCGAGCGGGGTGTCGGCGCTGACCGAGACCGCCCGGCGGGTCAGGCCGCGCACGGTGAGGCCGGGCAGCGCCTCCTTGAGCCGGGCGTTGCGCACCGCGTTGCCCGCGCCGTTCCAGATCACCACGGCCAGCACAGCGGCCAGCGCCGCGTCCAGCAGCGCGTCACCGCCGGAGCGCTGGCTGCCGGCCCGGGCCGAGCTGAAGGCGGGCAGGCCGAACAGGACCACGATGGCGAGCATCCGGCCGGTCCAGGCGGCGGCCAGGGTGCCGGACATCGGGCGCCCGGTGATGCCCCAGACCACGGCGCGCAGCATCCGGCCGCCGTCCAGTGGCAGGCCGGGCAGCAGGTTGAAGGCGGCGACCACCAGGTTGGCCACGGTGAGGCCGGCCAGCAGGACGCCGGGGACGCTGGACAGCTCGACCTGCTCCATCAGCAGCCAGCAGATGCCGCCGAGCACCAGTGAGAGCAGCGGGCCGACGAAGGCCAGCCAGAACTCGCGTCCGGGGGTTTCGGCCTCCTTCTCGATCTCCGAGACGCCGCCGAAGAACTGCAGCTGGATCCGGCGCACCCCGAGGCGGTAGCGCAGCGCGACCAGGGTGTGGGCCAGTTCGTGGATCAGCACCGAGCCGTAGAAGGCGACGGCGAAGGAGAGCGCGACCAGGTAGCGGGTGAAGCCCAGCTCGGGCAGTACGGTGGCCAGCTGGTTGCCGAAGAGCCAGGTGATCAGGGCGGCGATCAGGAACCAGCTGGGGGTGACGTAGATCGGCACGCCGAACGGGCGGCCCATCAGGATGCCGCTGGCCGGGCGGTCCGGCTGCTTGGGCCCGCCGCCCGGCGGGGTTGGCCGCTGGGGTGGCTGCTGGGAGGTCTGCTGCCCCGTGGTGTCGCTCACCGTGACCCCTTCAGGTCGTGTCCCCGCCGATTCCCCTGCCCTGACAGGCGGGTAGCTGCCCACGCTACGTGATCTCCGCCCGCGATGGCCGAAGCGCCCCCCGTACAAGTCTTCATACCCGTTTTGCGGGCTCGGCTCGCCTGAGGGCTCGGCTCGCCTCCGGGCGCTCGCCGGCCGGGAGACCGTGTGAGTGGTCTGACAGCCGGATGGCAGTCGGACCCCCTAGGGTCTTGGGTATGCAGCAGACCGAGACCGCCCGCCAGGCCGTGCCGCCCAGTGGGCTCTCCCCTTCGCGTGCCGGGGATTTCCTGACCTGCCCGCTGCTCTACCGGCTGCGGGTGATCGACAAGCTGCCGGAGCCGCCGAGCCCGGCGGCCACCCGGGGCACCCTGGTGCACGCGGTGCTGGAGCGGCTCTTCGACCACCCGGCCGCGGAGCGCACCCCGGAGCGGGCGTTGGAGCTGCTGCGTCCGCAGTGGGAGCGGCTGCTGGGCGAGCGTCCGGAGCTGGCGGAGCTGTTTCCCGCGGACGCGGACGGCGCCGAGCTGACCCGCTGGCTGGCCGACGCCGAGAAGCTCACCGCCCAGTGGTTCAGGCTGGAGGACCCGACCCGGCTGGAGCCGGTGGAGCGCGAGCTCTACGTGGAGACCGTGCTGGACTCGGGCCTCAAGCTGCGTGGTTACATCGACCGGGTCGACGTCGCGCCGACCGGGGAGGTGCGGCTGGTCGACTACAAGACCGGCCGGGCGCCCTCGCGGGACTTCGAGGGCAAGGCGATGTTCCAGATGAAGTTCTACGCGCTGGTGGTCTGGCGCTGGAAGGGCGTGATCCCCAAGCGGCTGCAGTTGGTCTACCTGGGCGGCGGCGGGGACGTGGTCAGCTACGACCCGGAGGAGGCGGACCTGCGCGCGGTGGAGCGCAAGCTGCTGGCGCTGTGGGAGGCGATCAGCCGGGCGGTGGCGACGGGCGAGTTCCCGGCCACCCGCAACCGGCTCTGCGACTGGTGCGACCATCAGGCCAGCTGCCCGGAGTTCGGGGGGACTCCGCCGCCGTACCCGCTCCCCCTGACCGAAGTGCCACCGCAGAAGACGGTGGCGAGCATTGGGACGAGTATGACGAGCAAGGAGTCGTAGGTGACGATCCGTGTGCTGCTGGTCGACGACCAGCCACTACTGCGCACCGGTTTCCGGATGATCCTGGAGGCCGAGTCCGATCTGGTGGTGGTGGGCGAGGCCGGGGACGGTCAGCAGGCGCTGGAACAGGTCCGGGCGCTGCAGCCGGACGTGGTGCTGATGGACATCCGGATGCCCCGGATGGACGGGGTGGAGGCGACCAGACGGATCGCCGGGCCGGGCCGCGACGGTCCGGTGAAGGTGCTGGTGCTGACCACCTTCGACTTGGACGAGTACGTGGTTGAGGCGCTGCGGGCGGGGGCCAGCGGGTTCCTGCTGAAGGACGTGCCGGCCGAGGAGCTGGTGCAGGCGATCCGGGTGGTGGCGGACGGCGCCGCGATGCTGGCGCCGTCGATCACCCGTCGGCTGCTGGACATGTACGCCACCCGGCTGCCTTCGGGCGACGAGACGCCCTCCCCCGCGCTGACCGCACTGACCGAGCGGGAGATGGAGGTGCTGCGGCTGGTCGCCAAGGGGCTGTCCAACGCGGAGATCGCCGCCGAGCTGTTCGTCAGCGAGACCACGGTGAAGACCCATGTCGGGCACGTGCTGACCAAGCTGGGGCTGCGCGACCGGGTGCAGGCGGCGGTGTTCGCCTACGAGAGCGGGCTGGTGCGTCCCGGGGCGCTGTAGGGAGCTTCACGCCGAGGGGGGCCGTCCGGCTGGACGGCCCCCCTCGGTGTCAATGCGTCAGCGTCAATGCGTCAGCGTCGATGCGCCGGTGTCGCTGCGTCAGCCGCGGCCGATCTCGGCGAAGCGGAACACGTTGGTGGAGTCCACGGTGGCGTCCACGCCGGTGATGTCGGGGCGCGCGGCGTAGAACGACTTGTTCTGGAACAGCGGCAGCAGCGGGACCTGGACGGCCAGCTGGCTCTGGATCGCGGCGAAGGTGCTGGTGGCGACCGTGCGGTCGGTCTGGCGCAGCGTCTCCGGCACCAGCTTCTGGCTGATCTGCGGGTCGTCGAAGCCGTTGTGGAAGGCGCCGCCGCCGACCACCAGCGGGACGATGAAGTCGTCCGCGTCCGGGTAGTCGGCGCTCCAGCCGACCGTGTAGGCCTGGTAGCTGCCGGCCGCCCAGCCCTTCTTGAAGGCGGTCCAGTCGGGCTCCTGGTTGACCGTCACCTGGAACAGGCCGCCGGCCTCCAGCTGCTTCTTCAGCGCGGCGCTCTCGGCGCCCTGGGCCCGGGTGCGGGACCAGGTGAGGGTGAGCTTGACCGGGATGGGCACCTTGGCCGCGGTCAGGTAGGCCTTGGCCTTGGCCACGTCCGGCTCGCCGTACTTGTCGTAGAAGGCGGTGCTGTGGCCGCCGATGCCGGAGGGGACCGGCGAGTAGAGCGGCTCGACCGTACGCGCGTAGACATCGCGCGCCAGCGCCTGGCGATCGAGCAGCTGGGCGGCGGCCTGACGGACCGCGAGCTGGCCGGTGGTGTCGTCCTTGGTGTTGAAGACCAGGAAGCGGGTGTCGTTGCCGTCCGCCTGGGTGATCTTGACGGTGCCCTTGCCGAGCTGCTGGTCGGTCAGCAGCTGGGCCGAGACCTGCGGGTCCAGGCTGTTGTCGGTGAGGTCCACCGCGCCGCTGTCCAGGGCGGACTTCAGCTCGTCGGGCGAGCCGAAGAACTTCACCGCGAACTTGGAGTTCTTGAGCTTCTGGTCGCCCTTGTACTTGGCGTTGGCCGAGAGGGTGACCTTGCCGATCGACTTGGCGCCCCCGGCGCCGGCCGTCTCGTCCACCGAGTCGATGGTGTACGGGCCGGAGCCGACCAGCTGGCTGTTGGCCAGCTCGTGGTCGGCCGGGAAGACCTGGTGGTCGACGATCGAACCGGCCGCGCCGGCCAGCTTGTCGGGCAGCGTGGCATCGGGCTCGGCGAGGTGGAAGACCACCTCGGTGTCGCTCTTGGCCTCGACCGACTTGACCGTGTCGAAGAGCGAGGACGGGCCGTTCTCGTCCTTGATCTTCTTCATCCGGTCCATCGAGAAGACCACGTCCTGCGCCGTCAGCGGGTGGCCGTTGGAGAAGGTGAGCCCACTGTGCAGGGTGCAGTGGTAGGTGGTCGCGTCGGCACCGGAGAACTCGCAGGACTGCGCGGCGTCGGGCTGCGGGGCGGTGCTGCCGGCCGGGAACCGCAGCAGGCCCTGGAAGCTGTTCTCCAGGATCAGCCAGGAGCCCTGGTCGTACGCGCCGGCCGGGTCCAGCACGCCGGTGACGTTGGTGGTGCCCATGGTGATCGCGTTCTTGTTGCCGTCACCGCCGCCGGCGATGGACTTGACCGATCCGCACCCCGCCAGCGAGGTGGCGACCAGGGTCGCGCACCCCAGCGTCAGCAGTCGGCCGGGGGCGCGTCGTATCGCTGAAGTCATGCGTTCCTTCTCCGTGCAGGCCGGCCGAGGGTGCCGGTGAGGGCAGCCGCCGACCATCCCCGGATAGGGGATCGCGTCGGTCGGTTTGCCCGGGCGTGTCGGGATAGACCGCAGCAGCCTGCCACATTGGCGGCACACGTCCGACCGAGCATCGGACACGCTTTCGCATCGAAGATCGGCAGAACCGACGACTTGTCAGACCATGCCCGATTTGCCCGAATTTATGGATCCCTGACGCCTCATGGAGGAGATGAACGTCACACCCGCGCGGCCACCACCGAGCGCAGCAGCTCGAGGTCCAGCTCGGCCAGCGAGCGCAGCACGGTGCGCCCGGGCGCGGGCTCGATCGGCGCCACCGAGGGCACCGCGATCACCGGGCAGCCGGCGGCCTCCCCCGCCTGCACGCCCAGCGGCGCGTCCTCGATCACCACGCAGCGGGCCGGGTCGGCGCCGAACCGGGCCACCGCGGCGAGGTACGGGTCGGGGTGCGGCTTGGTCCTGGTCACCTCGTCCCCCGCCACCGAGAAGGCGAACGGGTGGTCACCGAGGTTCTTCAGCACCAGGTCGATGATCCGCCGGTGCGAGGCCGAGACCAGCGCCGCCGGGATCCGCTGCTCGGCGAGCAGCCGCAGCAGCTCCTCGGCGCCCGGCATCAGCGGGGCGCCGCCGTCCAGCAGGTCCACGAAGCGCTGGTTGATCTGCACGGTGAGCTCGGCCGGACTCAGCTGCAGGCCGGTGATGCCCAGCAGGTAGTCGATCACCCTGGTCATCGGGCCGCCGACGACCTGGGCCCGGTGGGTCTCGTCCAGCGGGTGGCCCAGCTCGGCGAAGAGCGAGGACTCGGCCTGCCACCAGAAGTGCTCGGTGTCCACCAGGGTGCCGTCCATGTCCACCAGCACCGCCTGCAGGCCTCGGCCCCCGGTCTCGTCGAGGCTTGTGGTGGTGGTGTCGACGGTGGTCATGCGGGCACGCCCCTTCGCTGCTCGACCCCCCGGTGAGAAGGGGGGCCGTCCAGCATACGCGCAGTTCAGCGAACTGCGCGCGATCAGCGGGTTACCGCGCGTTGAAGTACTTCGCCTCCGGGTGGTGGATGACGATCGCGTCGGTGGACTGCTCGGGGTGCAGCTGGAACTCCTCGGAGAGCACCACGCCGATCCGCTCGGGCTTGAGCAGCTCGGCGATCTTGGCGCGGTCCTCCAGCTCCGGGCAGGCACCGTAGCCGAGCGAGAAACGGGCACCGCGGTACTTCAGCTGGAACATGTCCCGGATGTCCTGCGGGTCCTCGTCGCCGAAGCCCAGCTCGTAGCGGACCCGGGCGTGCCAGAACTCGGCGAGCGCCTCGGCGAGTTGGACCGACAGGCCGTGCAGCTCCAGGTAGTCGCGGTAGGCGTTGGCCTGGAACAGCTCATTGGCCGCCTCCGAGACCCGGTTCCCCATGGTGACCACCTGCAGGCCCACCACGTCCTTCTCGCCGGACTCCTCCGGGCGGAAGAAGTCGGCCAGGCAGAGCCGGCGGCCACGGCGCTGGCGCGGGAAGGTGAAGCGGGTGCGCTCGGTGCCGTCCTCGTTGTAGACGATCAGGTCGTCGCCCTTGGAGGCGGCCGGGAAGTAGCCGTAGACCACGGCCGGCTCCAGCCAGCCCTCGGTCTGCAGCCGGTCCAGCCACATCCGCAGGCGCGGCCGGCCCTCGGTCTCCACCAGCTCCTCGTACGAGGGTCCGCCGGAGCGCGCCGCCTTCAGGCCCCACTGGCCCTTGAACAGCGCGTCCTCGTCCAGCCAGGAGGAGTAGTCGGCGAACGGGATGCCCTTGACGATCCGGTCGCCCCAGAACGGCGGGCTGGGCAGCCGGTTGTCCACGGCCACGTCCGAGCGGATCTGACCGAGGTTCTGCTCCTGCGGCTCCTCGACCTCGACCCGGGCGTGCCGGCGCTGGCGCAGCTCTGGCAGCGCCGCGCCCGGCACGCCGCGCTTGACGCCGATCAGCGCATCCATCAGCCGCAGGCCCTCGAAGGCGTCCCGGGCGTAGCGGACCTCGCCCTGGTAGATCGAGTGCAGGTCCTGCTCCACGTAGGCGCGGGTGAGTGCCGCGCCGCCCAGGATCACCGGGAAGTCGGCGGCCAGGCCGCGCTGGTTGAGCTCCTCCAGGTTCTCCTTCATGATCACCGTGGACTTGACCAGCAGCCCGGACATGCCGATCACATCGGCCCGGTGCTCCTGGGCGGCCTCCAGGATCGCCGAGACCGGCTGCTTGATGCCCAGGTTGACGACCGTGTAGCCGTTGTTGGACAGGATGATGTCCACCAGGTTCTTGCCGATGTCGTGGACGTCGCCCTTGACGGTGGCCAGCACGATGGTGCCCTTGCCCTCGTCCTCGGACTTCTCCATGTGCGGCTCCAGGTGGGCCACCGCGGTCTTCATCACCTCGGCCGACTGCAGCACGAAGGGCAGCTGCATCTGGCCGGAGCCGAACAGCTCGCCGACCGTCTTCATGCCGTCCAGCAGCGTCTCGTTGACGATCTCCAGCGCCGGACGCACGGTCAGCGCCTCGTCCAGGTCCGCTTCCAGGCCCTTGCGCTCGCCGTCGATGATCCGCCGCTTGAGGCGCTCGTCCAGCGGCAGCGCGGCCAGCTCCTCGGCCTTGGAGGCCGCGGTCGAGGCGGCCGAGACGCCCTGGAAGAGCTCCAGCAGCTTCTGCAGCGGGTCGTAGCCCTCGGAACGGCGGTCATAGACCAGGTCGAGGGCGACCTCGCGCTGCTCCTGCGGGATCCGGGCGATCGGCAGGATCTTGGCGGCGTGCACGATCGCCGAGTCCAGGCCGGCCTCGACGCACTCGTGCAGGAAGACCGAGTTGATCACCTGACGGGCCGCCGGCGACAGACCGAAGGAGATGTTCGACAGGCCCAGCGTGGTCTGCACGCTGGGGTGACGGCGCTTCAGCTCGCGGATCGCCCCGATGGTCTCGATGCCGTCGCGGCGGGACTCCTCCTGGCCGGTGCCCAGGGTGAAGGCCAGGCAGTCGACCAGGATGTCGTGCTCGGCGATGCCGTACTCGCGGCCCAGCTGCTCGATCAGCCGCTCGGCGATCGCCACCTTGGTCTCGGCGGTGCGGGCCTGCCCGTTCTCGTCGATGGTCAGCGCGATCAGGGCCGCGCCGTGCTCGCGGGCCAGCCCGGCGACCCTGCCGAACCGGGTGTCCGGGCCGTCGCCGTCCTCGTAGTTGACCGAGTTGAGCACCGCGCGCCCGCCCAGCAGCTCCAGACCGGCCCGCAGCACCTCGGGCTCGGTGGAGTCCAGCACGATCGGCAGCGTGGAGGCGGTGGCGAGGCGGCCGGCGATCTCCCGCATGTCGGCCACGCCGTCCCGGCCGACGTAGTCCACGCACAGGTCCAGCAGGTGCGCGCCCTCGCGGATCTGCTCGCGGGCGATCTCCACGCAGGCCTGCCAGTCGGCGGCCAGCATCGACTCGCGGAACTTCTTGGAGCCGTTGGCGTTGGTCCGCTCACCGATCGCCAGGTAGGAGGTGTCCTGGCGGAACGGCACCGACTGGTAGAGCGAGGCGGCGGCCGGCTCCGGCCTGGGGTCACGCGGGGCGACCGGGCGGCCCTGCACCCGCTCGACCACCTGGCGCAGGTGCTCGGGGGTGGTGCCGCAGCAGCCGCCGACCAGCGAGAGGCCGTACTCGCGGGTGAAGGTGTCGTGCGCCTCGGCCAACTCGGCCGGGGAGAGCGGGTAGTGCGCGCCGTCCTTGCCCAGCACCGGCAGGCCCGCGTTCGGCATGCAGGACAGGCCGACCCTGGCGTTCTTGGCCAGGTAGCGCAGGTGCTCGCTCATCTCGGCCGGGCCGGTGGCGCAGTTCAGGCCGATGTAGTCGACGCCCAGCGGCTCCAGGGCGGTCAGCGCCGCGCCGATCTCCGAGCCGAGCAGCATGGTGCCGGTGGTCTCCACGGTCACCTGGGCCAGCACCACCAGGTCGAGGCCGGCCTCCTCCAGGGCGTCCTGGCAGCCCAGCACCGCCGCCTTGGTCTGCAGCAGGTCCTGGCTGGTCTCCACCAGCAGCGCGTCGGCGCCACCGGCGATCAGACCGGCGGCGTTCTGCTTGAAGCCCTCGCGGACCACATCGAAGGTGGTGTGCCCCAGGGTGGGCAGCTTGGTGCCGGGGCCGATCGAGCCGAGCACCCAGCGCGGGCGGTCCTCGGTGGCGTAGCTGTCGGCGACCTCGCGGGCGATCCGGGCGCCGGCCTCGGAAAGCTCGAAGATCCGCTCCGGGATGTCGTACTCGCCGAGCGCGGCGAAATTCGCGCCGAAGGTGTTCGTCTCCACACAGTCGACACCGACCGCGAAATAGGCCTCGTGCACTCCGCGCACGATGTCCGGGCGGGTCACATTAAGGACCTCGTTGCAGCCTTCCAGGTCCTGGAAGTCTGCCAGCGTCGGGTTCTGCGCCTGGAGCATGGTGCCCATCGCACCGTCGGCGACCACCACGCGGGTGGCCAGGGCTTCGCGCAATGCGCTGGCGCGGGACTGCTGAGCGGCAGAGGGGACACTGGTGGCCATGGGGCTACTCCCTGGGTGCGACGGCTGTCGGCTATGCGCTCCCCCTGAATGGGGATGCACTCGGCCAGGGTATCCGCCCGGACCGCTCGCCATGGAGGGCATTCCGTATGGTGAGCCATCAGAGGGAGGAAGCAGGGGTGAATCCACGGGTTCTCTGGCAGGTCGGCGCGCGAATACGGGTCCGGGCCCGGGCGCTACGGCGATCTACCGGGCAGGCGCCGCGCGGGCGTGTTCGACTGCGACGGCGGTGGATTCTCGCTCTCGCGGTGATCGGCGCGCTGCTGGTGCTGCCGGTCGGATCGGCGGCGCTGGCGCTGCGGCTGGCCGACGCGGGCGACCCGGCGGCGCAGGCGCGCAGCCGGGGCCGGGACGCGGCCTGGCTCGGGCACGCCTGGGTGGACGGCCACAAGGGACCGGCCGAGCTGGCGGCGCTGCCGCAACTGGTGCGCGGCGGGATCCGGGACCTGTACGTGCACACCGGGCCGCTCGAGGCGGACGGCTCGCTGCGCGCCGACCGGTACCCGCAGGCGCGGCAGCTGGTGGACGCGGTGCACCGGGAACTGCCCGGGGTGCGGGTGCAGGCCTGGCTGGGCAACGTGGTCGCACCGGAGCACGAGGAAGGGCTGCACCTGGACCGGCCCGAGGTGCGGCAGCGGATCACCGAGTCCGCGGCGCAGGTGCTGGACGCCGGCTTCGACGGCGTGCACTACGACCTGGAGCCGGTGCACTCCGGCTCGGCCGGATTCCTGACCCTGCTCGACCAGACCCACGAGCTCACCGTGGCGCGCGGGGTGCCGCTCTCGGTGGCGGCGCCGCAGATCGACCCTCTGCCGGCACTGCACTCGGTGGCCGGGGCGCTGACCGGGCACCCCAAGTGGTGGTCGCAGGAGTACTTCGGGCAGGTGGCCCGGCGGGTGGAGCAGATCGCCGTGATGTCCTACGACACCGCGATGCCACTGCCCACGCTGTACGGCGGCTATGTCGCGCAGCAGACCGAGCTGGCGTTGGAGGCCACGCCGGAGGCTGTCGACCTGCTGATGGGCCTGCCCGCCTACGATGCCGACGAGTGGGGCCACCGCGGCTCGGCGGAGACGGTGCCGGCGGCGGTGCGCGGGATCCGGCTGGGCCTGAGCCGGCAGGCGGTCGGCCGGCAGACCTTCGGGGTGGCGGTGTACGCGGACTTCTCGGCGACGGCGGCGGACTGGGAGTCGTACCGGCGGGACTGGTGCTGAGACCGACCGGCGATCGGGGGGTGGGTGAAGGAGCGGGTCGAGGGCCGAGTCTGGGCGGCGCCGACGAAGGAGTCCATGCGGAGCATTGGCGACTGAGGAGAAGCCGTCCAGGCGACAGCCATCGGCCCGCGACGCCGCCCCCCGATCGCCGGTCGGTCTGAGTTGAGCCGCGTACGGTGAGGATATGACACGCGTTCATGGGGGCTTGACCTACTCGGCGTTGCGCGGATTCCGCCCGCTGCTGCTGGATCTGCACCGGCCGGCCGGGGACGCGCCGGCACCGGTGGTGGTGTGGGTGCACGGCGGCGGATTCCAGTGGGGGGACCGGCGGTACCTGCCGGAGACGCTGGAGCCGGGGTCGCTCTGGACAGCGCTGACCGAGGCGGGGGTCGCCGTGGCCACGGTCGACTACCGGCTCTCCGGCGAGGCGCGCTTCCCCGCGCAGCTCGCGGACCTGGCGGCGGCACTGGGCTACCTGCGGGAGCACGCGGGCGAGCTGGGCCTGGATGCCGGGCGGATCGCGCTCGCGGGCGAATCGGCGGGAGCCACCCTGGCCGTGCTGGCCGCCTTCGCGGACCGGGCGGCGCAGGCGGCTGCAGGAGGGACAGAGGCGGCAGGGGGCGTGGCAGCGGTTGCCTGCTGGTACCCGATCACCGATATGACGGTCCGTCATGCCGACCGGGACGACTCCCCCGAGGCCAACCTGCTCGGCGGCCGACCCGTGGACCTGCCGGAGCTCGCCGCACTCGGCAGCCCGGTGGCCCAGGTACCGGCCGACCCGCCGCCGTTCCTGCTGCTGCACGGCACCGAGGACACGATGGTGCCGAGCACGCACAGCGAGCGGCTGCACGAGGCGCTGCTCAAGGTCGGCGGACGCGCGCAGCTGCGACTGGTGCCGGGCGCGGACCACATCTTCGCGGGGTACGACGACGTGCCGGCGCTGGTGGCGCAGACGGTGCGGTTCCTGGCGGATGAGCTGGGCAGCTGAGCAGGGCCCGCCAAGGGGCTGGCCCACCGCGCAGCCGGGCCCGCCGAGCAATAACACTCGGCGGGCCCGGGAGGCGTACTGCGCGGCAGGCTCAGTTGAAGTCGAGGCCGCCGGTGCGGGTGCGCTTGAGCTCGAAGAACTTCGGGTAGCCGGCCAGCAGGCGGGCGCCGTCGAAGACCTTGACGGCGTCCTCGCCGCGCGGGATCGCGGTCAGCACCGGGCCGAAGAAGGCGACACCGTCGATGTGGATGGTCGGCGTGCCGACGTCCTCACCGACCGGGTCCATGCCCTCGTGGTGGCTGCGCTTGAGCGCCTCGTCGAACTCGGTGCTCTCGGCGGCGGCCGCCAGATCGGCCGGCAGGCCGAGTTCGGCCAGCGCCTCGGCGATCACCACGGCGTAGTCCTTGTTGTCCTGGTTGTGGATCCGGGTGCCGAGCGCGGTGTACAGGTCGCGCAGCACCTTGGACCCGTGCCGCTCGGCGGCCGCGATGCAGACCCGGACCGGGCCCCAGCCACGGCCCAGCATTTCCTTGTACTGCTCGGGCAGGCCCTCGCGGCCCGAGTTGAGCACGGACAGGCTCATCACCCGGAAGTTGAGGTCGAGGTCACGGTGCTGCTCGACCTCGAGGATCCAGCGGGAGGTGATCCAGGCGAAAGGGCAGATCGGGTCGAAGTAGAAGTCAATCTTGGTCGGCGCGGTCGTCGTGTTCGTCATGCGCCAACGATAGGTCGCTCTTCCGACAACTGTGAGCCGTCTGGTGGGTTTTCGGCCCAGACCGTCAGGCGGGCCGCCAAGGCACGCAGCTCGCCGCGCAGTTCGGCCGGGTGCAGCACGGTGCACGGCCAGCCGAGGCCGGCCAGCATCGAGGCCATCGCGTCCAGCCGTTCGGCGCGGGTGCTCAGCAGCACGCCCTGGTCGGTGACGGTCAGGGTGGCCACGGTGGACGGGATCCGGCGCCGCGCCTCGGCGGGGGTGGTGTGCAGCAGCACCTCGACCTGGTACCGCCAGGGAGCCGAGGCCAGCGTGTCGAGGACGTGGGCGACCGGGTCGAAGCCGGGCGGTCCGGGCTCGGTGAAGGACGTGTCGAGCGGTTCGAGGGCGCGGATCCGGTCCAGCCGGAAGGTCCGCAGCTCGCCGCTGAGCTGGTCCAGGCCGGTGACGTACCAGCGGTCAGCGTGGCAGACCAGGCCGTACGGGTCCAGCTCGCGTTCGGTCTCGGCGCCCCGCCAGGAGCGGTAGGCGAGCTTGACCCGGCGCCGGGCGCGGGCCGCCTCGGCGAGGGTGAGCAGAGCACGGGCGTCGGGGGGCGGGGTCGGCACAGCCGGGCCGGTGACGCCGACGGTCTGGGCGACGGCGGCCACGCGTTCGCGCAACGCGGCCGGGAGCACCCGCTGGATCTTCGCGAGCGCGGCCTCGATCGCCGCCGCCCCGGCCGGGACCGCCGAGCGACGGCCGAGCAGCAGGCCGAGGACCACCGCCATCGCCTCCTCGTCGGTGAGCATCAGCGGCGGCAGCTTGAATCCGGGGCAGAGCCGGTAGCCGCCGTAGCGACCGCGCTCGGCCTCCACGGGGATGCCCAGCTCGGCGAGCCGGGCCGCGTAGCGGCGCACGGTGCGCTCGTCCACGTCGAGTCGGTCGGCGAGTTCGGGGCCGGTGAGGCCGGGGCGGGCTTGCAGGAGCTCCAGCAGGGCCAGGACGCGGGTGACGGGGTGGGTCATGGCGCGTGTCTCTTCCCTATCCGGGCGGATTCTGTCCGGATTCGATCCTAGGGTCGTTCCAGAAGCGTTGATCCCTGGAAGCCCCGAAGGAGGAGGAGATTTCTATGAGCACGTTCGTGCTTGTTCCCGGGTACTGGTTGGGTGCCTGGGCCTGGGACGCGGTGGCCGCGCCGTTGCGGGCGGCCGGGCACACGGTGCACGCGGTCTCGCTGACCGGCCTGGCCGAGCGGGCCGGCGAGGGCGGCCCGGGGGTCGACCTGGAGACCCATGTCGCCGATCTCACCGGTTTGATCACCGGCGCCGACCTGCGCGAGGTGGTGCTGGTCGCCCACAGCGGTGCGGGCGCGCCGGTGACGGGAGCGGCGGACCGGGTGGCGGAGCGGATCCGCCGGGTCGTCTACCTGGACAGCGGCCCGCTGGCCGACGGCCTCGCGCCGCTGGACCAGTACCCGCCCGAGCAGCAGGCCCGAGTGGAGGCCTCGGTGCTGGACGGCTGGCGCTATCCCATGCCGTCCTGGGCGGAGCTCGCCGCCAACGGAGCGAGCCTGGTCGGTCTCGGCGCTGCTGAGCAAGCGCTCATTCAGCAGCGGGCCACCGCCCAGCCGATCGGCACGCTGCGCCAGCGCCTCAAGCTGACGGGCACCGGGGCCACGCTGCCGAAGACGCTGGTCTCCTGTTCGTTCCCGCTGGACCAGGTACGCGCGATGATCGCCGACGGCCATCCCTACTTCGCGGAACTCGCCGGCTCGGAATGGGAGTTGGCGGAGCTGCCCACCGGCCACTGGCCGATGTTCTCGCGGCCGGCGGATACCGCGCGGGTGCTTGAGCAGGTGGCGGCGAGGTGATGGGCCTCGGCCCACCCTCGGTGAGGCGGGGGTGGGCCGAGGCGGCATGCGGACCGACCGGTTGCTAGCCGGCGTAGGCCTGGAGCCCGGAGAGCTGGGCGGCCGGCCAGCCCGTGTTGGCGGTGAAGTTGAGCCTCAGGTAGCGGATGGCGGCGGCCGGGAAGGTGATGGTCACCGTGTTCCCGGTGGCCGGGTCGAAGGTGTAACCCCCGGAGGCGGCCAGCGTGCTGTAGCCACTGCCGTCGGTCGACCCCTGCACGCTCAAGGCCTGCGTACGGGCCGCCCAGGCGGCGGCCGGCGGGAGCTTGAGCGTCACCTTGTCGATCGCGCCGGCGCAGCCCAGGTCGACCTGGAACCACTGCGGGAACGCGTTGTTGGCGCTCTCCCAGTAGGAGTTGACGTCACCGTCCACCGCATTGCCGGGCAGGTAGCCCTGGTTCGCGGAGGAGGCGGTTGCGGGCCTGCCCTGCAGCAGGTCTCCCGCACCCGACGGGCAGCTCGGCGTGGGAGTCGGCGTCGGGCTGGGCGTAGGCGTGGGCGTGGGCGTTCCGCCGCCGCTGTAGACCGGCTGTCCCCCGTACGTCCACACCGGCGCCGGCCACACCCCCGTGCAGGTCGTGCCGGTGTTCCACCCGGAGTTCCCGCCCCCGTCGGTGATCGCGAATCCGCTCCCGACGCAGTTCTCGATCGGCGTGTTCGCCTGCGCGATGTTCTTGGCTTGCACGTTGGTGAACTTCGCCGTGGCGTTGGCCTGCGCCTGGAGCGCGTACGTCCCGGCGCCGTCGATGTTCACGTTGGTCAGGTTCAGGCCGTTGACCGCGCCCTCGATGGTCTGGATCGCCTCGTAGGAGCTGTCCAGGATGTCCGTGTCGGTGACGTTGATGGTGGCGCCGGTGATCGGCTCGTTGAGGCCGTCGAACCACATCGCGCCGACCCCGAAGTTCCAGTTGAAGTCGCTGTTCCCGGCCCTGATCAGGGTGTTGCGGGCCAGCGTGAAGGTGCCTGCGACGGCGGTGCCGCTGCCGGAGTTGACTCCCGGGTAGCGGTTCGCGACATGGATGCCGCCGCCGTTGGTGATGGTGTCGGAGACCACGTTGTCCGAGATGGTGAAGTCCCGGCCGCCGTAGCTGACGATGTTGTTCGCCAGGATCGGCAGCTCCACGGTGTCGTGGGTGAAGCTGTCGTTGGCGTTCGGCTTGTCCTGCGGCCAGGAGGCCAGGCCGTCGTCACCAGTGTTCCGGACCAGGGTGTTGGTCACCGTCGAACTGGTCACCCCGGTGTGGAAGTTGACGCCGTCCGCGGTGGTGTCCTGGATCCGGCTGTTCTTGATGGTCAGCCCGTCCATCGGCCCGTCCATCCAGGCGCCGACCTTGACGTGCTGGATCCACAGGTCGTCGACGGTGGAGTTGGACAGTGCGCCGCCGATACCGTTGACCTGGTCGTCGTCCACCCGGTCACGGATGTCGCCGCTGATGGCGAAGTCCTTGAGCGTGACGTTGCGGCTCGGCCCGCCGGCCTCCTGCGGCCGGATCGCGCCGGTGTAGCCGCCACCGGCGACGTACTTGCCGTAGATGCCGGCCGCGCGGTTGCGGTTGACCGGGTCACGCCCGCCCAGCACGGTGTACCAGGGGCCGGCCCCGGCCAGCGTGACGCCGTCCACCACCACGTGGTCGTAGAGGGTGTAGTTGCCCTGCGGCAGGTAGACCGTGCGGCCTTGCGCCTGACCGGCGTTGACGGCCGCCTGAAGTTTGGCGGTGGAGTCGACGGCCCCGGTCGGGTCGACGCCGTAGTCCGCCACCGCATCGATCGCCCCGGCGGGCTTGGCGATCGGCGGTGCGACGTTCTCGAAGTCGGCCAGGTCGACGGTGAAGGTGGGCGACTGCGCGGTGGAGGAGACCTGGAGGCGGATCCTGGTGCCGGCCGGAAGGGTGCTGCCGAACATGGTCCGCGCGTCGTCGTAGAAGTGGTGCGGGTTGGTGTCGCCCGGGTTGTTGTTGAACGGGTAACCGCCGTAGAACCAGCTGTACTTGGACGTCACCGGCACGCTCTTCAGCAACCCGCCGTTGACCAGCAGGTCCATCGAGGCGTCCCGCCCCTGGCCGTCGCCGGAGTCGGGGATGCTGTAGCGGAAGTCCATCGCGTCGGCGGGCCGACTGAGGGTGAACTCGACGTACTGGCCGACCGAGTTGAGCGTGACGGCCTGTCGACCCGAGGCCTCCGAGGCGAGGTGGGTGTAGAGCCGGTCCGGACCGATCACGCTGCCGTTGGTCGCCGCGTACTCGGCCTCCTGCTCGACGAACGGGACGGTGGCACCGCGCCCGGCGACGGCGAGCGGCGAGAGGGTCGGCACGCCGGCGGCCTGGGCCGAACCGGCCGTGCCGATCACGACGGTGACCAGGCCGGCCGCGGCGAGCGCGGCGGCGGTGAGCAGCGAGACGCCCTGGGTCAGCGGTCTGCGCCGGGGAGGTGGCTGCATTTGGGGCTGCATGCGGGGCTGCATCTGGGGGTCCACATCCTTGCTGGGGGTGGGGGATGAGGGTGGGGACGGGCCCGGGCGAGACCTGAGACTACGAGCGCCGCGTCGGCAAGTCCATAACAAAGCCAGAAATTTGTGCGCTGATATTGGGAACTTGCAATCACATGTCTCCTCATTGCGCGGCGGCGAGTCCTCCCACGCAGGCGTGCGCCATCCCGGTCAGCCACCCGGGCGAGTTGACCGGCGCGTTCTGACGGTTCGTCAGCGTGGTGGCGACAAGCCGGTGGCATATGCGCGATGATCGGAGGTGGGGGGTCGCTGGATGCGGCCACAGCTGATCGGAGGGGTCCGTGAATCTCAATCTGCCCACGCCGCTGCTGGTGCTCTGGGACATCGACCACACGCTGCTCGACTGCGGCACGGTCAACCGCCGGGCCTACGCAGCCGCCTTCCAGCGCGCCACCGGGCAGCCGCTGGAGCGCAGCTGGCAGTTCGACGGCCGCACCGAACTGGCCGCCGCCACCGAGGTGCTGCGCGCACACGAGCTGGACCCGGGCGACGGACTGCTCAGCACCTTCCTCGAGCTGGTGGTGGCCGAGATGCAGGACCGCGCCGACGACCTGGCGGACGAGGGCCACGCGCTGCCCGGCGCCCAGGCGGCACTCGCCGCGGTGGGAAAGGTCGCCGGGGTCCGGCAGTCGGTGCTGACCGGCAACCTGCACGCGCTGGCCGTCCTCAAGCTCAGCGCCTTCGGCCTCACCGACCTCCTCGACCTGCGCCTCGGCGCCTACGGCGACGACGCCTACGAACGCTCCGACCTGCCCGCACACGCCTTCGACCGCACCGAACAGGTCCTCGGCCGCCGCTTCGACGGCCGACAGACCGTGATCATCGGCGACACCCTGCGCGACGTGGCAACCGCCCAGATCGTCGGCGCCCGCAGCGTGGCGGTTGCCACCGGAACCGTCTCCGCCGCCGAGCTGGCGGCAGCGGGCGCCGACGTGGTGCTGCCCGACCTGACGGACACGGCAGCGGTCCGGCGCGCGGTGACGGGACGCTGAGCGGGCGCTGACGAGGCACCGACCGGGCGCTGACCAGGCACTGACCGGGCGCTGGAGAGTAATCCGGTTGCCTCTCCCCCGGGCCCCTGGTGGACTGGCGGGATGGACACCGAAGCTGTGCTGGCCCGGTACGACCGTGAGCTGCGGCGCGAGGCGGGGCCGGAGGGGCCGGGGGCGGTGGTGCAGCGGGTGGGGCCGGTGGTGCGGCACGACGGGGGTGAGTTCGGGTGGTCCGCGGTGCTCTGGTCGGATCTGGATGCGGGGACGGCCGATCCGGCGATCGCCGAGCAGGTGCGCTACTTCACCGCGCGGGGGCGGGAGTTCGAGTGGAAGCACTACCGGCACGACCGGCCCGCCGACCTGGGTGAGCGGCTGCTCGCGGCGGGGTTCACGGCCGAGCCGGCGGAGACCCTGATGGTGGCCGAGGTGGCCTCGCAGCTCACCGAGGTGGTGCTGCCCGAGGGGATCCGGCTGCGTACCGGGGCGGACGAGGAGGGGATCACCCTGCTGGGGCAGGCGCACCAGCGGGCCTTCGGCACCGATCCTGCCCAGCTGTTGCGCCGGCTGCGGCTGCAGGCGGCGCAGGCGCCGGAGACGATCAGCGTGGTGGTGGCGATGGCCGGGGACGAGCCGGTCTGCGGTGCGCGGATGGAACTGCTGCCGGACGTGTCCTTCGCCGGCCTCTGGGGTGGTGGGACGGCGCCGGCCTGGCGTGGTCGCGGGCTGTACCGCGCGCTGGTGGCCCACCGGGCGGGGCTGGCCACCGAACGCGGCTACCGCTATCTGCAGGTGGACGCCTCGGACCAGAGCCGGCCGATCCTGCAGCGGCTGGGCTTCGCCGCGTTGAGCGTCACCACGCCCTACACCTTTCAGCCCTGATATCAGCCCTGCCGGTCAGCCCTGCCGGTCAGCCCTGCCTGTCAGCCCTGCTGGTCAGCCCTGCTGGTCAGCCCTGACGGAGCCAGACTGCGCCGTCGCAGGGAAGTTGGCCATCCGTCAGGTCCTCGCTGGTCAGCAGGACCTCGCCGCACCCCGGCAGCGGGACCGGCTCGGCCGAGAGGTTGACCAGGCAGCTCAGGCCGGGTCCGCGCCGGAAGGCGAGCACTCCGGGCCGGCTGGGCAGCCACTCGAACTTGTCGCCGCGGAAGCCCGGTTCGCGCCGACGCAGGGCCAGCGCGGCGCGGTAGAGGGCGAGCATGGAGTCCGGGTCGGCGCGCTGTGCCTCGACGGTGAGCCGGGCCCAGTCGGCGGGTTGCGGCAGCCAGGGCGTCACACCGGGGGCCGAGAAGCCGTACGGCGGTTCGCTGCCGGACCAGGGCAGCGGGACCCGGCAGCCGTCCCGTCCGGGGTCGGTGCCGCCGGAGCGGAAGTGCATCGGGTCCTGCAGCCGTTCCAGCGGCAGTTCCTCGACCTCGGGCAGGCCCAACTCCTCGCCCTGGTAGAGGTAGACGGCGCCGGGCAGGGCGAGCGAGAGCAGCGCGGCGGCGCGGGCCCGGCGCAGGCCGAGGACCGGGTCGGTGGGGGTGCCGAAGGCCTTGGCGGCGAAGTCGAAGCCGGTGTCGCGGCGGCCGTAGCGGGTGACCGTGCGGGTGACGTCGTGGTTGCAGAGCACCCAGGTGGCGGGGGCGCCGACGGGGGCGTGCAGGGTCAGCGTGGCGTCGATCGAGGCGCGCAGTTGTTCGGCCTGCCAGGGGCGGGCCAGGAAGTCGAAGTTGAAGGCGGTGTGCAGCTCGTCGGGGCGCAGGTAGCGGGTGAACCGCTCGGCGTCGGGCAGCCAGACCTCGCCGACCAGGATCCGCACCCCGGGGTAGGAGTCGGCGATGGCTCGCCAGGAGCGGTAGATCTCGTGCAGTTCCTCGCGGTCCACATAGGGGTGCGGGTCGCGGCCGGGTTCGAAGTCGGGCAGCGCCGGGTCCTTGGCGAGCAGTGCTGCGGAGTCGATCCGCACGCCGGCCGCGCCGCGGTCGAACCAGAACCGCAGGATCGCCTCGTGTTCCCAGCGCACCTGCGGATGGGCCCAGTTGAGGTCGGGTTGCTGGCTGGCGAACAGGTGCAGGTACCACTGCCCGTCGGGCACCCTGGTCCACGGGCAGCCGCCGAACTCCGACACCCAGTCGTTGGGGGGCAGTTCGCCGTCGGCGCCGCGGCCCGGGCGGAAGTGGAAGAGCTCGCGCTGCGGGCTGCCGGGGGCGGCCTCCAGCGCGGCGCGGAACCACGGGTGGGTGTCGGAGACGTGGTTGGGCACGATGTCCACGATGCTGCGGATGCCCAGTTCGAGGGCTTCGGTGATGAGTTGCTCGGCCTCGGCCAGGGTGCCGAAGAGCGGGTCCACCGCGCGGTAGTCGGCCACGTCGTAGCCGCCGTCCGCCATCGGTGAGGGGTACCAGGGGTTGAACCAGACGGCGTCGACGCCGAGTTCGGCCAGGTACGGCAGGCGGGCGCGAACTCCGGCCAGGTCCCCGGTGCCGTCGCCGTTGCCGTCGGCGAAGCTGCGCGGGTAGACCTGGTAGATCGCCGCGTCGCGCCACCAGTCGTCGTGCACGGGTCGGTCCCTTCTGCGGATGGGCGTCAGCCCTTGAGGCTTCCCGAGGTCAGCCCGGACATGATCGAGCGCTGGAAGAGGAGGAAGAAGAGCACCGTGGGCGCCGAGGCGATCGCCAGCGCGGCGATCACCACGTTCTGCGGCACGCCGGTGGCCAGCGAGTTGATGCCGATGTTGAGCGGCTGGTTGCGCGGGTCGGGTTCCACCAGCATCGGCCAGAGGAAGTCCTTCCAGACGTTGACCACCGCGAAGATCGACACCACCCCGATGATCGGCCGCGACATCGGCAGCACGATCGACCAGAGCGCGCGCACCGGTCCAGCGCCGTCGATCGCGGCCGCGGCCATCAGGTCGGCCGGGATCGAGTCGAAGAAGCGCTTCAGCAGGAAGATGTTGAAGGCGTTGGCCACGGTGGGCAGCCAGATCGCCCAGGGCGAGTTGATCAGGTTGAGGTGCAGCAGCGGCAGGTCGAGCACGGTCAGGTACTGCGGGACGATCAGCACAGCGGCCGGGATCATCAGGGTGGCGAGCATCAGACCGAGGATCAGGTTGCCGAGCACCGGCCGGAGTTTGGACAGCGCGTAGGCCGCGGCCACGTCGAAGACCAGTTGGAGGGCGAGCGCGCCGAAGGCGTAGTAGAGCGTGTTGAAGAGCAGTCGGCCGAGCCGGAGTTTGCTCCAGGCCTCCGCATAGGTCTCGGGGTGCAGCTGGGTGGGGAAGAGCGTGGGCGGGTTCTGGATCACCTCGTGGGTGGACTTGAGTCCGCCGGTGACCAGCCAGTAGAGCGGTCCGAGGAAGACCAGGGTGAAGCCGCCCACCACCAGGGTGAGCACCGTCCAGTAGACGATCCGGCCGCCGCGCCGGTTGAGCTGGCTCTGCGAGATCAGGGTACGGGTCTGCGGTTCTGCGTGCGCCATGGCGAAGCCCTCCTAGTCCTCGGCGCGGCTGAGCTTGACGTACACGGCGGAGAAGCCGGCCAGCACCACCAGCATCACCAGGCCGAGCGCCGCCGCGCTGCCGTAGTTGCCGAAGTTGAAGGCGTACTGGTAGACGAGGTTGACCACGGTCATGGTCGAGTCCTGCGGCCCGTTCCCACCGGTGAGCAGGAAGGGCTCGACGAAGACCTGCATGGTCGCGACGATCTGCAGCAGGAGCAGCAGGGACAGGATCAGCCGGGTCTGCGGGATCGTCACGTGCCAGATCCGGCGGAGCAGGCCGGCGCCGTCCAGTTCGGCGGCCTCGTAGAGCTCGCCGGGGATGCCCTGCAGGGCGGCCAGGTAGATCAGGGTGGCGCCGCCCATGTTCATCCAGGTGGCGGCGATCACCACCGAGAGCATCGCGCTGCCGGGTGAGTTGAGCCAGGCCGAGGTGGGCAGGTGCAGCGCGTGCAGGATGTGGTTGAACAGGCCGTAGCCCGGGTCGTAGAAGTACTTGAAGAGCAGGACCGAGGCGACCGGCGGCAGCATCACCGGCAGGTAGACCAGGATCCGCAGGTAGGCCTTGGCGTGCCGGAGTTCGTTGAGCAGCACGGCGACCAGGAACGGCACCGCGAAGCCGAGCAGCAGGGCGAGCAGGGTGAACTGCAGGGTGTTGCCCCAGGCGTGCCAGAAGGCCGGGTCGTGGGTGATCCGGGTCAGGTTGGCCAGGCCGACCCAGCTGGTGCGGCCGCGTTTGGTCTTCTGGAAGCTCATGATCACTTCACGGACCATCGGGTACCAGGTGAAGCAGCCGAAGCTGACCAGTGCGCCGGCCAGGAAGCCGTAGGCGGTGAGGTTCTGACGCAGCCTCAGGCGGCTCGCTGCCATCGGGGTACTCCCACTCGGTGAAGCGGGGGCCGGCCGGCGACCGGCCCCGGACGGACGCTCGACTACTGGTTGTTGGCGATGACCTGGTTGACCTGGGTCTCGGCGTCCGAGAGCAGCTTGGCGACGTCCGCGTTCTGGTTGGTCAGCACGCCGGAGACGGCGTTGTCCAGGATCTTGTAGATCTGCTGGGCGTTGGCCGGCTCGGTCTTTCCGGGCACCGAGGTGGCCAGGTACGGCGCGTAGTTGGCGACCGGAACGGTGGCGCTGGCGGCCTTGCCCTGGTTGTCGGCGGCCAGGCTGGCGCCGCCGAAGAAGAACGGCTGCGGCAGACCGACCGGCAGCCCGTCGGCCTTGGACCTGGCGTAGTCGAACTGGCCCTTGCCGATGGTGAGGTACTTGAAGTTGATCCAGGCGATGCCGGCCTTGATCTGGTCGGGAGTGGACCCCTTCTTGAAGAAGTAGTCGTTGCCGCCGAGCAGCGCGGCCCTGCCACCGGGCATCGGGCCCATGCCGTAGTTGGCGTAGTCGCCCTTGAGGGTCTGCACCATGTAGGTGATGTCGTCGGGTGCGCCGATGTACATGCCGGTCTTGTCGGTGGACATCTGGGTCATCAGGTCCGGCCACTTGAGGCCCTGGGCCGCGCCCACGCTGTTGTCGGTCCAGCGCATGTCGTGCAGGTTCTGCAGGACCTGCTTGCCCTCGGCGGTGTTGAAGGCGGCCTTCTTGCCGTCGCTGGAGAGCATCGAGCCGCCCAGGCCGTAGAGCTCGGCGGTGAAGTGCCAGCCGCCGGTGTTGCTCGCGCTGTACTCGCTGTAGCCGTTGACGCCGTTGCCGAGTGCGGCGATCTTCTTGGCGTCGGCGCGGACCTCGTCCCAGCTGGTCGGCGGCTTGTCGGGGTCCAGGCCGGCCTGGGTGAAGAGCTTGCGGTTGTAGATCAGGCCCATCTTGTAGTTGGAGGTGGGCAGGCCGTAGAGCTTGCCGTCCGACTTGAGGGTGGACAGCACCGACGGGTCGATGTCCTTCAGGGCGGGCACCGAGGCGTCGTTGACGTAGGCGGAGATGTCCTCGGCCTGACCGGCGTCGAGCACCTGGTTGAGGTCGGTGAAGTAGCTGTAGAAGACGTCGGGCTGGCTCTTGCCGGCCAGTTGGGCGGTGAAGGCGGCCGGGTCCTCGCAGGGGGAGGCGTCCTTGGAGTTGATCGTGACGTTCGGGTAGAGCTTGTTGAACGCCGCGATGTCGGCGGCCCACTCCTTGCGTTCGGCGGTCTTGGTGACCGGCGGCTGGCAGTCGATGCTGATGGTGACCTTGGTGTTCGGGTCGAGGGTCGCGCCGCCGCTGGGCGCGGGCTTGGCGGTGCCCGATCCGCCGCCGCTGCTCCCGCAGGCGGAGAGCGAGACGGTCAGGCCCGCGACAGCGGCGGCCGCGACGGATCTGCGCAGGAACTGCTTGCTGTTCATGGGGGACCCTTCTGCGGGCACGGGGATGCCCGGGGCAGGAGGTGGGTGGGGAGGCCACCGCTCCTCGGTGGCGCAGCTCACTTAACCAGCCCGAACAGATGGCCACAAGATGTCGACGTGATTTCGCAAAAACTCGACAGCATTGAGTCTGGCTCGACAAGTCTCGGCAAACGCAGCGAGGGCGGGCACCGAAGTGCCCGCCCTCTGCTGGTTCCTGCTGCTCGTTCCTACCGCTGGTTCCCGCTACTGGTTCCTGCTGCCGGTTCCTGCGATCTCAGTCCCGACGCACCGGGGCCGTCGACCCCCGCACTACCAACTCCGGTTCGTACAGCAGCTCGTCATGAGTCACCCGGACCCCGGCGATGGCACCGGCGAGCAGCTCCACGGCGGCCCGCCCCATCGCCTCGATCGGCTGGCGCACCGTGGTCAGCGGCGGATCGGTGCAGGTCATGAAGGACGAGTCGTCATAGCCGACCACCGAGACGTCGTCCGGCACCGAGAGCCCGAACCGCCGCACCGCGCGCACCGCGCCGAGCGCCAGCGGGTCGCTGGCGCAGATCACCGCCGTCACCCCCTGCCGCAGTAGCCGGGTGGTGGCCGCCTGCCCGCCCTCCAACGAGAACAGCGCCCGCTCCACCAGCTCCTCGGGCAGCGTGAACCCGGCCCGTTCGGCGGCCGCCCGACCTGCCGCGAGCTTGCGCTGCGAGGGCACGTGGTCGGGCGGGCCGAGCACCATGCCGATCCGGCTGTGGCCGAGTTGACGCAGATGACCCATCGCCTGCTCCACCGCGACCGCGTCGTCGCAGGAGACCCGGGGGAAGTCCAGGTCCTCCACGGCGGCGTTGAGCAGCACCGTCGGCAGGTTGCGCTCGGCGAGCCGCCCGTAGTGCTCGTGCGGCGCGTCGCCCTGCGCGTACCAGCCGCCGAAGAAGATCACCCCGGACACCTGCTGTTCCAACAGCAGGTCCACGTAGTCGGGTTCGGAGACGCCGCCGGCGGTCTGGGTGCACAGCACCGGGGTGAAGCCCTGGCCGGCCAGCGCCCCGCCGACCACCTCGGCGAAGGCCGGGAAGATCGGGTTCTGCAGCTCCGGCAGCACCAGACCGACCAACCGGGCCCGCTCGCCCCGCAGTTGGGTCGGGCGCTCGTAGCCGAGCACATCGAGGGCGGTGAGCACCGCGGCCCGGGTGGCCTCGGAGACGCCGGGCTTCTCGTTCAGCACCCGGCTCACCGTGGCCTCACTCACCCCGACCTTCTTGGCCACCTGCGCAAGTCGTCGTGTCATGGCGGCGATCCTACGGCAGATCACGCAATTCTTTTACGGAAGATTGCGTCGCCTTACGGAAGTTTGCGCCACCCCGACGGTCCACCACTCGGCGTGATCATTTGGATACCATCCGTCGCCATGATCCGTCTGAAGTTCCCCACCGCGCTCGCGGCCACCGCACTGCTGCTGCTCGGGGCCGCCGCGCCGGCCCGGGCCCAGGACCGGTCCGCCGCCGGCTATGTCGCGCTCGGCGACTCCTACGCCGCCGGGGTCGCGGCCGGCGGCTACGACCGGTCCAGCGGCGACTGCCACCGCAGCGCCCACGGCTACCCCGCGCTGTGGGCCGCCGCCCACCCGGACGCCGCCTTCCTCGACCTCGCCTGCCTCGGGGCCACCACCGAGGACGTGCTCGCCGGGCAACTCCCCCAGCTGCCGGCCGGCACCGGCGAGGTGACACTGACCGTCGGCGGCAACGACCTGGACTTCACCGACGCCGTGGTCGACTGCCTGCAGCCGCTGACCACCGAGGGCCGCTGCACCCAGGCCCTGGACCACTCCGCCGAGCTGCTGCGGGACCAACTGCCGGGCCGGCTGGACCGCCTGCTGACCGCCGTCGGCCAGGCCGCCCCGGTGGCCAGGGTGGTGGTGACCGGCTACCCGCACCTGCTGCGGCCCGACGCCGGTGCCGGTTGCTGGGCCGGCACCGACACCCGCCGCACCCGGTTCAACCAGCTGACCGACCAGCTGGACGAGCTGATCCGGCAGCAGTCCGCCGCCCACGGCGCCCGGTTCGCCGATCCGCGCCCCGCCTTCACCGGCCACGGCCTCTGCGAGAGCGGCAAGGCCGAGTGGATCACCGGCATCGTGCTGCTCAACCTCTGGGAGTCCTTCCATCCCACCGCCGACGGACAGGCCCGCGGATACCTTCCGGTGGTGACGGACGCACTCGCCTGATCCCGCCCGCTGCACTGCCCGGTACACCGCCCGGTCCGGGTCTAACCGGGTCTAATACGCGGAACCTCGCGCATCAAAGCCCGTAGGCTGGGCAGGTAGGGTCCGTGGAACGCGGAGTTCCACGTGCGGAGGGAGACGCTGGGTGATCGAGCTGGAAGATGTTCCCGAGTTGATCGACCCGGTCATGGTCTGTGCCTTCGAGGGCTGGAACGACGCGGGAGATGCCGCCTCCACGGCGGTCGGGCATCTGGACGAGACCTGGGGCGGCAAGGTGTTCACCGCCCTGGACGCGGAGGATTACTACGACTTCCAGGTCAACCGACCGACCGTCTGGTTGGACGGCGGAGTCCGGCGGATCACCTGGCCGACCACCCGGCTGTCGGTGGTCCGGGTGACCGAGCCGACCACCCGGGACTTGGTGCTCGTGCGCGGCATCGAGCCGAGCATGCGGTGGCGCTCGTTCTGCCAGGAGCTGCTCGGGCTGGCGCACGAACTGGGCGTGGAGCTGGTGGTGATCCTCGGCGCGCTGCTGGGCGACACCCCGCACACCCGCCCGGTGCCGGTCAGCGGGGTCACCTCGGACCCCGAGCTGGCCCGCCGGCTGGACTTGGAGGAGAGCCGCTACGAGGGCCCGACCGGCATCGTCGGCGTGCTCCAGGAGGCCTTCACGCACGCGGGCGTGCCGGCCGTGACGCTCTGGGCCGCGGTGCCGCACTACGTGGCCCAGCCGCCCAACCCCAAGGCGACGCTGGCGCTGCTCAACAAGCTGGAGGACTTGCTCGACCTGCGGATCCCGCCGGGCGAGCTGCCGGAGGACGCCCGTGCCTGGCAGCTGGGCGTGGACCAGCTGGCCGCCGAGGACAGCGAGGTGGCCGAGTACGTGCAGCAGCTCGAGGAGGCGCAGGACACCGCGGAGCTTCCGGAGGCCAGCGGCGAGGCGATCGCCCGCGAGTTCGAGCGCTATCTGCGGCGGCGGGACAACCAGGGCCCGAGCGGCGAGAAGCCGGGCCCGGGGCGGGCCATCACGGAGCGGGCCGGCGAGGTCATGGGCTCCGTGGAGCCGGTGGAGCCGGCCGAACCGGCTGCCTCGCCGGAGGCGGCGGCGGACTCGGCCGCGGAGCCGACGGCGGAGGAGTCCGCCGAGGAGGACGACCACAACGCGGACGGCAAGGGCGGCAGTACTCGCTGATCCACCGTCAACAGCCGGGCGTGACGGCGCCGATGACCGACGTCGGGCAGCCGCCGGTCATCGGCCACGACCAGTGCACCGGTCCGGACCGTGTCCTGTCAAGGGTCTAGACCACCTGACGGGGCCCGGTCCAGCCGCGGCCCGCCCCCGCCGGGGCCGTCCGCCGCCCCGCCGCCGGAGTACCGTGGAAGGCCGGTAGCCGGGTTGTGGCCGAGGTGACGCCATGTTGGTCCTGGATGTGGTGCTGGGGGCGGTGGGCGCGATGGCCGCGGTCGGCGCCGCGTGGGCGGCGCTGAGCGTGCGGGTGGTCCAGCAGTTCCAACGCGGGGTGGTGTTCCGCTTCGGCCGGGTCCGCGACGAGGTCCGGGCCCCCGGCCTGGTGATGCTGATGCCGGTGGCGGACCGGATCCGACGGGTGAACGTGCAGATCGTCACCATGCCGATCCCCGCCCAGGAGGGCATCACCCGGGACAACGTCACGGTGCGGGTGGACGCGGTCGTGTACTTCCGGGTGGTCGACCCGGTCCGCGCCACCGTCAATGTGCAGGACTACCAGTTCGCGATCTCCCAGGTCGCCCAGACCTCGCTGCGTTCGATCATCGGCAAGAGCGAGCTGGACGACCTGCTGGCCAACCGCGAGCCGATCAACCAGGGCCTGGAGCTGATGCTGGACAGCCCGGCGCTCGGCTGGGGCATCGAGATCGACCGGGTGGAGATCAAGGACGTCGCGCTGCCCGAGTCGATGAAGCGCTCGATGGCCCGGCAGGCCGAGGCGGACCGGGAGCGGCGGGCCCGGATCATCACCGCGGACGGTGAGTTCCAGGCCAGCAAGAAGCTCTCCGAGGCCGCCTCGATCATGAGCGCCACCCCGGCGGCGCTCCAGCTCCGCCTGCTGCAGACGGTGGTGGAGGTCGCCGCCGAGAAGAACTCGACGCTGGTGCTGCCGTTCCCGGTCGAGCTGCTCCGCTTCCTGGACAGCGCGACGGACGAGAACGCGGCCCGGGCCAGGCTGGAACAGTCCCAGCAACTCGAGCAGTCCCAGGAACTGGGCCGGGCCCAGGAGCTCGACCGGGCTCAGGAACTCGGCCGGGCCCAGGAGCTCGACCGGGCTCAGGAACTCGGCCGGGCCCAGGAGCTCGACCGGGCCCAGGAACTGGACCTCGCGCAGGCACTGCAGCGCGCTCAGGCACTGGACCGGGCCGCTCAGGCTCAGGAGGCCGCGGCCTCCGCGTCCGAGGAGCCGGCCACCGAGATCGGGCCGTCCGACGTCCCCACGCCGTCCCCGGACGGCTCGGAGGCGTCCAGCCCCGGCCCGCGCCGGTAGTACGCGCTGCCCTTCGCCCAGTACCACCCCATCGGCAGCAGCCCGATGGCCAGCGCGCCGAGCCCGATGCCCAGTTGCGCCCCGGGCAGGCTGCGGCAGTTCTCCACGAAGAGGAAGGCCATGAAGACCGCGCCGGCCAGCGGCCAGAGCCCGATGAAGATCGCGTTGGCGGCCGAGCGCAGGATCAGCTTGCGGTAGGCGACCACCACGGCCAGGCCCGCCAGCGCGTAGTAGACGGAGATCTGCAAGCCGATCGCGGCCACCGCGTCGGCCAGGATCTTGTTGACCGAGCCGAGCGCGTTGGAGCCGACGAACAGGCCCAGCGAGACCACGACCACCACCGCGAGCGCCACCCACGGGGTCTGCCAGCGCCGGTGCGCCAGGCCGAAGACCGAGGGCACGGTCTTGTCGCGACCCATCGCGAAGAGCGAGCGGGTGACCTGGATCAGCGTGGTCTCCAGGGTGGCGATGGTGGAGAGCATCACCGCGAGCACCAGGATCTTGCCGCCGACGCCGGGCCAGACGGTGTCGCCCAGGGTGGTGAGCAGCGGCGGCGAGTCGGGGTTGGCCAGGTCGTCCTGACTGATGATCAGGTTGACCGCGATGGTCACCACCTCGAAGAGCGCGAACACCCCGATCACCCCGACCAGGCCGCCGAAGCCGGAGTTCTTCTTGCTGTCGCTGGTCTCCTCGCTGAGGTTGGCGGTGACGTCCCAGCCCCAGAAGTAGAAGGCGGCGATCAGTGCCGCGGCCGCGAAGCCCTTGACCCCGCCGAAGTGGCCGAAGCCCCAGATCCAGGACCAGGAGAAGACGGCCGCGTGGCCGCCGTGGATCAGCGCGGCGACCCCGAAGACGAGCAGGATCGCCACCTCGACGGTGGTCATGATCCACTGTGCCCGGGCGGTGATCTGCGCGCCCAGCAGCACCAGTGCGGCCATCACCAGGAAGCAGGCCGCGCCGACCCCGGTGGCCGCCCAGGTGTTCTGCGCGAGCGAGGCGGAGAACAGCGAGAGGGTGTACTGCCCGGCCGGCAGCGAGCCG
This sequence comes from Kitasatospora azatica KCTC 9699, assembly GCF_000744785.1. NCBI lineage: Bacteria > Bacillati > Actinomycetota > Actinomycetes > Kitasatosporales > Streptomycetaceae > Kitasatospora > Kitasatospora azatica. The sequence continues at coordinate 5,359,859 of NZ_JQMO01000003.1, read as the reverse complement.
GCCACCATGAAGATGGTCGCCGAGACCACCAGCGACCAGCCGGCCAGGAAGCCGAGCGCCGGGTGCAGCGCGCGGCCCACCCAGGAGTAGCTGGCGCCCGCGTTGACGTCGAGTCGGCCCAGGTAGTTGAAGGCCCAGGCGATGCCGAGCATCGGGATCGCGCACCAGAGCAGGGCCGCCGGGCCGACCAGCCCGGCCGCGCCGGCCAGCACGGCGGTGGTGGAGGCGAGCGAGTACGCGGGCGCACTGCCGGCGACGGCCATCACGACGGTGTCGGCCGCGCCGAGGACATTGGCACGCAGGCCGGGATTTGTTGCTGTGGACACGAAGCTGCCTCTCCGAAACCGGTCAGGGGGAAGGAAGCGCGGACGCGCGGGTGGGGAGGTGAGGCGGAGAAGGGCGGCGGCGCGTTCGCTTTGTGGGCTACTCCTGCGCTGCGGGCCACCCCGGGCGCCCGGGGTGGCCCATATGCTGCCCAGCGCGCGCCGGGAGTGGCAATGCTTTGATCGGATCAGATCCATAACGCGCGAAACGCCACGCAATCCGCAGATTCAGCACGGCGTGTCTACGAAATCCGAAGGGGCACGCCAAAGGGCCGCCGACCTGTTGTCAGATCGGCGGCCCTGTTGTTGACAGACTGTTATGGCATTGGCGTGCTAGGGCTGCTCAGCCGCTGGTGGGCCGCACCCGGCAGTCCTGGCGGGCCACACCCAGCAGTGGGCCCTAGAGGGCCACACCCAGCAGCGCGTCCACGGTGCGCGAGACCAGGCCCGGCGCGCCGATGTCCTCGCCGCCGGTGGCGGCCTGCTGCTCGGCCCAGCGGTCCACCGCCGCCAGCGCGGCCGGCGCGTCCAGGTCCTCGGCCAGCGCCGCCCGCACCTCGGCGAGCAGCTGCTCGGCCGACGGCCCGTCCGGCCGGGAGACCGCGGCGCGCCAGCGGGCCAGCCGCTCCACGGCCTCGTCCAGGGTGGACTTGGTCCACTCCCAGTCGGCGCGGTAGTGCTGGGAGAGCAGGGCGAGCCGGATCGCCGCCGGGTCCACGCCCTCGCGGCGCAGCGCGGAGACGAAGACCAGGTTGCCGCGCGACTTGGACATCTTGTGCCCGTCCAGGGCGACCATGCCGGCGTGCACGTAGGCCCGCGCGAACGGGTGGACACCGGTGGCGGTCTGGGCGTGCGCGGCGCCCATCTCGTGGTGCGGGAAGGCCAGGTCGCTGCCGCCGCCCTGGATGTCGAAGCCCATGTCCAGGTACTCGAGCGCGATCGCCACGCACTCGATGTGCCAGCCGGGGCGGCCGTGCCCGAGCTCGGTGTCCCAGGCGGGCTCGCCGGAGCGGGCCGAGAGCCAGAGCAGCGCGTCCAGCGGGTCCCGCTTGCCGGGGCGCTCGGGGTCACCGCCGCGCTCGGCGAAGATCTGCAGCATCTGCTCGCGGTCCAGCCGGGAGACCTCACCGAACCGGGGGTCGGCGGCGACCGAGTAGTAGATGTCGCCGTCCAGCTCGTACGCGGCGCCGGACGCCAGCAGCTTCTTGACCAGCGGGACGATCCACGGGATCGACTCGACGGCGCCGATGTAGTGGGCCGGCGGCAGGATCCGCAGCGCGGTCATGTCCTCGCGGAACAGGGCCGTCTCGCGCTCGGCGAGCGCCGTCCAGTCCTGGCCGGTCTCCACCGCGCGGGCGAGCAGCGGGTCGTCCACGTCGGTGACGTTCTGCACGTACAGCACGTCGTGGCCGGCGTCCCGCCAGACCCGCTGGACCAGGTCGAAGGTGTTGTAGGTGGCGGCGTGGCCCAGGTGGGTGGCGTCGTAGGGGGTGATGCCGCAGACGTACAGCCGGGCGGTGTCGCCCTGCGGCACCACCTCGCGGATACCGCCGGTGGCGGTGTCGTGGATACGCAGGGGCAGTCCCTGACCAGGCAGGGCGGGAACCTCGGAGGCGGGCCAGGCATGCATGAAAATGACTCTAACCTTGCGATCATTTGAAAGGCTAACCAGTCGACGGAATCGGCTGAAACCAGCAGCCGATTCCGCGGGTCGCAGCGGACCTAGACCGGCGGCCAGGGGATGGACGGCCACTCCTGGGACGGCAGCGGGTGTCGGCCGGTGCGCAGCAACTCCGCCACCCGTTCCCGAGTGGCCGTCAGCTCAACCGCCGTCAGATGCGGGGCCAGCCGCTTGCCGAGAGCACCGTCCAGCTCACCGCCGAGGCGCCGCAGCATCTCCACCGCCTCCTCGGTCAGCGGCTCGCGGGCCCAGCCCCAGAGCAGGGTGCGCAGCTTGCCGGTGGCGGCGAAAGTCACACCGTGGTCGATGCCGTAGATCCGTCCGTCGGCGGCGGACAGCAGGTGCCCGCCCTTGCGGTCGGCGTTGTTGAGCACCGCGTCCACTACGGCCAGGCGGCGCAGCCGCTGGTCGTCCAGGTGCACCAGCAGCGCGGTGCGGCCCTGGCCCACCTCGGCCTCGACGATGGGCAGCCAGCCCGGCTCGGGGCCGCTCGGATCCTGCAGCGCGAGCAGCGGCGCGGCCTGCGGATCGGGCTCCACCCAGATCTGCACCATGCCGCTGCCGTACGGCCCGTCGCGCAGCACGGTGGGCGGGATCGGCGCCCAGCCGGTGGCGGCGGCCAGCTCGTAGGCGGCCACCTCGCGGCCGGCCAGGGTGCCGTCCGGGAAGTCCCAGAGCGGGCGCTCGCCGCGGACCGGCTTGTAGACGCAGAGCGCCTCGACCCCGTCCAGTGCGACCGAGCAGTAGAGCGCGGCGTTGGAGGCGTCGGTGAGCTGCCCGTGCACGGTCAGGGTGCCGGCGCGCAGCAGCTCCAGGGCGGCCGGCACGTCGGCGGCGAGCGCCGCGCCGGTGGCCGGGTCGGCCTCCGGTATGTCGGTCATCTCGTCCTCGGCGGCCTCCTGGTCGACTGCGGCCTCGCGGGCGGCCGCTGGTTCCCCGTCGGCCACGGCTTCCCGGGCGGCCGCTGCTTCCTGGCGGGCCGCTTCGTGGTCGGCTACGGCTTCCTGGTCGGCGTTCAGCGCTTGTAACCGTTCTGGCGCGGGCACAGGTGGCCCTCCGGGTCCAGCGGCAGGTTGCAGAACGGGCAGGGCTTGCGCCCGGCCGCCACCAGGTCGAGGGCCCGCTTGGCGAAGACCCGGGCCATCGCCCCGGTCAGCCGCACCCGCAGCATGTCCGGGCCGTTCTCCTCGTCCTCGAAGGTCACCTCGGCGTCCTCCTCCTCGGCGTCCTCCACCACCGCCTGCGCCTCGACCACCAGGAACCCGTCACCCGCGTCCCAGGCCAGCGCCATGGTGCCGACCCGGAACTCCTGCTCCAGCGGCAGGTCCAGCGGCGCGGTGTCGACCAGTTCGACCGGCGCCACGGCCGGGATCGGCGCCTGGCCGCCACTGCGCCGCAGCGCCTCGTCCAGCACCTCCTCGACCCGCTCGGCGAGGGCGGCGACCTGCGTCTTCTCCAGCAGCACGCTGGTGATCCGGCCGCGCGCGCTGGCCTGCAGGAAGAACGCCCGCGAGCCGGGCTGGCCGACGGTACCGGCCACGAACCGCTCGGGCTGGTCGTAGAAGAAGACCTGTCGGGGCACTCTCTCGCTCCGGGGTGTGTTGAACGGGTCTGGACTTGTTCAGGGGCTGCGGTTGCTACGAGGGCCGTGGTTTCACCCTACGGCGTCGGCCCCGGTGGAGCCGCCGACCACCGCGTCGGCACCGGTGGAGCCGTCAATCACCGCGTCGGCGCCGGTGGAGCCGCCGATCACCGCGTCGGCGCCGGTGGAGCCGCCGATCACCGCGTCGCCACCCGCCGGGGCCTTGGCCCGCAGCGAGGTGAGGTCTCCGGTGTCGCCCATCCGCAGCAGGAACGGCCGCAGCGGGGTGTAACGGATCACCGTGACCGTGCAGGGGTCCACGTTGATCCGCTGGAAGTGGTCCAGGTGCAGGCCGAGCGCGTCGGCCACGATCGCCTTGATCACGTCGCCGTGGGTGCAGGCCAGCCAGATCGCGTCCGGGCCGTGCTCGGCGGCGATCTTCTCGTCCCACTCGCGGGCCGCCGCCACCGTGCGGTGGCTGAGCGCGCGCAGCGACTCCCCGCCGGGGAAGGCCGCGGCCGAGGCGTGGTCCTGGACCGTGCGCCAGAGCGGCTCCTGCGCCAGCTCGCTGAGCGGGCGTCCGGTCCACTCCCCGTAGTGGCACTCGCCGAACCGGTCGTCCAGGGTCGGCTCACCCAGCTCGGGGCGGGCCGCCAGCAGCGGGGCCAGGGTCTGCCGACAGCGCTCCAGCGGGCTGCTCACCGCCTGCGCCAGCGGCACGCCGGCGAGCCGGTCGACCAGCTTGTCCGCCTGCGCCCGGCCGGTCTCGTCCAGGTCCACCCCGGGAGTCCAACCGGCGAGGATCCCGGAGGAGTTCGCGGTCGACCGGCCATGGCGTACCAGCAGCAGTGTGGGCATGCCCCAAGCCTACGGGGTGGCCGCGCGCCACCCCGTCCTGCCCTGCTGTCCCGCGGTCACCACGTGAGGTCGGCTCCTCGGGCGCGCCGGAGTGAGCTCGTCCGGCGCGCCCGGCTGAGCTCGTCCGGCGCGCCCGGCTGAGCTCGTCCGGCGCGCCCGGCTGAGCTCGTCCGGCGCGCCCGGCTGAGCTCGTCAGGCCAGTCCGGCCAGCTCCAGCGCCTCGACGCCGGTGCGCAGCGCGGTGATCCGCTCGTCCAGCGTCCAGCCGGCCGGGGCCAGCGTCAGCGTGGTGACCCCGGCATCCGCGTAGGCGCGCATCCGGTCCGCGATCCGCTCCTTGGAGCCGAGCAACGAGAAGGCGTCGATCAGCTCGTGCGGCACGGCCGCCGCCGCGCCCTCCTTGTCGCCGGCCAGGTAGCGCTGCTGGACCTCCTCGGCGGCCTGCTCGTAGCCCATCCGGCGGGCCAGCTGGTTGTAGAAGTTCTTCTCCTTGCTGCCCATCCCGCCGATGTAGAGCGCGGCGTAGGAGCGCAGCCCGTCGGCGAGCGCCGCGACGTCCTCGCCGACCGCGATGTTGACGGTCGGGCAGAGGTCGAAGCCGTCCAGCGTCTTGCCCACCTTGGCCCGCCCGGCGCGCAGCGGGTCCAGCGAGAGCGCGGCGTGTTCGGGCTCGGGCGAGAAGAAGATGCCGAGCCAGCCGTCGGCGATCTCGCCGGTCTGCTCCAGGTTCTTCGGGCCGATCGCCGCGATGTACAGCGGAATGTGCTCACGCACCGGATGCACCGTCAGCTTCAGCGCCTTGCCCGGGCCACCGGGCAGGGGCAGCGTCCAGTTGGCGCCCTCATGGGTGAGCCGCTCGCGGGACATCGCCTTGCGGATGATCTCCACGTACTCCCGGGTGCGGGCCAGCGGCTTGTCGAACTTGACGCCGTACCAGCCCTCGGAGACCTGCGGCCCCGACACCCCGAGGCCGAGCCGGAACCGGCCGCCGGAGAGGGCGTCCAGGGTGGCCGCGGTCATCGCGGTCATCGCCGGGGTGCGGGCCGGGATCTGGAAGATCGCCGAGCCGACGTCGATCCGCTCGGTCCGGGCGGCCACGAAGGAGAGCACGGTCGCCGCGTCCGAGCCGTAGGCCTCGGCGGCCCAGCAGACCGAGTAGCCGAGCCGGTCGGCCTCCTGGGCCACCGCGATGTTGTCGGCGTCCAGGCCGAGGCCCCAGTAACCGAGGTTGATGCCGAGTCGCATGGCTGCACGCCTTTCGGGAGGGGCTGTTTTCGGGAAGGGCTGTTTTCGGGAAGGGCTGTTTTTGGGGAGGGGCTGTTTTGGGGTGGAGCTGTCGCGTTTGCGCAGGGGCTGTCGCGGCCACGGTAGTCGCGCCGGTCGCGGTCATGCTACTGACCGGTAGGCGTGGCGCGCGTCACATCGTCCGAGGCGGCGGCTACCCTCGTGGGTACCGATCGAGGGGGTCCTTCCGCCATGGAGAAGCGTCATCTGGGCCGCACCGGCCTACGGGTCTCTCGACTCGGCCTGGGCACCATGACCTGGGGCCGCGACACGGACGAGCACGAAGCCGCCGAGCAGCTCAAGGAGTTCGTCGACGCCGGCGGCACCCTGGTGGACACCGCCGACGTCTATGCCGACGGCGGCGCCGAGTACCTGCTCTCCCGACTGACGGACACTCTGATCCCGCGCTCCGAACTGGTCATCGCCACCAAGGCCGGCAGTGTCCCCGACTCCGACCGCCGGTTCGACACCTCGCGCGGCCGGCTGCTCGCCGCCCTGGACGCCTCGTTGCGCCGGCTCGGCACCGACCACATCGACCTGTGGCAGGTGCACGCCTTCGACCCCGCCACCCCCACCGAGGAGACCCTGCACGCCCTCGACCTGGCCGTCAGCTCCGGGCGGGCCCGCTACGTCGGGGTCTCCAACTTCAGCGGCTGGCAGCTGGCCAAGGCCGCGACCTGGCAGCGCTGCGCGCCCGGCCGGGTGCCGCTGGCCGCGACGCAGATGGAGTACTCGCTGCTGCAGCGCGGCATCGAGCGCGAGGTGCTGCCCGCCGCGCTGGACGCCGGGCTCGGGCTGCTCGCCTCCTCACCGCTCGGCCGCGGCGTGCTGACCGGCAAGTACCGGCACGGCGTCCCGCAGGACTCGCGTGGTGCCTCCCCCTACCTGTCCGGCTTCGTGCAGCCCTACCTCGGGGAACGCTCGCGGCGGATCGTGGACGCCGTCGCCACGGCGGCGGACGGCCTGGCGAGCAGCCCGCTGGCGGTGGCCCTCTCCTGGGTCCGCGACCGGCCCGGGGTGAGCAGCGCGATCGTCGGCGCGCGGACGGCGGCACAGCTGCACGCGGCGCTGTCGGTGGAGGCGCTTACGCTTCCGGATGAGATCCGCGGTGCGCTGGACGACATCTCGGCGCCGGTGCGTCGCTACCCTGATCAGGACTGGAACGAACTGTGAGTCAGACGCACGACCCGGCCGACGGAGCGGAACCCGGCGAGAGCCAGGTGCCCGAGCCGCGGTCCTCGCGCAGTGCCGACCTCGCCGCGCTGACCGAGGCGATCCGCGCGGTGGAGCGGCGCACGCCTGGAGCGCCGTCGGCGCCGGCTGCCGCACGCAGACCCGAGCCTGCACCTGGGCCTGCACCCGAGCCCTCGGCCGAGCCCTCGGTCGAGCGCGAGTCCCAGGGCTCGGCCGATCCTCAGCCGGAAGCTCCCGCTGCGGCCGCCGCGGCGTCGGCGCCCGCCACGGCTCCGGGGATCGCCACGGCTCCGGTGGCCGCCTTCGGTGACACCTCGTCCGTCGCCGAACTGCTCGCCGCCGGCGGTGCGCCCGCTGCCGCCGTCCCCGCGCTGGCCGGGGCCGCACTGACCGCCTTCGGCGAGGGCGCCGCGCAGTTGCTGCGCGAGGACCCGTGGTCGCTGCTCGCGCTGCCCGGGGTGCGCCCCGAGCAGGCCGACGGCTTCGCCCGGGCCCTGCTCGGCCCGGCGGCCGGCCCCGGCGACCCGCGACGCGGGCAGGCGCTGGCCGGCTGGCTGCTGGAGCAGGCCGCGCTGCGTGGTCACTCCGCGCTGGAGGCCACCGAGCTGCGGGCGGGCCTGGCGAAGCTCGGCCTGCCCGACCCCGACCAAGCCCTGCAGGACGCCGTGCAGGACGGCCGGGTGATGCCCTTCCAGGAGGAGGAGACCGGGCCCGGGGCGCGCGAGTTGGGCGAGGACGAGGAGCCGCCGATGCGGATGCTGCTCGCGTTGGAGCGGCTGGCACTGGCGGAGGACGCGGCGGCGGACGGGCTGGTCCGGCTGATCTCCACCTTCGAGCCCGCCGAGGCTGCTGAGGCCGCCGACGCCGCCCAGGATGACGAGCTCGCCGACGCTGCCCAGCCCGATGAACCTGCTGACGCTGCCCAGTCCGCCGAGTCCTGGGAGGCCGCGGCGACCACCGCTTCGCCCTCGGCCGCCGCGCTGATCCGAGCCGTCGCCGCCAACGGCCTGGTCCTGCACACCGGCGACGCCGCCTCCCGCGGCGAGCTGGCCGAGCTGCTCGGTGCCGCGCGCGAGCTCCGCCTGCGGGCCCGCGCAGCCGCCTGGACCGAGTACGGCCGGGACGCGCTGGCCGACCCCGACTCGCTGACCCTCGCCGAACTGCTCGCCCCCGGCGGGGTGGAGCGCGCCGAGGACGGCACCCTCGCGCTCGACCTGCTGATCGTCCAGGACGCCCCGCTGCTCGACCTCGAGCTCGCCGCCACCCTGGTCGAGTCGCTCGGCGACGGCACTCGGCTGGTCCTCAGCGGCGACCCCGGCCAGCTCTGGTCGACCGGCCCCGGGCGACTCTTCGCCGACCTGTTGGCCGCCAAGCCCTGCCCCGTGGTCGCCTCCCGCACGCCCGACCTCGGCCCGATCGGCGAGCTGGTCTCCGGGATCGGCATCGGCGAGCTGCAGAGCGTCGAGGCGCCGGGCAAGGAGGTGGTGATCCTCACCGCCCGCGACGCCGGCGAGGCCGTCCACCGGGCCGTCCAGTTGCTCACCGACTCGATCCCGCGCGCGCTGTCCATCCCCGCCGAGCAGACCGTGCTGCTCACCCCCGGCCACGGCGGTGCGGCCGGTACTCGGGCGCTCAACGCCGCCGCCAAGGCCGCGCTGAACCCCGGCCCCGGCCGGTTCGCCGGCTTCGACCCCGGTGACCGGGTCGTCTACTCGCCGCTGCCCGGGGTCAACCGTCCCGGCACCGTGCTCGACGGCGATGCCGCCGGCCTACGGCTCGCCCTGACCGACGGGGCGGAGCTGCTGCTGCCGCCCGCCCAGGTCGACCGGCTGCGGCACGGCTGGGCGCTGACGGTCCATCAGGCCCTCGGTCGGCGCTGGCCGGGCGGCGTGGTGGTGCTGCCCGAGGATGCGGCCGCCGGGCTGACCCGGCAGTGGGTGTACACCGCCTTCGGCCGGGCCGAGCGGCATCTGTCCGTGGTGCACGCCGCCGGGCCCGCGCTGGCCCAGGCCGTCGCCGAGCGGCCCGGCACTGCGCGCACGACACGGCTGCGGGGGCTGCTGGCCGAGGCCGAGGGGTAACCGACCGGCTCACGACGAGCGCCGGGGCCACGCGGCCCCGGCGCTCGTCCGTTCAGTCGCCTCGTCGGTTCAGTCGCCTCGTCGGTTCAGCCGACTTGTCGGTCCAACCGACTCGTTCAGCCGGCTCGACAGTGCAGTCGTCCGTTCACTCATCGGCTCAGTCGTCGAGGTCGTCCTCGTCGTAGACCTCGCTGACGTCGAACCGGCAGAGCAGCAGGTGCGGGTCCGGGGTGTCGAAGGGCTCGGCCAGCCACTCCCCCGGCTCGGTCGGGTCGGTCGCCGTCACCCAGAGCGTCGAGTCGCCCTCCTCCAGGCCGAACTCCTCCGCGCGGGCCGCGATCTCGTCCGGCTCGAACTCACCGAAGACCACCCCGACGGCTGCCGTCACTCCCTGCTCCTCGCCGGTCACCGGGGCCAGCGAGTCGTCCAGGCGCTCGGCCTGGGCACGAAGCCGGCGCGGGTCGACGATCCGGTAGTCGCGGCGGATCAGCACGCTGACCGCCTCCGGCTCCTCCGGGCCCTGGTAGCTGCCGGGCCCGCCGTCGCCGGGGACCTCGAACGGGGTGACCTCGTCGTAGACCTCGTAGAGCAGCTGGTCGTAGTGGATGGCCGCCGCGGCCAACTCCTCGTAGGCGGCGAAGACCGCCGGATCGTCGTCGGTGGTGGTGCTGGACACCGCTTCCAGATGGCGGTCGATGGCGGCCTTGACCGCCTCGGCGGCTTCGCGTACCTCGGTGCGGGTGAGCTGCGCGGCATCAGACATGGGTCAGACGCTATCCGTACCAGGGCCTGCGGCGCACAGGGGTTACCTCCCGAGTTTGCGAAACCCTGGCAACTTGACCCGTGATGTCCGAAACCATGCGCTTTTCGGGAGCCGCCCGGCGGGTAGAAATGCCTCCGAAGAACTCATCCGATCCGGGAATTGATCATGCATCAGATGACTTCTCCCGGAGGTACGGCACCGGTCGGGACCGGGGACCCGGTCCGGACCGGCGCCACTGTCGGGGGCAGGTCGTAGGCTTGCCCGCAGTCGTCGCTGAGGAGGCGAGCCTTGACCCCACCGAAGCTGGTCCGGCAGCCAGAGTACGAGTACCAGTCCCTGCGCATGCCGCGCGGCACCTCGCGCAACGCGGCACGGCAGCTACTCACCGAGCACGCCGAGTACGGGCACTGGGAGCTGGATCGGCTCCGACTCTTCCCTGATGGCAGTCGGACCGTCCTGCTGCGCCGCCGGATCATCCGGCAGATTCGCAGCTGGTGACAGCGCTTCGCAGCTGGTGATGTCCGGCGGTGCAGGTCAGGCGGTGCTGCTCGGGCAGTGCTGCTCAGCCAGCACAGGTCGAGCGGTCCTGGTCAGACACTGCCTGGCCAGGCAGGGCTGGCCAGACGGTGATGGTCAGGCGGCGGTGCGGGAGCGGCGGTAGAGCACCCCACCGCCGATCAGCAGCGCGAGGCCGGCGGGCGCGATGATGCCGAGCCCGTCCATACCCGTGGAAGCCAGCCGCTGGCCCGGCACCTGCTGCGCCACCTCGGCCACCGCCGGTGCGCTCACCGGAGCGGCGGCGGGCTGCGCCGGGGTGCGGGTACCGCTGACGCCCTTGACCTCGGTCGGCGGAGCCGGGGTCGCCGGAGTCGAGGTCGGCGGCTGGGCCGGCGTGTGGGCGGCGGGCGCCTGGTTGGCGCAGTCGTTGCCCATGACCGGGTTGAGCGCGCCGATGACGTCGACGGAGTTGCCGCAGACGTTGGCCGGGATGTCCACCGGGACCTGCCCGTTGTTGCCCGAGCCGACGCCCGGGGAGCCCTGACTGACACCGGAGGCGGAGCTGCCGGCGGTCGGGATGCCGGGCACGCCCGGGCCGCCCCGGCTGGGGGTGCCCGGTCCGTTCTGCGAACCGTTCTCCGAACCGCCCTGCGACCCGTTCTGCGAACCGTTCTGCGAGCCGCCGCCCGGGGTGTCACCGCCGCTGGTGCCCTGGCCGCCGCTCCCCTGGTCGCTGCCACCGGTGTGGTCGCCGCCGCCGGCCTGGCTGCCGCCACCGCCGTGGTCGCCGCCGTGCTCCCCACCACCCTTGTGGTGCCCGCCGTGCTGCGGGGAGCTGTTGGCGCACTGGTTGCCGTAGGCCGGGTTCAGCAGCCCGACCACGTCCACCGTGTTTCCGCACAGGTTGACCGGCGCCTCGACCGGCACCTGCACGCTGTTGCCCGAGCCGACGCCCGGGGAGCCGGCCGCGGCCCCGTCGGCGTCGGCCGCCGCGTAGGCGTAGCCTGCGGTGGAGGCCAGCACGCTGCCGGTGGCCACGGCCGTGAGAATCCCTTTTCTGGCAACCTGTCGCATAGGTACCCCTGACATGTGATGGTCGGAATTTCCGACGAACTCTTTTCCCGCCCACTGGACAACGAGTAGCGCATGAAAAGGTTGAGCCAACCGGCGGCGCCTCACCCGATCGGGTGGTTTCAGAATAGAAAGAGGGGCGCCCCCACCTCAGGGTGCCCCTCTTGTTTTCCTACCGTCTTCCCGCGTACCGCCCCACCGTCAGTCGTTCTCGCACTCGTTGCCGAACGCCGGGTTCAGCAGGCCGATCACGCTGATCGTGTTGCCGCAGAGGTTCACCGGGATGTGCACCGGGACCTGGACCTGGTTGCCGGACAGCACGCCGGGCGAGTTGAGCGCAGCACCCTCGGCGCTCGCGCCACCGTGCGCCGAGGCGACGCCCGCACCGGCCAGCATGAGACCACCGGCAGTGGCCGCGACAGCAGCGATCTTCTTGACGTTCACTATTTCCTCCTGATCATCTGAGCGGCGCGGTCACCCGCCCGCCATAGGAGTGAACGAGGCTCTGCCGAATGGGGGAACGGGGCCCGATCAGCATTCACTCCTACCGGTGATCATTCGCTCAGATGATCGACAGAAAATAATCTCAGCAGGCATCGATGAAACGGTCCAGCACCCGCACACCGAACTTCAGCCCCTCCACCGGGACCCGCTCGTCCACCCCGTGGAACATCCCGGCGAAGTCCAGCTCCGGCGGCAGCTGCAGCGGCGCGAACCCGAAGCAGCGAATCCCCAGATCGGTGAACGACTTCGCGTCCGTCCCACCCGACAGGCAGTACGGCACCGCCCGCGCGATCGGGTCCTCGGCCCGCAGCGCCGACTGCATCGCCTCCACCAGCGCCCCGTCGAAGCTGGTCTCGATCGCCTTGTCCGAGTGCACGCTCTCCCGCTTCACCCGCGGCCCGAGCACGCTGTCCAGCTCGGCCAGGAACTCCTCCTCGTACCCCGGCAGGAACCGCCCGTCCACATGCGCCGTGGCCTGCCCCGGAATCACGTTGACCTTGTAGCCGGCGCCCAGCATGGTCGGCTGCGCGGTGTTGCGCAGCGTGGTGCCGATCATCTTGGCGATCCCGCCGAGCACCCGCAGCGTCTCGTCCATGTCGTTCGGGTCGAGCCGCACGCCCAGCGCGTCCGACAGCTCGTTCAGGAACGCCTCGACGGTCTTGGTGATCCGCAGCGGGAACTGGTGCCGACCGAGCCGGGCCACCGCCTCGCAGAGCTCGGTGATCGCGTTGTCGTTGTTCTCCATCGAGCCGTGCCCCGCCCGGCCCTCGACCGTCAGGCGCATCCAGTGCATGCCCTTCTGGGCCGTCTCGATCAGGTAGAGCCGCGCCTTGTCGTTGACGGTGAAGGAGAAGCCGCCCACCTCACCGATCGCCTCGGTGACGCCCTCCAACAACTCCGGGTGCTTGTCCACCAGGTACCGGGCCCCGTACGTGCCGCCCGCCTCCTCGTCCGCCAGGAAGGCGAGCACCAGGTCGCGCGGGGGCTTGCGCCCGGTCCGCAGCCGGTCGCGGACCACTGCCAGGGTCATCGCGTCCATGTCCTTCATGTCCACCGCGCCGCGCCCCCAGACGCAGCCGTCCGCGATCTCGCCCGAGAACGGGTGGTAGGTCCAGTCGTCGGCGTTGGCCGGCACCACGTCCGTGTGCCCGTGGATCAGCAGACCCGGCCGCGACCGGTCCTCCCCCTCGATCCGAACCACTGTCGAGGCCCGTCCCTTGGCGGACTCGATGATCTTCGGCTCGAGACCGAACTCGGCCAGCTGCTCCGCCACGTACTCCGCCGCGGCCCGCTCCCCCGGCCCCGAGTGGTCGCCGTAGTTACTGGTGTCGATCCGGATCAGGTCGCGGCAGATCTCGGCGACCTCCGACTCCCCGCTCACTCGCGCCCCGCCCGTCAGTTCCGACTCGCTCATGCGCCCTCCTCATCCTCCAGCCCATCCAGGCCACGGTCCCGCCATCCTCCCCCAGCCACCGCCACACCCCAAGGAAATCCCCACCGGAACCTCCCCGATCCCAACCGTCCACCCCCGGGCCACCCCCAGACCCCCAGGCTTTTGGGACCCTGAGCCGATCTTTGCTACAGTTATGCATGTCAGCGCGGCACACCGAAGGGCAGCCGAGCAGACACCACCTAGTCCGGGTGGCGGAATGGCAGACGCGCTAGCTTGAGGTGCTAGTGCCCTTTATCGGGCGTGGGGGTTCAAGTCCCCCCTCGGACACGACCCATTGGCCAACGAAGTTGGCCAGGGAATGCAGGTCAGGAGCAATCCCGACCTGCATTTTGCGTTGCGCGTGATTGTACCGGCAGCGCAGGCCCAGGGCGGCATAGGTCTGGCGTTTGGTCTCGGGCTTCGCGGCGCGCAGCACATCGACGATGTCGCCCGCCTGGTTCACGAGGTCGGCGATCTGCTTTTCGGCCAGGGCCTGGGTTCGGCGGGTGCTGGTCGCGGTGCGAAGCCGTGCTTCGGCTCGGGTGCGTTCGGCCTCGGTCTCGGCGATCCACCGGGTGATGGGGGCAGTCGCTCCGGGGTCGGCGGTGTTTAGGGCCTCGCGATAGCGGGCGAGCTGCTGGTCGCACGCGGTGACCTCCGCCCGGGCTTCGACCTCGGCGGACTGGTGGCCGGTCGCGGTGGTGGTGCCCTGGGCGGTGAACAGGCGGTGGATGGTGGCGGCGCGGTGGCCGGGGGCGAAACTGCGGGCGAGCCAGCGGTCGAGGTGCGGGATGACGTCGGCTTCCCGGAACAGGACGTTGCGAGGGTGGCCGATCTTGTTCGCCAGCGCGTACTCCTCGGGATAACGACAGCGGTAGTACGCCTCCTCGTGCGACCACTGGCTACCCATCTTCCGCTCGCACAGGACGCAGTCGACCCGGCCTCGCAGCAGGTAGGGATGGATAGCGCCGACCCGGTCGCGGGGTGCGTTGTGGCGACTGCGGGAGAACATGATCTGGTGGACCCTGTCGAAGGTCTCGCGGGTGACCAGCGGCGGGTGGGCGATCCGCTCGGACCAGACCCACTTGTCCTCGGCGTTCCACTTCAGCTTGGTCTCGTAGCCGAGCGCGACGTCCTCGACATCGAGGAGGACCTCCTCCTTCCGCTGCTTGTTCCACACCTGGTGTCCCGTGTAGCGGGGATTGATGAGGATGGCGCGCACCGCGCTCTTAGCCCAAGCCGCCCCATCGCGGTGGGAGTTGCGGGCGCGGTCGTGCGCGGAGGGCGAGGAAATGCCGTCGCGGGTGAGGCCCTCGGCGATGGCGTAGATGCCCCGACCGCACAGGTACTCGCTGAAGATCCGCTGGACGACCGGGCCCGCGACCGAGTCAACTACCAGGACGTGCAGGCGCTTGCCGTCGACGGCCTTGGCGGGGTTGGGGTGCGGGCCGCCGTCGGCGATCAGGTAGCCGTAGGGCGGGCGTCCGCCGAGGAACCGGCCCTCGATGGAGGCCTGGGCGGACATCGCCGAGCGGACCCGGACCTTGATGCGGGAGCGCTCGGCCTTGGACACGCCACCGTAGACGGACATGATCAGGTCGTGGGCCTCACTGTCGGGATCGACGGGACCCCCGACCTCGGGAACCCACAGCTCGACGCCGTAGTGCGCGAAGACGGGGTGGATGAGGCTGTACTGGTTGCCGTAGAAGACGCGTTGGGGCTCGCCGATCACCACTGCGTCGAAGCCCCGGTTCGGGTCGGCGAGCGCGTCGAGGAGGGCGGAGGCCCGGGGGCGGCGGCGCCAGGGCAGCGAGCGGGAGTGCCCGATGTCGAAGTACTGGGCGACGACCCGCCCTTCGAGGGGGGCGATGAGCATGTTGGCGCGGGTGAGCTGCCAGTTCTTCGAGGCCACGGGGTCTTGCAGGTCTTCGGTCGAACAGCGTCCGGCGAAGGCGAAGTCGCGCATCTGCCAAGCTCCTTGTCGGCACGGGATCAATGTCTGTCTGCCGGTCCCCGGCCCGGTGACCGCGTCGCCGCTGGCCACCGGGCCGTGGACCGTCGTCCTGTCGTAACTCCGCCGGGCGGGTTACTCCAGCCGCATCACCCGAACGGTTCCCCGTCGGTCAGGTTCGGGCGGTGTTCGATCAGCATGCGCAGCAGTAGTGCGGCGGCCTGGTCGTTGATCGCCGGCAGCTCGTCCGGGACCTCGACGGTGACCGCCGGCTGCTCCGGTTCGGGCGGTGACTGTCTCAACTGCTGCACGGTGCCCAGCAGGTAGGTCAGGGCGCACGCTGCCTGGAGGGTGACGACCCCGTTGCCGAGCAGGCGGAGCTGCGCGTTGCGGGGCAGGTCGATGCCGGTGACCCAGCCTTCGGGCAAGGACATCAGCCACTCGACGAAAGCCGGGGCGAGTCGCTGAGTCCCCGTCAGCCCTGGGCTGGTCGGCGGCGGGGCTGGCCTGCCGAGGATGGCCTCCCAGCGCTGGACCGCCATCTCGTACGGTCCCCAGCCTGTGTGACGTCTGGTCAGTCGTGGTGCTCGGGCTGGCGGGAGCTGAGTGATGCAACGGCGGAGGGCAGGGACAGGTCTCCCTTGGAGCCCATCTGCCGTGGGCTGCCCTTGACTCCGTCGCCCGCGAGCGGCGTCGGCAGGAGCTTGTCCACGACCTCGATCGCACAGATGCCCGCCGGGCAGGTGACGTTGCGGATCGGTGGCTGCATGCGCGGTGTCGTGGCCAGGTGTTCGACCTGGTCGGCGAGGGTCGGACCGTGTCCGGCGGCACGGTGCTCCAACGGGTTCTGCCCTCCGGTCCCGCTGCCCAGGCTGGCAGTCGGGGTCAGCAGCAGGGAGACAGGGCTGCTCAAGTCGCAGCCCGACGCCTCCGGGGGTGTCCGGCCCGGCGTCCCGTCGGGTCGCGAGGAGGAAGAGCCGGTCTCTGCGGTGCGGGGCGCCGACGTCGCAAGCTCGTACGCAACGCCACGCCAGGTCGTACCCGCACGCGGCCAGGTCGGCGACGACGATGCCGAGTCCGCGCCGTCGCAGAGCGGTGACGTTCTCCACGAAGACGAGGCCGGGTCGAAGTACGCGAACGGCTTCGGCGACGGTGTACCAGAGGCCACTGCGGTTGCCTTCCGCCAATCCCGCGCCGCGACCGGCGTAGGAGATGTCCTGACAGGGGAAGCCGGCCGTGAGGATGTCCACGTCCGGCACCGCGCTCCAGTCGACGGCGCTGATGTCACCGAGGTTGGGAGCATCCGGGTAGCGTGCGGCAAGCACTGCCGCAGCGGCGGGATCGCTCTCGGCACACCAGAGCACGCGGGCCTCAAGGACGGCCTCGATCGCGAGGTCCAGACCTCCGTACCCAGTGCACAGACTGCCGATCCGCAGCCCGCCCTGGACCGCTGGAGTGAGACCCGGCGGGCCGGGGTTACCCGGCCCGCCGACAGCGTTCATGATGGTCACGCCGACCGCCCGTGAACGGCGCCCGCCCGGTTCTCACACCCCGTCACCTGCGCTTTCATGCGACGGAACACGAGCACATCCTCATGGACGATCAAGTGCATGGGCACGCCCGCCGCCCTGGCGGCGCGCACGTTCTTGAGCTGGAAGAACGACGGCCGGGCGACCAGTGCGTCGTCCCGCAGGCCGGCGAGCAGGGCCACGCACCGTTCGACCGGGACGAGTCCGGCGGCCTGTCCGGCGGCGATGACGGCGGCGGGCAGGTCGACGAGTTCGCCATGGTGACGCCACGGTCGGGCGGTGACGGCGACCGTGCCGCCCGGCGCGAGCAGCGGCAGGCAGTTCGTCAGGATGGTGGTGAAGGCCTCCAGGAGGTCGTCGGTGGGGGCGTGGGCGAGGTTGGCCGGGTTGTTGCCGTAGGTGGTGTCGAACTTGCCGATGCCGCGCCGGCCGGTCTCGCGGGTGGCACGGACCTGGCCGTGGACGGACGCGCCGTAGGGCGGCGAGGTGAGCAGGAGCTGGGCGCGGCCGTAGTGCTCCTCGCCGATGACGCTCTGCGCGTGGCGGGCGTCCCCGGTGCGGACCTCGGCGCGGCCGGTGGCCCCGCTCGTTCGGGCGTGGTTGAGGTTGGCCTTGGCCACCGCCGTCCAGCGGCCTTCGAGTTCGACGCCGATGGCGTCACGGCCGAGGTGGACGGCTTCGACCAGGGTGGTGCCGATGCCGCACATCGGGTCCAGCACGAGCTGGCCGGGGGTGGTGTAGGTGGCGATCGCGTGAGCGGCGATCGCCGGGAGCATCTTCGCGGGGTGCGCGGCCGAGGCGGGCGAGTAGCGGCCTCGGCGCTGGTTGCGGGCGTCCTTCTGCGCGGTGACCCACACCGAGGTCGGCAGGCAGGCCAGGGTCACGGGACCGACGGTGCCAGCGGGCTCGCGGGGCGGGGGCGGTCCAGCGGTGCGGGCCTGCGCCTGGGGGTCTGTCTCGTGCGGGCTGGTGGTCATGATCGGCTCCTCGCGGTAGGCGCGGCTGGGCTGCGAACTTCCTGAACCCGAGTGGTCGTTCACGGCTTGACCAGCACGACCAGGTCGTTGTGGATCAAGGCGTGGCGGCCCGGGACGGGCTGGGAGTGGTGACAGACGCAGTCCCGGCGGTGCTGGACGCGCGCGGGGACGGCGGGTGCGAGATGGCCGTCGGTGACGGTGGCCTCGACGACGGCGATGTGCTGGAGGTAGACCAGGCCGGCGGCCTGGGCGTGGGCGACGAGGTGCCCCGCGGTGTCCTGGCCGGTCTTCTGGCGGGTGGTGATGACCAGCACTCCGTCGGGCTTCAGCGCCCTCGCGCAGGACTCGGTCAGCGCGGCGAGCTCGGCCGGGGTGGTGAAAGCGTGGGGTGCGGCGATCGCCAGTTGGGCTTGGCCGCCGAGCCGGTCGGCTGCGGGCGGGAGGCTGCCGGGGGCGCCGCGCCGTAGGACGGCGAGGGATGCGACCTGGACGGCGTGGGTGTGGAGGGTGTCGTAGGCGAGGGTGGCGCCCTGGTGGGTGGGGGCGTAGGCGATCACCTTGCGGCCCGTCTGGACGGCGGCGATCAGGCAGGTGGCATTGCCGGCCTCGGGGACGTACACCAGGTCGCCTCGGGCGGTGAACGCCTCGACGATCTGCTTGGCGAGGCCGAGCGGGAGGCGGTGGGCGCAGGCCGAGCCGATGGGGGTCTCGCAGGTGGGGCAGCAGCCGGCGAGCGGTTCGGTCAGCCACACCGACAGGGGCACGCCGGTGGGCTTGGAGCGCGGGGTGCGGGGCCGTTCGTCGGCTTCCCGGCGGGTTCGCGGGAGGGCGGGCTGGGGCTCGGTGGAGGTAGTGGGGCGGGTGGGGTGGTTCATGCGGGTTGGCCCGACGGCCGCCGCGTGACGCTGACACCTATACAAACCGGATTTTGGGCCGTTTTCTAACGCACCATCCATCCGATCGCGAATAAGTCATACCGCTGCCCGTGCGCACCACACACCCCATCAGGCATTCCCGCAGCCGTCCGGAAGGGACTTCGCAAGAGGCTGCCCAGAGAAATTTCAAGGAGCTCTTCCACGCTCCCTCCTCCAGCTCACCCCCAGCCGCAGCGAGAGCGTTCGTGCTGGTCAGGGCCGGATTGGGGGCGACATGGGGCGGCCTCCAAGGTCCCGGAAATCGCTGCACCCCCAGCTCGCCCCCAGGGCTTCCCTACGGCCTGCCCGGCCGGGCCCCAGATGGCCCCCAGCGGTCCTGGCGGACTCGGCGCAGACGGCGAAAAGCCCGCCGTCATCGCCGAAGGGAAGAACCGTCATGCGTGAGAACACCACCACCCGCATGGAGCCGCTGCAGGCCCTGGAGGAGGAGCTGCGCCGCCTCGTCGAGCGGCCCCACCCGCTGACCCTCGTGGTCGGGGACCTGGACGCGGCGCTGCCGCAGCACCCGCTGGACATGGCGTGCCTGCGGGCGCTGCTGCTGCACCCCTCGATCGGCTACCAGACGCGCGGGGCGATCTGGGTCCGCCTGCTCGGCCTGACCCAGACGCCCGGGTGGCGTGGCGAGGAGTGGCCCACCGCGCTGTGCGCGATGGCGCTGTCCGGACTGTGGCGCACTGCCGCCCGGCTGCGGCGCGAGGCCCCGGAGCTGTCGCAGGCCGATGTGCAGCAGGCGGCCCTGGCCGGCTTCTGGGAGGCCGCGGTCGACCTGCGCTCGCGCATGGACACCGTGGCCGACCCGGGCCGTATCCCGTCGAGCCTGTGCTGGGCCGCGGACCGGGCCGCCCGCGCCTACCGCACGGAGCAGCTGCGCCACGAGGAGGCGCGGGCCGACCTGGGCGAGCAGCCGGAGCGGGAGGGCGTCCCGGTCGGGTGCCCCGATGAGGTGCTGGAGCGGGCGGTCGAGCGCGGGCTGCTGGGCCGGGAGCAGGCGGAGCTGATCGCGCGCACCCGCCTGGAGGGCGTCTCGGTGCGGGAGCTGGCCGAGCGGGCCGGGGTGACGGTGGAGGCGATGGGAATGCGCCGCCACCGGGCCGAGCTGCGGCTGGTCAAGGCCGTGCGCGCGGGTCTCCTGAACGGCTGACAATTTCCGCGAATTTCCTGATCGGACGTTAGACACGCCGTCTAATCCCGGTTTGTAGAGGTGAGAGGGCGCCACCGGCCAGCACCGCCGGTGCCGCCGAGAGGATCCGCCGCAGACGCTGACACCGCTGCACCCGCCCGCCACCTGATTCCCGTGAGGGAGGTGACGGCCCACGGACCCTCCAAGCGCGCACCCGCCCCCGGCAGCGCCCTCTCACCCCGGCCGCCCACCACGCGGCTTCCCACTCCCTTGCCCGCCCTGCCCGTCAGGAGTGCCATGTCGAGCGACCACCCCGGGCGCCGTCCGCGCCGCCCGCCCCACTCCCCGTACGCATTGCCCGCGGTGCTCGCCGCGATCGCGCTGCTGCTCATCCTGACCGCGCACGTTGCCTCCGCCGCCCCGACCCAGCTGGCCGGCCCGGCGACGATCGACCAGGTGTTCGCGAACATCACCGCCTGGATCACTGGGATCGTCGCGGCGATCGCCACCACCTTCCTGACCATCGGCGGCCTGCGCTACCTCATGGCGGCCGGGGACCCCGGCGAGGTCGAAAAGGCAAAGGGCGCCATCAAGTCCGCCGGCATCGGCTACATGCTCGCCATCCTCGCCCCCGTCATCCTCGACATCCTCAAGGGCCTGGTCGGCGCCAAATGACACCCCCTCAACCCCAGCGAAGACGCCGGTGGGCGTGGGCGGTGACAACCGGTGCCACGCTCGTGCTGCTCGCCGCCGTGCTGGCCTGCTCCCAGGTCCGGGCCTATGCCGATCCCGGTGGGCCGCAGCCGGTGCCCGGCGCGACCCCGGCCGCACCGGCGCCCTCGCCACCCCGGCCGGACCCCGGACCGCCTGCGAGCACCCAGGAGCCGACCCCCGGTCTGACGCCATCCCCGTCGGTCAGTGAGAAGCCCAGGCCGACGCCTACTCCGGCACCGTCACCGGGCCCCGCACCCTCGCCACCCGCCGACGGCTGGGGCGGTACGGGTGGGGGAGAGTCGGTGTCGTTCTGGGACATCCCCGGCCAGATCCGCCAGGCCATCACCGGCTGGCTCGCCGACCTGATCCGCCCGCTCGTCAACCCGCTGATCAACTCCGTGGTCCGCGCCCTGCTCACCACCCCCGACCCCGCCTCCTCCCCCCGGATCCGCGAGCTCTGGGAGGCGATGAGGGTCATCGCGGTCGCCGGCTACGGCCTGTTTGTCCTCGCCGCCGGCATCACCACGATGACCCACGGCAGCATCCAACAACGCTGGGGCGTACAGGACCTCCTGCCCCGGCTGGTGCTGGGTATCGCCGCCTCGAACCTGTCCCTGACGATCTGCACCACCCTGCTCGAGCTGACCAACGCGATCGCTGCGGCGATCTTCGGCGACGGCGTCAGCGCCGACGACGTCGCCGGCACGCTCATCGGCCTGCTCCTCGCCCAACTCACCGGCGACGCGCCCCTCTACATCCTGGTCATCCAGCTCGTCGCCCTCACCCTCGGCGCCGTCCTGCTGATCACCGTGCTGGTGCGGACCGCGGCGATCATCCTGCTCACCGTCGCCTCACCACTGATGCTCGCCTGCCACGCCCACCCGCTCAGCGACGGCGTCGCCCGCCTGTGGTGGCGCGCCTACCTCGGTTGCCTGGGAACCGAGATCGCCCAGGCCATCGCCTTCCTCGTCTGCGTCAAAGCCCTCCTCGACCCGAACAACTACGGCCTGGTCACCCTCGGCGCCACCACTCAGCTCATCAACCTCATGCTGCTCTGCTGCACCCTCTACCTCCTCATCAAGATCCCCTCCTGGATCCGACGCATCGTCACCGCACCCGCCCGCACCATCACCGGCAGCGCAGCCGGCCCCAAGATCCCCGGCCTGCGGATCCTGCGCAAAGTCGCCCTCGGCGCCCTCGGCATGCCCCTGGGCCCCTACGCCTTCGGCGCCAAACTCGCCACCGGCCTGCGCATCGGCAAAGGCGCCACGAGAGCCGCCAAGGCAGCGAGAACCGCGACGGCAGCGACTGGCACGGGACGAACACGGCCGAGACGAAACGGCCCCGGCGGCGCAGGTCCCGGTGGCCCGGGCACGACCAGGGGGCCGGGCGGCCCAAGTACGGGACCGACCGGCGGCAGGCCCGGCCCGAGCCCCGGTGGCGCCCCACGGCCCGGCAACACACCCCCGCCAACCGGCGGCCCCGGCACGGCACCCGGCCCAGGCGGCCCGCCCGGCAACGGTCCCGGCGGCGCGAACCCGGCACCGGCCTACCAATGGGGCCGCCCCCGCAGACACGCCCCCGGAAACCGCCTCAACACGCCGACCCCGCCACCCACCCCCGGCTCCGGTCCAGGCCTTCCGCCCGGTAACCCCGGCGGGCCGGGCAACCGCCCCGGTGCCAGCGGACCACCGATTGGCCCCGGCGGCCCGGGGGCGCGCCCGCCCCGGCCACTGCCCGGCGGCACGGGCGGCAACGGCCGGACGGTGCCACTGCCGCCCGCCGTGCGGCCCAACGCCGCGTCAAACCTGCGCCCCGCCCGCGCCAACCTCCCACCACCGCTCCCCAGACCCGCCGTCCTGCGCCCACCCATGGACGACCACCCGCCCGGCACCCGCCGAAAGAGGAACCCAAGTTGAGCAGACACCCCAGCGACGACGAGCCGTGGGCCTCGTTGGTGAAGATCCCCGACGTCGACAAGGAGGACACCGTCCTGGGCCCCCTGACCGCCCGTCAGGCCGTCCAGCTCGCCGCCGTCCTGCTAGTCGTGTGGGGTGTCTACCACGCCACCGAGCGCCTGGTGCCGCCGCTTTTCTTCGCCGCAGGCGCCCTGCCCCTCGCAACGGCGGCGACGCTCACGGTCCTCACCCGCCGCGACGGGCTGACGCTGGACCGCTGGCTGCTCGCGGCCCTGCGCCACCACCGCTCACCCAGGCGCCTGACCCCGACCGGCGGCCTGGCCGACGTGCTGTCGTGGCAGGCCGAGATCCTCGGCGACCAGCCGGCAGAGAGCATCGGCAGACTCAGCCTGCCGATCACGGACGTCGACGAGGACGGCGTCCTGGACCTCGGCCCGCATGGGTGTGCGGCGATCAGCGAGGCCGGCACCGTCAACCTCGCCCTGCGCACCGGCGGCGAACAGCAGGTCCTCATCTCGGCGTTCGGCCGCTGGCTCAACTCCCTCAGCGGCCCCGTGCAGATCCTGGTCCGCACCCGCCGCCTGGAGATCGGCTCCCGCGTCGCCGCCCTCGAACAGGCCGCGCCCACGCTGCCGCATCCGCTGCTGGAACAGGCCTGCCTCGCGCACGCCGACTTCCTCGCCGACCTCGCCCACCAGCAGGAACTGCTGCACCGGCAGGTGCTGATCGTGCACCGCGAGAACCGCACCGACCCAGGTGCCGCAGGACGAGCGCTCCGGCGCTGCGACGAGACCGCGGGGCTGCTCGCGGCCGCCGAGATCGCCGTCCGCCCCTTGGGCGGCGCCGCAGCCTACGCCGCGCTCAGCGCGGCCTGCGACCCCGACACACCGCCCCACCCCTTCCCCGCCCTGCCGCACGTCCCCGTCACGACCTCGACCTCGACCTCGACCTCGACCGGAGAAGCCTGGTGAAGATCCCCCACCCGATCCCCCGCCGCCTGGCCCCCGAGGCCGACAGTGATCTCAGGCTCGGCCCCGACTCCGTGCAGGTCGAACCGCGCGTGCTCGCCGTCGGCGACCTCCTCGCGACCACCCTCACCGTCACCGGCTACCCCGCCGAGGTCGGCCCCGGCTGGCTCGATCCCCTGCTCACCTACCCCGGCCGCCTCGACGTCTCCCTCCACATCGAGCCCGTCCCCGCGCAGGTCGCCTCCGCCAGGCTGCGCAAACAGCGCGCCCGTCTCGAAGCCACCCGCCGTGCGGGCCACCAGCACGGCCGCCTCGAAGACCCCGAAACCGAGGCCGCAGCGGCCGACGCCGCAGAACTCGCCTGGCGCGTCGCCCGAGGCGAAGGAAAGCTCTTCCGCGTCGGCCTCTACCTCACCATCTACGCCACCAGTCGGGAGGAACTCTCCGACGAGCTGTCAGCCGTACGGGCTCTGGCCGAGTCGATGCTGCTGCGCTGCCAGATCGCCACCTGGCGCGCGTTGCAGGGCTGGACCACCTGCCTGCCGTTCGGCGTCGACCAACTGCAGGCCCCGCTGACCTTCGACACCGCCGCCCTGGCCACCTGCTTCCCGTTCTCCTCCCCCGACCTGCCAGCCACCGGCCCGGACACCGAGAACAGGGTGGGCACGGTGCTGTACGGGCTGAACACGGCCGCCTCGGGCCTGGTGATGTGGGACCGCTTCGCCCAGGACAACCACAACTCGGTCACCCTCGCCCGCTCGGGTGCCGGCAAGTCCTACCTCACCAAACTCGAAGCCCTGCGTCTGCTCTACCAAGGCGTCCAGGTCTTCGTTATCGACCCCGAAGACGAGTACACCCGCCTCACGGACGCCGTCGGCGGCACCGTCATCCGCCCCGGCGCCCCGGGCGTGCGGATCAATCCGCTCGACCTCGCCGGCGACGGCGCGGTGGACCAACTCACCAGGCGCGCCCTGTTTCTGCACTCCTTCATCGCCGTCCTGCTCGGCCAGACACCCACCCCGTCCGAGAAGGCCCTGCTCGACACCGCGATCCTCACCGCCTACCGGCAGGCCGGGATCACCCTCGAGCCACGCACCCACACCCGACCCGCCCCACTCCTCGCAGACCTCACCACCGTCCTAGCCACGAGCACCGACCCGGCCGGCACACTCCTGGCCGACCGCCTCGCCCCCTACACCACCGGAACCCACAGCCAACTCTTCGACGGCCCCACCACCCAGCAGGCCGGCGGGCACCTCACCGTGTACTCGCTGCGCAACGTCCCCGAGGAGCTGAAGACCGCCGCCACCATGCTCACCCTCGACCAGATCTGGCGCACCGTCACCAACCCACACGACCGCAGGCCCCGCCTGGTCGTCATCGACGAGGCCTGGCTGCTCATGCGCGACGAGCACGGCGCCCGCTTCCTGCACCGCATGGCCAAATCCTCGCGCAAGCACTGGGCCGGCCTCGCCGTCGTCACCCAGGACACCGCCGACCTCCTCGCCACCGACCTCGGCAAAGCCGTAGTTGCCAACGCCGCCACCCAAATCCTGCTCCGCCAAGCACCCCAGGCCATCGACGCCGTCGCAGACGCCTTCCGCCTGTCCGCCGGAGAAGCCGCCTACCTCCTCGCCGCCGCGAAGGGCGAAGCCCTGCTCTGCAGCGGACCAGGCCAGCGGGCAGCGTTCACCACCGTCGCCTCCGACGTCGAGCATCAGCTCGTCACCACAGACCCCGCCGAGCTCACGGACACTGCGGCGTACGGCAGACAAGACGAGCAGGAAGAGCAGGCCAGCGGTCCACACGCCGCCGCCGATCCGTCCGCAGCCTTCCTCAAGGCCCCCGAGGAGAACTGGTGACCGACCCCGTCCCGGGCGGGCCGCTCGGCCGCCTCCTGACCGACCCGCACAGCTGGTGGCAGGCCACCACCGATGCCGTGATCTCCGTCGGCACCACCGACTGGCCGATCCTCATCCCAGCGGCAGCCGGGTCAACAGCCGCCTACTGGACGACCCGGTGCGCGCTGCACCGCCGACGCCAGCAGCGGCTCACCATCGGCGGAATCGCGGTCACGATCCTCTCCCCGCCCACCGCCCACCCCGCCGCAGCAGCAGCGCTGTGGAGCCACCTCGTCGGACTACTCCGCCCCTGGTACCGGCGCCTTCTCACCGGCCAACCCCACCTTGCGTTCGAGTACCACTTCACCCCGGCCGGACTCACCGTCAGACTCTGGGCGCCCGCCTCCGTGCCGCAGGCCCTGCTGCGCCGCGCCGTCGAGGCGGCCTGGCCCGGCACCCACACCAAAACCGAACGCCTCCCGGTCCCGCTCTCGAAGGAGGATCTGTTCACCACCGGTGGGACGCTTCGCCTGGCTCGCCCCGAGATCCTCCCCCTCAAGACCGACCACGACAGCGACCCGCTGCGCGCCCTACTCGGCGCCGGACTCGCCCTCCAAGACGGCGAGGCGATCACCGTCAGCGTCCTCGCCCGACCCGCCACCGGCCGACGCGTACGGCGCGCCAAGCACCAACTTCGGCGACTGCGCACCGGAACCGGCAGCCCCACCCGCGCCGGACGGCTGTTCGACCTGCTCACCCACCAGCCCTCCCGCACCACCCCCACCGCCAAAGACCCCGAACAGAACGTCGAACTGCGCGCGGCACTCACCAAAGCCGCAGGCCCCCAGTGGGAGACCGCGATCCGGTACGCCGTCAGCATCCCCATCCAGCGAGCCCCCGCCGACCCTGGCGGTGAGAAGGAAGCGGCACGCGAAGCCGTGGAGACGGCTCGCGCCCGAGCGAGGGGCCGCGCCCACGCGGTCGCCTCCAGCTTCGCCGTCCACTCCGGCCGCAACTTCTACACCCGCCATCGACTACGCGATCCCGCTGTGCGTCTAGCAGAGCGCCACTTCCCGCGCCGAGGCGACCTGCTCTCCGTCCCGGAACTCGCGAGCGTCGCTCACCTGCCGCTCGACGCAGCAGCCCCAGGTGTCCAGCGAGCCGGCGCCCGCTCGGTCCTCCCTACCGCAGCCATCCCGACGCCGGGGCCCGCAGTCAAGCCGCTCGGGACCGCCGACATCGGCGCGACCCGGTCCGTCGGCCTCTCCGTCGCCGACGGGCGGCACCACCTGCACATCGTCGGCGCCACCGGCTCCGGCAAGTCCACCCTGATGGCCAACATGATCCTCGCCGACGCGGACGCCGGACGAGGGGCGCTGGTCATCGACCCCAAGGGCGACCTCGTCAACGACCTCCTCGCCCGGCTCCCCGAGTCGGCGCTCGGCCGGACCGTCCTCATCGACCCCGACGACCACGCGCTACCGCCGCGCTTGAACGTCCTGGAAGGGCCGGACGCGGATGTCGTCGTCGACAACCTCGTCGGGATCTTCCGGCGGATCTTCACCGCGTTCTGGGGACCGCGCACCGACGACGTCATGCGCGCCGCCTGCCTCACCCTCATGACTTCCACCACCACCCGAGGCGCGGTCACCCTCGCCGACATCCCCCGCCTGCTCACCGAACCCTCCTACCGTCGCCGCACCACCGCCGGCGTCAACGACCGCGTGCTGCGCGGATTCTGGAACTGGTACGAACAGCTCTCCGAACCCTCCCGCGCCGCCGCCACCGGCCCGCTGATGAACAAGCTCCGCGCGTTCCTACTGCGCCCGTTCGTCCAGAACACCATCGCCGCCGGCCCCTCCACCTTCGACCTCAACACCGTCCTCGACGGCGGCATCGCCCTCATCCGCCTCCCCAAGGGCGTCCTCGGCGAGGAAACCGCACGCCTACTCGGCTCCTTCGTCGTCGCCAAGACCTGGCAGGCCGCCGCACGCCGCGCCGGAACCCGCGAACACACCCGCCGAGACGCCGCCATGTACCTCGACGAGGCGCAGAACTTCCTGACGCTGCCCTACCCACTGGAGGACATGCTCGCCGAAGCCCGCGGCTACCGCCTCTCCCTCGTCCTCGCCCACCAGCACCTCGCCCAACTCCCCCACGACCTATGCGAGGGCATCTCCGCCAACGCCCGGTCAAAGATCGTCTTCAACGCCTCCCCCGAGGACGCCCGCGAACTCGAACGCCACATGGCACCCAACCTGACTGCCCACGACCTCTCCCACCTCGGCGCCTACCAAGCCGCCGCCCGCCTCATCGCCGCCAGCGCCAACACCCCCGCCTTCACCCTGCGCACCACACCCCTCCCGGCACGCATCCCTGGGCGGGCCACCGCCATCCGGGAGTCCTCCCGCACCACCTACGGACCCACGCCCCCTGTACGAAAGTGAGAACGCCCTTGCACCCCACCGCCCCGGCCCGCCAACGCACCACCACAACTGCTGCACGTCACAGGCCGGCGCTGGCGGTCCTCGCCCGGCGTCTGACCCCCCGCGACATCTGGCTCCTCGAGATGCTCCAGGAGCACACCGTCCTGACCTCCACCCACCTCACCGACCTGCTCACCACCTCCCGACGCTCCGTCAACCGCCGCCTGGCCACCCTCACCGACCTGAGCGTCCTGCACTCCTTCCGCCCCCACCACCGCCCCGGATCCGCCCCCGAGCACTACGTCCTCGGACCCGCCGGCGCCAACCTCCTCGCCGCCCGCTACGCCACCACCCCCGCAGCACTCGGCTGGCACCCCGAACAGGCCACCCGCACCATGTTCTCCCCGTTCCTCGCCCACGACCTCGGCGCCCGCACCTTCTTCACCCACCTCACCCGCCCCACACGGCCTCGCGAACAGCTCACCGCCTGGTGGTCCGAACAGCGCTGCGAACACCTGTGGGCCGACCTCGCCCACCCCGACGGCTACGGCCACTACAAGGGCCTCTCCGGCGCAGTCTCCTTCTTCCTGGAGTACGACACCGGCACCGAAGCCCTGACCCGCCTCGCGCGAAAGCTCGACGACTACGCCGAACTCGCGACCACCACCCGCACCCGCCCCCTCATCCTCTTCACCCTCCACAGCGGGGCCCGCGAGACCAACCTCCACGACCGCCTCACCGGCCATCCGGCTCTGGAACACCTCGCGGTCGCCACCACCAGCCGCGACCAGCACCACCCCGCAACCGGCCACCACCACCCCGCCGACCCCCTGTGGCTCCCCGTCTCCCACCCCGGCATCCGCACCCGCCTCGCCGACCTGCCCACCGCCTGGCCCATCCACCAGCGCCCCGGCACCGCCACCGCCACCGCCGACCAGGACACCGGCGACCGCAGCGACGGGCGACGACGAATCCCCGCCCCGACGCCGACCCCACCGGCCCATGCCGCGCCCACCGCCCGCCCACCGGGCGGGAACTGACCCGGCGAGGCCGCTGTGGCGTCCACCGCCGCGCGGATCGCCACCGGGGCCGGAGCGGGCTGCCTCGCCTTCCTGGCCCTCGTCATGGCCGCCGCCACCGCCGCCGTCTCCACCCTCACCGGCGGCGGGCTCTTCAGCTTCCTAGTCGCCGCCGACGGCTCCCCCAACGGCGGAGCCCTCGCCGAGATCCCGCCGCGAATGCTGATGCTCTACCGGCAAGCGGCCCCAACGTGCCCGGGCCTTCCGTGGACCGTGCTCGCCGCTATCGGCAAGATCGAGTCCGACCACGGCCGCGCCCCCAGCCAGGTCTCCAGCGCCGGAGCCGTCGGCCCCATGCAGTTCCTCCCCGACACCCTCAACCAGTACGCGCTGCCCATCCCACCCGGCGGCGCCACACCGCCTACCCCCTGGGACCCACCCGACGCCGTCTACGCCGCAACCCGCCTGCTGTGCGCGAACGGCGCGCGCGACGCCCGCGACCTGCACGCCGCGATCTACGCCTACAACCACGCCCAGTGGTACGTCGACAAGGTCCTTGCTCAGGCCCGCGAATACGCCCAGAACGCCAACCAGCAACCCGGCCCGATCAACGCCCCCAACCAGGCCGCAGCAACGGCCATCGCCTTCGCCCGCTCCAAGATCGGCATCCCCTACGAATGGGGCGGCACCGGAGAGAACGGCCACGGCTACGACTGCTCCGGCCTCACCCAAGCCGCCTACGCAGCCGCCGGCTTGCGCCTACCGCGAGTCGCCCAGGACCAGTACAACGCCACCCCCAAAGTCCCCGACACCGCACCGCTCCTCCCCGGAGACCTCCTCTTCTACGGAGACGACCCCACCCACATCGTCCACGTCGGCCTCTACACCGGAAACGCACGAATGATCAACGCCCCCAGGACCGGCAGGACCGTCACCGAGGCGCCCTACCGCTACCCCGGCGACCACTACCTCGGCGCGACGAGGCCAACCCAATGACCTCAACGGAGAAGTGCCGCTCACCACGGGCCCGCCGTGAGGCGTCAACCCCCGGCGGTGGATGTCGGACGAGAAACAACGGCACGACCCTGCCAGCCGAGGGGACAGGTGACCACCCACGCCCCAGGAGGTGCACACCCCGGACACCAGGGTGCGCACATGTCCCTGACCCGAGCACCCTTCAGGAGCCTCCGGCCATGACCAGTGCGTACCCGACCACCCCGCCGACCCGTGCCGAACTGCGCCGCACCGGCCGCATGCTCACCGCCGGAACCTGGGTCCTGATCGGCGCGGTGTGCACCTTCTCCGCCATGACCGGAGCCCAGTTCATCGGTGCGCACTCCCCCTGGCACTGGTCCGGCTGGGTCCTCGCCGCCGGCATCGACATCGCCTTCGTCATGGCACTGCAGGCCGACGCCACCCTCGCCCGCTTCGGCTCCACGGGTGGACGGTGGCCCAGCGCCTTCCGCTGGCTGACCGGCGCGTTCTCGGTGTTCGTCAACATCGGGGACGCCGCCCTCCAAGGTGACCTGGTCGGCGTCGCGGTCCACCTGATCGCACCCGCGCTGCTGCTCGTGCTCGGCGAGGCGGGCCCAGCCTGGCGCCGCCAACTCGTCCACCTGGAACGCGCACCCGCCTCCAGGGACCTCCGTCCGAACCCGGATGGCCCGCTCACCACCTCTCAGCACTCCGGAACCGCTGAACCGCACGCACCGACTACCGCAGCCGGCCACCCGGAGTCCACCTGGAACGGTGGACACCTGTCCACCCGTCGTACCCGCAACCACACCGAGGAGCAGCTGCCACGTCACTCCTGGTCGGTCGAAACCTCGCTGCCACCGGCGGGGGCGTGCACCCGGGCTACCGCTGACCAACCGGAGGTGACCGCAACAGAGCCCCAGGTGCCCAGTCCCAGGCCCGACTACCCGCCCGAGGTGACCACCTGGGGTGCGCACCCCGCGAGTGCGGTGCGCACCCCGGCCGAAGAGGTGCGCACCGCATGGCCGCCTGAGCAACCCGTGGTCCCCGCGCGGCCGTCGGCACACGCCGACGGGGTCGACACCGATGGCACCGATGAGTACACCGTGGGCGAGGGGGGTGAGCAGGGGGACGAAGGCGATGTCACCGAGCCCCCCGCCGATGCCCGAGAGGCACGTTCGCGGATCGTGCGCGGTCGCCTCGACGGCCTGAGCCAGCGCGAGACCGCCCGCTGGGCCCACCGCAGCCCCACGTTCGTCCGCAAGATCTGGACCACCCTGGATGAAGACCACCAGCATGAGCCCGGGTCAACGCCGCCATGACGACCACCGCAGCGATCAACACGACAGCAGAGCCTCCCCGACTGCCGAGCAACGTCCGCAACTCTCAAGACATTGAGCCTGTCGGCGGGCACTGCGGCACTGTAGGTTCTGCGATTCCCCGTACGGTCGCACTCCTGAGGCGACGTCGGCCAAGGTGCCGGCTTCTACGGGCGTCCGCCGTCCCAGATGCTCTCCGGGTCCGACATCCGCGACTGGTTGCCCTTCGCGTCCGCAGCCACGGTGATGGTGGACTCCTCGATGCCGCTGTAGGTTCCAGTCTCCTCTGCCGAGTCACAACGCCGACCTGGCAGTCTGTCGTTGGTCCAAGTCGCTGGCGGATACTTCAGTCCGAATCCGCTGGCGGATTATGAGCCGTGGGCTGCGGGTGCCACCTGATCGAAGGTCTGCAGGTACCTATGGCAACCTACTGGATGTCCGCGATCGCCCCGCACCACACCGGCGTCTTGCCGATGCTCGGGACCGTGGGTGTGCCCCCGTGCACCTGATCACTAGCGGCGTCGGCGGCGGACCTCCGAGCCCAGGTGCCGCCACGAAGGGCGGACAACCTGCACCGCGCGTGCAGCGTCTCGCAGGTCGTCGATCCCGCCACGGTCGTAGATCCGCCAGAGAAAACGCAGGATCAGCCACAGACCAGCGAGCCCACTCGCGGACGAGACCACCGACACGACAACCCACACCGGCATTGGGACACCCCTTACATCCTGGTCGAGTCGCCGTCTCGCGACGTGGCTCGAACGGTCGTCATTCACCGATCCCCACTGCACCACGGCGGTCGGCAGGCGGACTCCCCACGCAGTCAAACTTCGCGAAAGTGCGACATCGCATCAAGCGGGTACCCTTGCCTGCCCGCCACGACTGGCAGACCCTTGGGAGGTGAGAGTCGAACACGAGAGACAACCGTCCGTCAGCGACTCCAAGCAGCTTCGAGTAATCGCCGCGGTCACGGCGGCCGATATCCAACTGCTTCGCTGCTGGCTCCTCGACGACCTACAGCAAGGTCATCGGGGCCCAACCAGGCCGTCCTGGATCGACCCATCCCGTCCGATAGTTGAGATCATCGGAGACCTCAATCCGGCCCAGACTCGGGTCGCGCTCGGCTGGACGGCCATGGAAAGCCGAGTGGACGCGGGCCTCTCCCCGGCAGACGTGCTGCTGTGGATCGAGACGTCGGGCCTGCGGGGTGTTCGGACCCAGGGGCGTTTCAAAGTCCCGGTGATCATGTAGACCGGCTGGTCAGGCGATGCCCAGGAGGTCCAGCGGCCTGTTGAAGGGCTCGTAGGAGACGTGGCGGAGGCCGGCAGCGATGTTGCGGTGTCCGTGCTGTCGCAGCGTGTTGATCGCCAAGTTGCGGAGGGTCGCCATGTTCTCGGGTCCGTGGCCGGTGCGGATCTTCGAGGCGTCCTCGCCGAAGGTGGTGTCGCGGACGAAGTGCAGCCGGTTCTCGATGGTCCACTGTGACCTGGCGAGCTGGCCCAGGCGCTGGGGTGAGGCTTCTTGTGAGGTCAAGTCGGTGATCGCATAGACGGTCTGACGGCTCACGGTGCCAACCTTGAGGTCGGTGCGGTGTCGCAGGATCCGCACGGCCTGGACGGCGTGGGGAAAGTCCAGGCCGAGACCGGTGATGGTGAGTGCCCTGGTCACGCGGGTCTCCTTGCGGCCGTGGCCGATCTCGCGGTCGTAGCGCCTCGCGGTGACGTCCTTCCACGGCAGTGACCGCAGCCGGCGGTGCAGCTCAGGCTGGTTGGCCTTGACCACCAGCAGGTAGTGGGCCTTCTTCTCCTCCACGAGGAAGCGCGCGTGGGCGCGCTGGGTGTGCAGGGCGTCGGCGGTGACGGTGATCCCGGTCAGGTCGTAGGGCTCCAGCAGCGTGGCGAAGCACGTGATTTCGTTGGTCTTGTCGGGAACCCGTAGCTGGGTGACGGTCCGGCCGTCACCGGTCATCGCGGCCAGCAGGTGGGCGGCGGGAGTCTGGCCGTTCCGGGAGCCACGGGCGGTCTTGCCGTCCACGGCCACCGAGTCCGCACCGCCGGGATCAGCACCGGTTAGATCGGCCAGGCCCCGGGGGCAGACCAGGTTGACGACCCGTCGGATCGTGGCGGCGCTCGGCCCGATGCGCACCCCCAACGCGCCCGCCACACGAGCACCCAGCCGGGCCAGGGCCTGCTGCGGAGCATTCGCGGACCACTGGCCGATCGCCGCATACGAGCGCGCGCCGGCGACCACCGCCGAGGCAGCAACCAGCAGCACCGCCACGAACGGGTGACGCACACCGCGCCGCCGACGCGGATCCGGCAGCACCCGCAACCGCTCCACCAGCGAGAGTCCCGCCACCTCCTCCAGAGTGGGCGACTTGACGAGACAGACGGTGGCAGACTGACGGCACATCGAAGCTCCAGCGGTTCAAGGCGACTTGGCAAGGTCACCTCGTTCAACTGGAGCTTCGATGCGTACATGACGGGCCTACCCGGACCCTCCAGACCGCTCTGGCCTGCGAACTCATGTGATCACCAGGACTTTGAAACGCCCCTGTGTTCGGACCAGCGTCACTGACATGGCGCGCGACCTTCAGCTCACAACCAGACAGGCGCACCGACGTATTCGTCATGTCGACGGTGCGGTGGCAGGTGTACTTGGCGATCTCCCACCTGGTCAGTTTCGACGCGGGGCACGACGGGTGAATCCGGAATTCCACCTCGACATCGACGAAATGCTCGCAGCGGTGCGCGCGGAGTGCTTCTCTGTGTCGGATCCGATCCGATCGCTCGACGCCGTGCAAATGTTCGTTCGCAACCAACGTCCGACCGCCATTGCCAACCGGGGCAGACCCTCCTACATGGCCGGGAACAAGGACAGCCGGTACCGGGACGCCAAACGAGTTGCGGCGTGGATGAACACCCTTGCCAAGAATCCGCCGGTTCCCTCAACTACCGCGGCCGACAGGTCACTCCTGACCGTCTGTCGAGACATCGAGCTGACGACAGACCCACAGGCTGCGCTGCAACAGATCAGCACGGCCATCGTGACCAAACAACGGGCAGCACTTCCGCTCCTCATCGCCCACGCCGGACGCTTGATTCCCGACGCGAATGCGGCGGGCGTCGATGCATGGCTCAGCTACCTTCAACTACGGTTCCATGCGGCGATGGAGTCGGAACACATCATCGCCTTGCGCTACGCCCGGGCGCTCCAGGTAGATGCGGCCCGGCTCAGCCCGGCAGGTATCGCCGACCCACGAGTTCGCAGGGGAATGGCCGGCCGGGGGCACATCCTGCAGATGTTCGGCCACCATCACGCAGCTCTGCGGTGCTATCGCCAATCCATCAGCCATGCTGTCTACTTCCCACCCAGCGAGCACGACCAACTTGAGGAGCTGCACGACGCATATGCCCAGATCGCGTACACGGAGGCGTTAAGACAGGGGGACCGTTCCTCTGCCATGGCTGCACTGCGTCACGTGCATGCGCTCGCAGACCAGCAAAGCGGCGTGATCGAGGTTCAGTTCACAAGGGACAGACGGACACTAGAGATCGCCCTGAGCTTCGGGATCCGGAGCGAAGACCTGGTCCTGGCGCCTTCAACGCGCCGCGCCGAGGTTCTCATCGAGGACCGGTTCGCACATTTCACCGAGCTCTCCAGAGGTCACCCCTCCGCGAATCGAGTGCTTGCTGCCCAGGACATCAAACTTCTGTATGCCATAGCGACCCGCGACGTCGGGCTCGCCAAGGAGGCGCGCGAGGAATTCCAGCGCACCAACGACACTCTCGGCGGTTACGCGAACCTGACCGACCGCTTCAACAGAAGGCTGCAGGAAGCGGCGACCCTGTCCAAGGCGTTCTGTAGCCTTCCCGAGGTCTCAGGCCCGACCGACCCCTTACGCGATGCGACGGCGAGCCCACCGCGTCCGACTGGACTGCTGGTGTGGTCCGCGTGCTGAAGATCCCGGCCCCGGCCTGGACCCCGGCCGTCGAACCCGGCGGCGAGATCCGCGACGGCGCCTGGGTTGCCGAACTCGCCGGCGACGTCCTCACCGGCTGGCCGAAGGGCATGCGGCTGATCGTGCGCAAGGAACGGCCCCACCCAGGGGCCCAGTTGCGTATCACCGACGCCGACGGCATGCGTATCACCTGCTTCGCCACCAACACCAAGCACACGCCGATCGCGCACCTGGAGCTACGGCACCGCCAGCGGGCCCGCGCCGAGGACCCAGGGGCGTTTCAAAGTCCCGGTGATCATGTAGACCGGCTGGTCAGGCGATGCCCAGGAGGTCCAGCGGCCTGTTGAAGGGCTCGTAGGAGACGTGGCGGAGGCCGGCAGCGATGTTGCGGTGTCCGTGCTGTCGCAGCGTGTTGATCGCCAAGTTGCGGAGGGTCGCCATGTTCTCGGGTCCGTGGCCGGTGCGGATCTTCGAGGCGTCCTCGCCGAAGGTGGTGTCGCGGACGAAGTGCAGCCGGTTCTCGATGGTCCACTGTGACCTGGCGAGCTGGCCCAGGCGCTGGGGTGAGGCTTCTTGTGAGGTCAAGTCGGTGATCGCATAGACGGTCTGACGGCTCACGGTGCCAACCTTGAGGTCGGTGCGGTGTCGCAGGATCCGCACGGCCTGGACGGCGTGGGGAAAGTCCAGGCCGAGACCGGTGATGGTGAGTGCCCTGGTCACGCGGGTCTCCTTGCGGCCGTGGCCGATCTCGCGGTCGTAGCGCCTCGCGGTGACGTCCTTCCACGGCAGTGACCGCAGCCGGCGGTGCAGCTCAGGCTGGTTGGCCTTGACCACCAGCAGGTAGTGGGCCTTCTTCTCCTCCACGAGGAAGCGCGCGTGGGCGCGCTGGGTGTGCAGGGCGTCGGCGGTGACGGTGATCCCGGTCAGGTCGTAGGGCTCCAGCAGCGTGGCGAAGCACGTGATTTCGTTGGTCTTGTCGGGAACCCGTAGCTGGGTGACGGTCCGGCCGTCACCGGTCATCGCGGCCAGCAGGTGGGCGGCGGGAGTCTGGCCGTTCCGGGAGCCACGGGCGGTCTTGCCGTCCACGGCCACCGAGTCCGCACCGCCGGGATCAGCACCGGTTAGATCGGCCAGGCCCCGGGGGCAGACCAGGTTGACGACCCGTCGGATCGTGGCGGCGCTCGGCCCGATGCGCACCCCCAACGCGCCCGCCACACGAGCACCCAGCCGGGCCAGGGCCTGCTGCGGAGCATTCGCGGACCACTGGCCGATCGCCGCATACGAGCGCGCGCCGGCGACCACCGCCGAGGCAGCAACCAGCAGCACCGCCACGAACGGGTGACGCACACCGCGCCGCCGACGCGGATCCGGCAGCACCCGCAACCGCTCCACCAGCGAGAGTCCCGCCACCTCCTCCAGAGTGGGCGACTTGACGAGACAGACGGTGGCAGACTGACGGCACATCGAAGCTCCAGCGGTTCAAGGCGACTTGGCAAGGTCACCTCGTTCAACTGGAGCTTCGATGCGTACGTGACGGGCCTACCCGGACCCTCCAGACCGCTCTGGCCTGCGAACTCATGTGATCACCAGGACTTTGAAACGCCCCTGGCCGAGGACCGCATCCGCGCCGCCCGCGACACCGGCCTGCGCAACCTGCCCCTGCACGACGCCGCCCAGAACCAGGTCTGGTTGGAGATCGTCCAGATCGCACTCGACCTGCTCGCCTGGCGCCACCCGACGCGACAGCCGGGCCATCGCCATACCCGTCGGCAGAAACACCCAGCCCGACCAAGCAGAAACGGCCCGCCAGCCAAGCTGACGGGCCATCACGCAGGATCGAGGTTAGGTGCAGGTCAGGGGCCTGTGCGAGACACTCTGGACCCGCATCACCTAAACGTAGAGACCGGACCCATCCCGAACTCTGCAGCGTTCGACTTCGCCACTTCATCAACTGCAACTACTCCGATTGAACGGGCGGTGTCCGCGCTGGGTGACGTTCCACGATCCCTTCGATACCGGACACCGCCCGTTCAATCGGAGTACCGCCAGTGGCGACACAGGATCCAACGTCCTACGGTCATAAGAGGCGGCCATATGGGCGAGAGCTGCTGGATCCGAAGATGTGCCACGCGGGAGTCATCTATGACGTCCACATTCCTTACAATTGGCCTCTCTGGAATGGATTGGGGATCAGTTCCCGCCTGGGTGAGTACCGCCAGCGTTCTCATCGCAGCGCTTACCTATTGGCACAGTCAGCGGGACAAGAGGCGAGAATATGCGAGCAAGATAGCTGCATGGATCAGCGAGAGCTCCGATGGCGACGAACAGAAGTTCGCTCTGCATGTTGAAAACTTTGGGGATACTCCAGTCTATCATTTGACTATCATGGATGCAGACCGCTACGTGCTGGCCGAGTATCCAGAACTGCAGCCAAAGCAGGCTGATGAGCAAGCCATTTACCCGAAAGTAGCTGCATTTCTCGGTGCATTTCGAGCAATTGCCGTACTGGAAAGCTCGTTGCTGAGAGATGAAGATGTCGTTGCAGAGATCGAAAGGTTTCTCAAGGAGGAGCCGGTTCAGATTCACTTTCGAGATGCCTTGGGAAGATACTGGGCGCGGGGCCTAAAGGGAAAGATTAAGCCGACGAACAAGCAGACAGGCGCCCTTTCTTCGAGTGACGCCTCTGTCAGGTTCGAGGCGGCCGCGCAACGCTTGAGCGCCACCATCCGGCAGCGGTAATGCTCCAACGGTGAGCGTTTAGCTACAGTAAGCACCATCCTGCCGTTGACCTGCGAGTCTCATCGAGATGCAACAGGCGCTGAGTATGCAGCGGGGTGCGACACCCTACAATCGGAACCTCCAGCCGCTGTACTTCCAGGAGATCCTCAGGACGTGGGCGGTGTCGCAGCGGTTGTGCCAATACACGGTCGTCCAGGCGAAACCAGGGTCCCAGCTCCAGGCGAAGCAGCCGGTCACGCCGCGCTGGACGGCGCGGGTCTGGGCGTTGGCGGCTGGGCTGGCGAGTACGACAATGCCGAGAGCAGCGGTCAGTAGGGCAACGGGCCGGACGACACGCATCAGGACCTCCTGCGGAGCAAATGCCCGGACCATCTCCGGAACACTCGGCCGAACGGGGACGCCCCCGCATCCGCTGCGGGCAGCGAAGATCATTCACCCGGTCAGCCGGCTGCGGTCCACCCCTCAGCGGGCCGCTCGTTGGCACCTCCCGGCGGGTCGCTTCAAGATTGCGATGAACCGGTCCTGCCGCACACCACCTCACCAGAGGTCCACCGCCCCAGGCGATTTGACTGGATGACGCGCGCCCAGCCTGTGGTTCGCGTCGGTTCGGTGTGTGGCCGCTGAACCGCTGGAGTCCGCCGGCATGGCGATCAGCGCCGGCGCGCGGACGGGCCGTCCGAGGGATTTTCCCCCCGGACGGCCCTTACCGCGCTGTTAGTTGCCGCTGGGAGCCTCCTCGGTGGCGGTCGGTGCGGCCTGGTAGCGGCGGGGCTGGGCACAGGTCATGACGGCCTCGCCCCGGCTGACCATGGTGACCAGGGCGTTGGAGATCGCGCCGGAGGATCGCCCGAGTGCCTGGGAGATCTTGGTGGGGGACCAGTCCGTTTCGGGGTTGGCCCGCAGGTGGTCCAGGATCATCTGGTGCAGTTGGCCGGGCGCGAGCCGGGACCCGCCGCTGGTGGCCGTGGAGGCGCGCTTGCGGGCCGGGGGGCGCAGGTGGGTGCCGCAGGTCGGACAGCACTGTGCGGTGGACACCGTGGGCGCGTCGCCGCCCGCCGTGGGCCCGGTCGGCTCCTCCCCGGCGGCGGCTGCTCCTGCGCCGCCGCTCTCGGGGTCGGCCGGGCGATTCGCGGTGGCCCCGGGGCCGGGCGCGTCGTCCTCCCCCAGAGTTCCATCTATGGCGAGCGGATGGGCGGTCAACTCCGCGCTCTCAGTGGCGTCCGGGGTGTTCGAGGTGTCGGTCTCTTCGCTCGCCGGGTCGCCCTGCGGCGCCTGGCCGCCATCGCCGTCGGGGTGAACCGGGGTCTCGGGGCCGCGCTGCGGCTCGGTCCACTCATCAGTGTTCTCGGCCGCCATCGGCACGGTCAGGTCCTCGATCGCGGCGCCTGCCTGTCCGCTGCCGTCATCGGGGTCGGCCACGCCGCTATCGGCGGCCTCAGGGGCCGGTGCTCCGCCCGGGGCGGGGTCCTCCGCCGGGAGGTCATCTGCGGCGAGCGGGTCGGCAGTCAACTCCGGGCTGTCCGGGAGCGTGTCGGTGTTCGGGGCGTGGCTCTCATCGTCCACCTGGTCCTCATGCGGCGTGCCGCCGTCGCCTTCGCCTTCGGGGTTGGCCGGGGTGTGGGTGTCGCGCTGCGGGTCCGCCGCCTCGTCAGCGTTCTCGGCCGCCTCCCCCGCCGGTGCGGTCTCCTGCTCTGCAGCCGGGGGGAGATCACCGGGGGTGGCGGGGTACCAGTGGTCGGGCAGGCGGCGGGTGCGGTCGTTGCCGCCCGGGGTGCGGCGGGCCAGGCCCCGCTGCTCGAGGGCGGTGAGGGCCTTGCGGGCGGCGGAGGGGCTGACCTCGGCCGCGAGGGCCAGGGCGGCGGCGGTCGCGCGCTCCTGTCCGCACAGTTCGGTGTAGACGGCGGCGGTGGTGCCGGTCAGGGCGGTGACCGGTCGGTCGGCGGTCGGGGTGGTGGCGATCGTGGTCTGGGACATGGAAGGTGCCTCCTTGGCTTCGTTGGTTTGCTGGTTGTGCGGTCCGGGGCCGCCGCCGGTGTGGGGCGGCCCCGGGGGTGGATGGGGCGGGTGGGTCAGCGGCGGGCGCATCCGGCGTGGCCGCAGCCGCCGCAGAACCCGCCGCTGGCGCATGCGCAGGTGCAGGGCCCGGCGATGACCCGCTGGCGCGGGACGTGGGCGAGGTGGCTGCGGAACACCGGGGTGGGTGCCGGGCGGGTGGGGGCGGGGCGCAGGGCGGTGAGGATGAGGTCAGCGAGTTCGGTGCGGTTGGTGGTGGAGGTGGCGTGGGCGAGTGCGAGGTCCAGGCCGGGGGCCAGGGCGCCGGTGGTGGGCAGGGCGAGGGTGAGCGCGAGGCGCAGCGTCATCTCGCGCTCCAGGAGGAGGTCGTATCCGGCGGGCAGGGTGCGGGTGGCATGCCTGGATGCGGCGGTGAGGGCGTGGGTGAGGTTGCGGGCGCGGTTGCCGCGCAGGTCGGTGGCGGCCTGAATGGCGGCGGCGTGGAGGGTGATGGTGAGTCGGTCGGTGATGGCCGTGGGGGTCTTGGGCGGCTGACCGGGGATCAGCAGGGTGCGGTCGGGGGTGGCGGGGAGTTGGGCGAGGGCGGTGAGGAGGGCGGTGCTGCGAATGGGGCGCGGCCAGGCGCGGTCGCGGCCTTCGAGCGCCGGGGCGGGGCTCGGGGCGAGGAGGCCGTGGGGGTTGAGCTGGGCGGCGTGGGCGAGGCGGTAGGCGCTCTCGCGGCGGACGAGGTCGGTGTGGCCGGGCGGCAGCGCGGGGCCGGGGGCGATCCGGTGGATCTGGCGGTGGGCGTCGGC
Source organism: Kitasatospora azatica KCTC 9699 (assembly GCF_000744785.1). Classification (NCBI taxonomy): domain Bacteria; kingdom Bacillati; phylum Actinomycetota; class Actinomycetes; order Kitasatosporales; family Streptomycetaceae; genus Kitasatospora; species Kitasatospora azatica. The sequence continues at coordinate 5,319,391 of NZ_JQMO01000003.1, read as the reverse complement.
GAAGCGGTCGTCGGCGGTGAGGGCTGCGGCGATGGCGGTGGCGAGGACGGTGGCGGCGAGGGCTCGCAGGCCGGGCAGCGTGGCGGGCGTGGGCTGGTGGGCGGTCATGGCGGGTGGCTCCGTTCTCGGGGAGGAGTCGCCGCCGGGGCGGGGCGGCGGCGAGGTGGCGGTCGGTTGTTGACAAGGTGGAAGCGTTCGAGCGGGCGGGCTCCGGGCAGTCGGACGGTGTCGGCCCGGGGTGGCGGCGCCGGTCGGGCGCCGCCACCCCGGGTCGGGTTGTCAGGCCGCGCCGTACAGGTCGTCGTAGGGGTCGTGGTGGAGGTCGAGCCAGGCTTCGGCGGGCAGGTAGCCGATCTGGCCGCCGTCTCCGATCCACACCACCCCGGTCGGGGCGCCGTCGGGTCCGGTGAGGTCGGTGTCGCCGGGGCCGGTGGTCGGGTTGATGCCGGGGGTGGCGGTAACGGTGCCGACGTAGTGCTCGAAGGGCCACTGGGGGTTGATGGCCAGGCGCACGGGGGCGGTGGGGTCGAAGGCGGTCAGGGTGGTGATCAGGTCGGCGACCGTGCGGTGACGGGTGGTCATGATCGAGAGCCTCCAGGCTGGGTGTGTCGCGGTCGGGGCGGGGCGGCCATCGCGGTGTCCGGCCGCTCCGGGCGGCGGTGGGTGGTGCGGTCAGCCGCGCATGGAGCCGAAGTCGCAGGTGTCACGGTGGCCGGGGTCGTACAGGAAGGTGTCGTCGGCGCTCAGGTCTGCGGGCACGTCGGACCGGTTGGCGGGGGCGAGGTCGGTGATGCGGATGACCGTCCAGACCGGCACGTCCGCGCCGCATTCGGGGCACGCGTCGAGCAGGCGGAAGGGGTCGTCGTCGTACAGCGGGGCGCCGAGGATGAACCGGTACACCGCCTCGGTGCCACCCTCGTCGGCCCAGTCGGTGACGGTCAGCAGGAGCGGCTCGCCGCTCTGGTGGTGGCGGCGCAGGCCGTCGCTGGTGACGGTGACCCGGTTCACCGGGACGCCGAGGAGGTAGGCCAGGCGCAGCTGTGCGGCGGCGGCCTCGTCGGGGCGGGCGGGGTGGGCGAAGAACGGGTCGGTGGCGGTGGCGGCGAGGTGGTCGGCGGCGGCCTGGGCGCGCGCGGCGATGCTTCGGGTCATGACGGTTACTCACTTTCGGGTGGTGGTGGCCGGGCGGGGGTTGCCCGGCCACCGGGGGCAGAGGGGTGGTGCGCGGTCAGCGCAAGGTGGCGGGCAGCGGGGCGTGGGGGTTGGTGGTCCAGGGAAGGAGGTGGCTTGCCCAGTCGGCCTGGGTGCTCTTCCTCCAGTCGGTGCGGATGATCTGCAGGCCGTCGGGGCGCAGGAGGTAGATCCACTCGTGCCAGACGGCGTCGACGTTTTCGTGGGTGAGGAGCTCGGGCGCGTCTGCGCGGTCCCCGTGGCAGAAGCACCGGTTGGGCCACGCCCCGGCCGGGTGGGGGCGGGTTTCGGTGTAGCCGGGGGTGGTGGTGAAGTCGAGGCCCAGCTCGTACCAGCCAGCGGGGTGCTCGTCGAGGTAGAACCGGGCGGCGGCTTGCGGGTCGCCGCCGAAGTGGCCCTGTACGGCGGCCAGGAGGATGGGGATGCGGGTGGTGGGGTGGCCGTCGCTGTGGACGTAGCGTCCGGCGTAGCCGTCGGGGGTGGGGCGGGCGATAACCGAGCGGATGCTCATTTCGGGCCTCCATTCCGTGCGGGTTGGGCGGGTTGTGCGACGCTGGGGGTGGGTACCGCCCCCGTTTCGGTCGGGGGCGGCACCCCTCCAGTGCGGCGTCAGGTGAGGGTGACCCGGCCCTCGCAGGCGCGGGGGATCTGCTGGTCCTCGCGGGTCAGCGGGGCCCGGTCGGCCAGGGCCCGGCAGAACGCGGCGATCAGGCCGGTCGGGGTGCCGGTGCTGAACACGGCGTCCCACAGGGGCCTGCGGTAGGGGGCGGGGGACGCCCAGACCGTCCACCGGGGATCGCCGGTGAGGATCTCGTGCTCGACGCCGCCCCGCGCGTGCACCCGCACCTCGACACCCGCGCGGCCGTCCGGAGCGGTCCACCGCTCGACCGTGCGGCCCGCGCCGGTCTGCGGGTCGCGGTCCCACCCGGCCTCCCGCAGGACCGCCAGGACCTTCTCGACGCCGTCGCGGCCGCCGTCGTCGGGCTCGGCGAAGGCGGGGTCGTCGGGGTTGTAGCCCTCAGCCCACTCGGCGGTGAAGGCGCCCATGAACTCGTAAGGCATCTGGTCGGAGAAGGCGGCCATCCAGGTGCGGGGGCCGTGGTGGTGCGGGCGTGCCCAGGCCTTCCACAGTCCGACCGGCTCCGGATTGTCCTCCGGCAGGAAGCCCAGGTAGGCGCGCCCGCAGGGGCTGGTGACGTGCCGGTTGGCGAGCTCGTCGCTCCAGCCGTGCCAGCCGGTGTCGCCGTGCAGGGGGGCCATGGCGTCGTCGGCCTCATGGCCGGGCCCGGCCAGGTAGCGGGGGCTGACGTACACCTCCCACTCCTCGCGCCCGCCGGTGGCAGTCGGCTCCGGGAGGACCGGGGTGGGGGCCGGGGTGAACGGGCCCGGGTGACTGCCGGGCGGGGCCGCGAAGGTCGCGGGGGTGCAGGTCGTGTCGGTCATGTCAGGGTCTCCTTCGTTTCGAGTGCGGGCTCGGGTGAATGCGCAGGGCCGCATTCCGGCATTTCCCCAGAAATTCCTATTCCTTTCCTTTTGCCGGGCAGCGGGCACAATTCACCCGTCGGCGGATTTCTCGGGGGTTTTGGCGGACTTTCCGCCGCCCGGTTTTCCCGGGCACATTTCTAAGATAGCTCGATTACGGGGCGTCGTGAAGTCGTACCCCGGGCTCGGAAATGCTGGAATTCCGGGGTTTTTACGACGCCTTGTGTCGTGTAATTCCAGGTGCACGACGCGTTCGGTCGTCGAATTGTGATCGCACGACCGATTCACAGGACACGGCCCGGCGGCGCGCCCCGAATGTCACCCGTTCGGGTGCCATTCGGGGCGCGGGAAGGCCGGCACTTCCATGATCACCACGGCGGCCCCGGGCGGCGGCCCCGGGCGGACGCTTCCCCACCGCTTCGCTGGGGCACCGCGCCCGCCGGGCCGGCAGGCGGCTCAGTTGGGGCCTGGGCCAGCGGGGACAGGCGAGGGCGGGGCAGGGACGGAGAAGCAGACGCAAGAGAGCGGGGAGGAGAGGAGGTGACGAGAGGTCAGGGAAGACGAAGGAGAATGACGGGACCGGAGGGAACGAGCCGGAGTACGGGCCGGGCCGGGCGCGTGAAGACCGGGTGGTACCTACCACCGGGTATTGAGTCTGGCCCCGCCGCGCGCCCCCAATCGGCCGCTGACCTGCCGGTATGCCGCAGGACGGGGTGTCCCCTCTGAGGAAGGACACCTGGGGGGACGCCCAAGGGACGACACCCAAGAATCGACACCCCACCGGCCATGGGGTCCGGCAAGACCGGGGCGACTCGACAGGTGGCAGATCCGCCGCGGGCCGACCGAAGCCCAAAGCTCCCGGGGCTGTGGCACCGCTGCGACGGACCGGGAGGCTCCACTCGGGCTCGGTGAGGCTGTCGGCGGGGGTCAGGTGGCGGGTGCGGCGACTGGCGTACGTCCATTCACCGCCCGGGTCACGGCCGGGGTTGGCGCTTCGGCGCGGCCGGGCCCGGGCGGTGAGGGGCAGGCCGACCGGGGACGGGGTGGCTCGTGGCGGGGTTGGGGTTCAGGAGGTCCTGAAAGGCGCGGGTGGTGCCGGGGGTCGGGCGTTCGTCGATCTCCGCCAGCCTGCGGTGCAGGCGTTCCTGGGTACGGCGGACGGCTTCGGCGCGGCCGAGCGAGGTGTGCAGGCGGGCCAGGCGCAGGTGGAGCTGTTCGTTGTAGGGGTCGTGCTCCAGCGCGCGCTCCAGCAGGCCCAAGGCCTCTTCGGGGTCTGCAGCGCTGGTAGCGAGCGCCCCCAGCGCGTTGAGGGTGCGGCGGCGGGCGTCCTCGCGCGGGGCGGTGAGCCAGGCGCGGTCCATCCCCTCGCACAGTTCCCCGTGATACAGCTCGACGGTGCACCGGTGGGCGGCGAGACGCTCGGCCGGGTCGGTGGCGGCGGTGGCGCGCCGCACGGCGGCGTGGAAGTCCTCGAGATCGGTCGTGATGAGCGCGGGGTCCAGGCGCCACAGTCCGCCGGCGTGCAGGAAGACGCTCAGGGAAGTGGTCGCACCGAGCGCTGTGCGCAGGGCCCCGCGAACGCTCTTCTTCGCGGTGTGGAAGGCCTCGGTCCCGCTGCCGCCCGGGTCCTTCTCGGGCCAGACGGCCTCCAGGATGGCGTCCTTGGTCGAGCCTGCCGGGTGGCTGGCGAGATAGGCAAACAGCTCGCCCGAGTAACCGGCAAGTCCCCGGGTGACCACCTGGCCCAGCGCCGTGACGGTGAGCGGACCCAGCAGGCACACGGCCACGGCGCATGGCGCGGCGAGGGTGGCGACCGTTCCCCCGCCGGAGACCGCGGCCGCCTGCGGTGTCCCCTCCGATCCACTCACCTCGTCCGCCCGCGCGCCAAAGCCGACCGGGGCCGGCGCGTGAGCGAATACCGACTCGGAGAAGAGTTCGCCCTTATTCGAATTCCCGCCGAGTGCTTCTCCGGCTTCAGGCCCCGGAGATGTATCCCTTTGAGAATCATTATCCGGAATCTCGCTACCGTCGGGATGAGAGATGTGATCGACGAGCGGGGAGGCCTCGCCATGGTCCGGCCCGGGCACTACCGGGCTGGTCGAATTATTGGTCGGTGAATGGTCGCCGGGTCGCGATTGGTCGTTTTCGGGGATGAGGCTCAGCAGGATTTCGGCGCTGCGCATGGGCAGGTGGAAGATGCGCAGGCGATCGCTGGGCGGTGTTCCGTTGGTGGTGGCGTTGCCGTTCGCCTCGACGTGGCAGGCGAGCCCGTCTGCTTGGGAGAGCGTCACGTCGGTGAGCAGGATCGCGGCCAGGTCATAGGTGCGGCCGGCTTTGAGGAGCGCGCTCAGGCGCTGGTGCTGACGCGGGTCGTGGCGGGCGAGCAGGACCAGTGGCCCGGGCTGATGGCCGTCGACCGCGCGAGGGTTGTCCTGGTGCAAGCGGGCACGGCGCAGGAGTTCTTCCTCCAGTACGCCGAGGGCTTCTTCCAGGTCGGCGGCCAGGTGGCAGGGGGCGAGCTGGCGGTCGGTGAGGCCTGGTGCCAGGCGCGTGACCTCGCTGCGGGGCAGGAGCAGGCGGGCGCGGCCCGCAGTGGTCAGGGCGCTGGCAAGCAGGGCGCGGGCAGCGTCGTCGGCCCCGGGTCCGGCCAGGGTCAGCATCGGATGCTGATGCCCGGTCAACAGGTCGAGCAGTCCGTGCTGCCGGGCACCGCGGGTGGCGAAGGGAAAGTCCCCAACCGGGACTGGAGGTCCGGCGGGGTCGGTGCTCGCGTCCGGGTGAAGCCGGGTGATCCTGCGCATGGCCGCCACCAGCGCGGTCTCTTCGGGCCGTGGCTGGTCCTGGCTGGCCGGGTCGCCAGGGCGGTAGTCGCGTCGGCGGCGCAGGGTGCGGCGCACGGCGGCGGCGCTCAGCGCTACGGCCACCGTCACGGCGAAGTATCCGGCCTCACTGGGAAGCTGGATTCCCGGATCGGATGCCTCGTGCGGTGTGGCGGCGCGAGTGGGCTCGGCCGTCTGGCGAGTGCCGCTCGCTGGCGAAGGAGCCTCAGCGCTGGGGGCGGCCTGCGGCGGAGCGGGCGCCAGCGGTACGGTCGAGGTGGAAGGTGGCGGGCTCGGAGTGGCTGGCTGTACCGGGCTGGTGATCGCGACCTGGGGCGTGCCGGGCAGGAGCATGGTCCAGCCCGGGTAGACCCGGTCCGGGTCGCTCAGGTGACGCCCGTCGGACTGCGGCAGCATCTTGTTAAGTTCGTAGATCTCCCTCCACCGCAGCGGGTTGTCCAGATGGCGCTCCGCGAGATCCCAGAGCGTGTCCCCTGGCCCAACGGTGCAGGCGCCGGGCGCCTGAGTGCGGGCGGCAGCCGGGGCGGGGGCGGTGCTGGGTGTCGGTGGTGCGGTGATGGAGGGATCGGCGGGTGCGGTGGCAGTGATCGGTGAACTCCAGTCGGCCAGAGTCGCGTTGCTGCGGTGCGCGGGTGTGCTGCGCAGGCTGGTCGCGATGGCCAGGACGATCGCCCCGACGAGCAGGCCGGCGATCGTGCGGCGGGCGGTGAACGCGACCGCGTCCGGGCCGATCTCGCTCAGCAGCGCGGCGAAGTGGACGGCGTGCCAGCACAGTTCCCGCGCTGTCTGCAGCAGAAGATACGCCCACAGCACCCAGCAGAGGCAGTACAGGAGTTGCAGGAGAAGGAACTCGGACAGCGGGTTGCTCGCCCAGACGGTGATCTCGTCCAGGTCGGGCAGGTGCTCGGGGCGGAACTGCTGGGCGTAGTGCAGGAGAAGGTAAGGCAGTCCCGCGAGCAGGCCGGCCAGCACCCCGGCCGCGCCGAGGGCGCGCAGGAGCCGGCCGAGGCGTTCGAGGAAGGTCATGGCGTGTCGGCCTCTTCGGCGTGCGCGGTGGCGGAGGCGCTGACGTTGATGCTGGAGATGCCGATCAGGGCGAGAAGTTGGGTGCGCTGGGTGCGGTGGACGGTCACCGTCGTGCTGTCATTGTTCGCCGTCGCCTCGCCTGTGGCCCCGGCCGCGTGGACGTAGGCGAGGGCGGCCTGTTCGGCGTCGGCGGTGCGCAGGGTGAGCGGGTGCTGTTCGCGCAGCCGTTTCAGGTCGAGGTGGCGGGCGCCGTCGCGGGCGGCCTCCTGCGCTTCACCGTAGGCGCGGACCTTCGCGGCGAGCGCCAGGCCGCCGTCGACGGTCAGGCCTAGCAGGGTGAGCAGGCCCATCACGACGACGACGGTGAACGCCGTCACCGAGCCCTCGTCCAGACTACGGGGCCTCGTGCGCTGGGAGTTCGGGTTCATTTCGGCTCACTTGTCGTGCGGTAGGTCTCCAGTGGAGCCGTGAAGGTCTCGGTGACGGTGTGGTCGCCCGCCCACGGCAGCGCGGTGAGGTCGGCCAACGATGCGGTGCAGGCAAGAGTGACGCTGACCTGCCCTCCCGGGTGGAAGGCGGCGGTGTCGGCGGTGACCGCCAACTTCGGGCAGGCCAGCCCGGTGCCGTCGAGCGCGCCGCGGGCTGCCTGCTCAGCGGCTGCGGTGGCGGAGGCGGGTGTACGGGCCAGGGAGGCGGCGCGAGCCGCCTGGTGGGCCGCGTCCGCGACGTCGAGGCGGGCCGAGACGAGCCGACCAGCACCGACGGCGAACACGAGCAGGGTCAGCAGCAGTGGCGCGATGAGGGCCATCTCGGCGGACACCGAGCCCTCGTCGCCGCCACGCCCCAAACGGTCGGGCACGCGTTCTCCTCCGTTCGCGGATGGGCGGATGGATGTCAGTGGTCGGGCCCTGTGAGATGTTCAACGGGGCCGGTGGCGTGCGCGCTGACGTGCAGGTCGAGGAACGGCAGGACCTTCACGACACCACCGCTCACCTCGACGCTCGCCTGGGTGACAGTTCGGCGTACCGTCAGTTGCGGGCCGGTCAGCGTCGCGGAGCCGACCGCCCGGAGCAGCGCCTGGCCGTCCGCCTGCCCGGCTTGGGCCGTGGCCCGCTCGGCCCGGGCGGTGGCCAGGGCCCGGGACGCGGCGGCCTGGGCGATGTGGTGGGCGTGGACGGCCAGCGCGAACTGCACGATCGCCAGCAGCATGAGCAGCAGCAGCGGGGTGGCGATGGCGAGTTCAGCGCTGGCCGCTCCCCGGTCCCGCTCAGCGGCGGGGGGTCGTCGGATGCGGGGCATTCCGGTGTCCTAGAAGTTGAGGGCGTTGGCCTTGTCGAGGACCTTCGTGGCGAGGATGCCGAGAGCCGCGATGCCGCAGGCGACGAGCAGCGCGGTGATGATGACGGTCTCGGTCGTGTAGCCGCCGTCGGGGTTGGCCCTGCGCTTGGCGCTGACCTCTGCGAGATGAGCGGCGAAGCGGCGTCGGGCGGTGCGGACGACGGCGCGGGCCTGGGTGAGGGTGGGGCGCATCAGCGGGCTCCTTACGGGAGAGGGAAGTTGAAGGGACTGCCGGAATTGGATTCTCGGTTTCGACGAACCCACGGACGTTTCAGAGGCCGGCGAGGGCGTGGGAGAGGGCCGGGTAGCCAATGAAGAGGAGGAACCCGGCGAAGAGGGTGACCACCGGCAGGCTCATGCGCTCGGTGGCGGAGGCGGCGTCGGCTTCCGCCTCGGCGAGCAGGTGGCCGCGCAGCGTGGCGGCCTTGCTGGTCAGTGAGGCCTTGACCTTGGCGCCCTCGTGGCCTGCAAGTGCGGTGGTGGCGGCGAGTTCCGTCAGTTCCGCCACCGCCAGGCGCTCCCCCAGTTCGCCCAGCGGCGTCCAGGGCGGAGTGCGGGTGACCTCCGCCTCCCCCAGGGCCCGGCGGAACGCGGTGAACGCAGGGCCCTGGCCCGCGCCCGCCGCGTCCGTCAGTGCCTGCTCCACGCCGGCGCCACCGGACAGGGCCACGACGGTCAGGTCCAGGAACGTGGACAGGGCGTGGCGGACCTCCGCCCGGTAGCGGGCGGCTCGCTGACGCAGCGACAGATCGGGCACGACGGACAGCAAGCCCGCCAGGGCCACCGAGCCCCAGGCAGGCAGCGCGGGAGAACAGTCCAGGCCCGCCATGGCGACCAGGGCGGTGAACAGCCAGGGAATGAGCAGTCCGGCCAGCGCCGAGGTCGCCTTCTCCGCCAGGTGCCGCTCGACCGGGACGGCCAGCGTGCGCAGGTCACTCACGGTCTTCTTTCCCGGCAGGTGGCAGAGCACCAGCAGCGGAACCATCCGTGCGCCGAGACGCGCCGACCAGCCGCCGGCATCCGTGGTGCGCGCGGAAGGCTTCGGCGCGGGTGGGGTGGGTGTGAGGGCTTGGGCGAGGGCGGGGACGGACGGGTGCCAGCCGAGCCAGCACCACCAGGCCCCCGCGCCGAACCCGGCCCCGATCAGGAGGTAGATCACGCGAGAGGCTCCGTCGTCGGGTCGGCGAGCAGGCGGGCTGGCTCGGTGAAGGTGGCGATGCGGCGCAGCCAGCCGAACGAGCCCGCGAAGAGCGCGCCGACCAGCAGGAGGACGAGTTGTCCGGTGGCGGTGTCGAAGGGTTGCAGGTAGGGGCGGTTGAGGACGATCAGGCCGACAGCCATGGCGAGGGTGGTGCCCACCACGATGCGCACGGAGGTGCGGATGCGGGCGCGGGAGGAAGCGGTGCGGGTGCGCATCAGGGCCTGCTCGCGCGCCGACGCCGCCAGCCCCGCGAGGAGGTCGCCGAGCCGTCCGGCCTGGCGGCCGGAGGCGCTGATCAGCGCGATGACGACCAGGTCGCCGAGCGGATCCGCGAGGTCGTGTCCCATCTGCCGCAAGGCGTCGGGCAGGCGTTGTCCGCGTGCGACGCGCTCCGCGCACGCGGTGATCTGCGGCCGTACCGCCGCCGGGGCAGTTGTGGCGGTGGCGAGCAGAGCCTGCTCCAGGCCTGCGGCAGCGGCGAGGGTGTCGCGCAGCTGCTCGGTCCAAGTGGCGATGGCCTCGATCCGGGCGATCGCCTGCTCGTGGCCCTTGTCCCGGCCGAGCAGCCCCGGCAGTGACCAGCTGGCGAGGGCGGCGAGCGGCGCCGCCAGCGGCCAGCCGGTGGCCACCAGCGCAAGAAGCGCGGCCAGGGCCGTGGTCGCGAGCCGTCGACCGGGGCGCGGTGGCCGGTGTGTACGCCACCACCTGGCGATCTGGCCTTCTTGACGCTCCGTTGGTTCGGTCGGCCGCAGCCCGGCATGGAGCAGCCACGCCCCCGCACCGAACCCGGCGCCGAGGACCAGCACCGCCAGCAGCGGGGCACTCATGACGACCACCCGCCGGTCAGCGCGGGCGGCTGGTAGCCGACCGCGGTGAGGTCCTCCAGCGTCGACGTGCGCAGCGGGGCGGCGGGCTGCGCCCGGCGGTCGGGCCCGGGTCGGTAGACCTCGTTGGAGATGAGCTGGCCGCCGTGGGCGTCGATGATCTCGCGGATCGAGGAGACGGCCCGGCGCCCGGCCGTGTCGCGGGTGAGGTGGATGACGAAGTGCACAGCGGAGGCGACCAGCAGGTTCGTGGCCTCCAGGCTGAGACGTTCAGGTGCCTGGACGGCGTAGGCGGCGAGCTTGGTGAACACCCCGCGCGAGGTGGAGGCATGGATCGTGGAGAGGGAGCCGTCGTTGCCCTGCGACATGGCGTTGCACATCGGCACGACCTCCGCTCCCCGGATCTCGCCGACGATCACCCGGTCCGGGGCCATGCGCAGGCCCCAGCGGACCAGTTCCGCCTGGTCGATCGCGCCCTCGCCCTCGATGTTCGCCTCGCGGGCCTGCATCGGAACCACGTCCGGGTGCAGGCCGTCCAGGTGCAGGCCGAGTTCGAAGGTGTCCTCGATCGTCACCAACCGCTCCGCGGCCGGAATCTCCGAGGCCAGGGCGCGCAGCAGCGTCGTCTTGCCGACGTTCGTGCCCCCGGCGACGATGACGTTCTTCCGCGCCAGCACCAACGCCCGCAGCAATGCCTCCAGTTCAGCGTCGAACGCCCCCAGGCGTCGCAGCTGCGGCAGCGTCGCTCGGGGATACCGGTGGCGGCGGATGGAAAGGGAGACCCGGCCGGAGACGGCCATTACGGCGAACATCCGAGAGCCGTCCGGGAGCTGCACGTTCAAGCGCGGTAGCGCGCGGTCGAACCGGCGCTCCTCCGCGCCCCCGCGCGCGGCGACCGTGCGGATCAGCTCGACCAGCTCGCCGTCCGAGGTGGCGATCGGTGCGACCTGCTCTTTGCGGCCGTCGGCGTAGCGGACGAAGACGGCGTCGCAGCCGTTCGCGTCGATGTTCTCCACGCCTTCGTCGTCCAGCAGCCCCTGCAGCCCGCCCAGACCGAACAGCGCGTCGTGCGCGGCACGCAGTGTCCGCGTTTCGGCGTCCGTGTCCAGGGCCTGCCGGGCCTGGCCCAGGAGCCGAGCGGTGTGGCGGTCCATCGCCTCGCTGAGAAGCCGCTCACCCACCGCCCGGCGCTCATGGCCTGACATGGGACGCAGGCCTGCGTCCTCGCGCCGCTGGGCCTCTGCGACGAGGAGCTGCGCGACCTCGGCCCGCAGCGCCTCGCTCAACTCCCCTGCACCCGAGGCACTTCCATGGCCCGCGACCATCGCGGGAATGTGTTGCGGGGTGGTGGTCATCGGCGCTCGCCTCCCAGTGCGGATGCCAGGTCGGCCCGCTCGGCGGCAGAGGCTGCCGCTGGCTGCGGATTCTCATCGGGCGCAAGGTTCTCGGGGAGCTGTCGTTCCAACTCCATGGCGAGACCCCGTGCCGCGTCCATCAAGGGATGGCGGGCCTTGGCCGGCCAACGGCGTCTTGGCATGGGCGCGCCGCGCAGCAGAGCCCCACTGGCGGGGTCGTACGGCAGCATCACGCACGCGTCGGCTCCCAGAGCCGTCTCCACCTCTCTCGCCGGCCACGCGCACCGGCCCACAACCGCGACCACCAGGAAATGGATGCTGGGCCGCAGCCGGTCCGCGGTCTCCGCCGTGTGCGCGAGCGCCTCCACCGAACCGCCGCTGACCAGAATCAGCGCGTCCGCGATGCCCAGCAGCGCTGTCGTCGCACTGGCACCGAGGGGCAGTCGGCCGCAGTCCGCCAGCACCACGGCTCCGTCGAGCTCCGCCTCCACCCATACCGGGGCCAGCGCGTCCAGCGTGGCCGCGCACTGCCCGGCCTCCGCCGGGGCGATCACCATCTCGACACCTCCGGGCAGCCGCTGAGCATGCTCACGCAGCGACGCCGTCGTCACGCCGGCACGGCGAGAGCCGGCTGCCAGACTCACCAGCCCCGGACTCTCGCGCATCCCGAAGCGCAGCAGCGCGTCACCACCGGCCGCGTCCGCCTCTACCACCAGCGGGCGAACCCCGCCCGGCCAGGCAGCTGCCAGCGCCAGAGCGAGGGTGCTCGCACCGGGTGCGCCCTTCGCCGAACCCACCACGATCAGGGCCATCAGCGCGCGCCCCCTGCCGGATCGGCGCCGAGCAGCACCACTGCGGGCTCCTGGTCAGCCACCAGCCGCCCGGCCTGGTCGGCCGCGACCCGCAGCATCACCACCGCGCCGCCCGTTGAGCCGCCGCCCGGGCGAACGTCCAGCGTCATCGCGGTCACGGGCTCCGCTGCGACAGGGCTCGCCCCGGTACCACCGGCAGCGGCTGCTGGGCGGGCCTCGTACACAGCCACCCGGTCACCGGGACCGAGAGTTGGCGGATACCTGCCTTCCTTGAGCGCCAGCGTCACCACCGCCGACCCCGCCGGCGTGGGCCCCTGGCCCAGCAGGTCCTGCGACAGCAGCAGGCCCGCCGGAAGCGTCGCGTTCACCTTCTGCCCCACCACCAAGTCCTGGCGCCCTGCCGCGATCACCGCGGTCCCGCCCTCGGCGGAGACCAGCACCGGCTTCACATCAGCGGCCGTCAGCACCTGGCCTGCCGTCACCGGCCTGGCCAGCGCGAGCACGTGACTCCGATGCCCCGTAGCGATCGCCATCACGCCGAACAGCAGCGCACACACCGCCATGACCGACAGCCCCGTCAGCATCCGCCGCCGACCCCGACGCTTGACCGCCGCGATGCGTACCTCCTCCCCCGCAACCGCTTTGGTCAGCTCCGAACCAGGCCGATCGCGCCGTGACCGCGCGGAGGGAACCTTCAAGGTCAGCATCAACGCACCACTCCTCAGATGATCTCGACCGACACCGTTCACACGGCCTCAGCGGCCACTACCTGCAACCACCAGCGACTGGACCTCCACCACCTTCACCGGCAGCACCGTCCTCGTCGTCAGATCCGGGAACGCCCCGCCCTGTCCGGCCCCCGACCACGTCACCGACCAGTGCGCCGTCACCACCGCCTGGAACACCCCGCCCGCCTCCCCGACCGACGGCCGCTCAAAGGTGTGCCCGCAATCCGGAGAAGCCGCATACGGATCGGAGTCCGGCCCGTACGGTGTCCCCGGCCCCCGACACACCACCGCCGTCGCGCCGTCTCCCAGATCCCAGGTCACCGAGGAGGGCCTCGCCTCTGCCGTCACCTCAACCCCGGTAACCGCCACTGTCGACCGCACCGGGGCCCAACCGGCCTGCTCGACCCACAGCCACGACGGCACCCTGACCACCTGACGGGCCGTCTCCACCGGTGACATCCTCACCACTGGCTTTGGCAAGGCCAGTTGGGACACGGCTTGCTCCGCCAACACCTTTGGATCGACCGCCGGTGCAGCATCCTTCTCGTCGGTAAGGGATGCCCACAGCGGAGTACCGGGGATTCCCGTCTCCCCGAACGAGCCGTGCGGAAGAGTTCCACCGCAGTCCAGCCAATACCACTGGCCTCGCTCTCCGGTCGGGAGTTGTTCGACAGCCGACAACGTGACCGGCTTGCACACGGGCGTCGCTGCGGTACCAGCACTTGAGCCGGGTGGCGGGTGAGCACCCGAACCCGGAGGCCCCGATTCCTGAGTACCCTGCAGCGCAGCCGCGAGGTCACAACTGGAAATCCCGCACGTGGTGCTGCCGGTCGGCACCTCCTTGTCGGCCAACGCCGGACCAGCCATGACGACGGCAAGGACTACCTCGGCAATCATCAACTGCCAAGCCCGTCGACCGGTCAGCACGTACCAACCTCCCCGACGAGCTGCTGGCTGACCCGCCACGATCCGTCCGCAGCCCTGGTGATGGCAGAGGCCGAGCGGTGTCGACCGCCCGGCGTGTCCTTGGCCGGCTTGCCGTCCGTCGTGACGTTGACCCAGTTGGTACTGTCGAGGCAGTCGGCGACCTCCACCCGGTCCGGCGCCGCAGCCGGGGTCACCGATGTCACCTTCGCCTTCCAGGTGAGCCGTCCACGTCCGACCCAGCCACGGGTTTGATCCCGTGCCACGTTCTCGGTCCAGAAGCTCAACGGCTGGCCGAGCATGTGCTGCGCGAGACGCGGGTTCTTGTAGTCGGACGTCTCCGAGACAGCCATGATGTCCTCCCACATGGCGTCATACGCGGCGAGGGCCTCCGGGGGTGCTGGCACGCCCGACCACGAAGGAGCCGACGCGGCCGAAGCAGAGCCTGAGACAGTCGGCGCAGGGCTAGCGGTACCGAAGATCGAGGCGGATGCCTTCGATGTAGCCTCCACGCTCGGTGAGGCTCCGCTCGTACAGCCAGCCAACCCCGTCAGGCACGCCAGGCTCACCGTCCAGGCCACGATCCCCCTGCCGCCACATAGCCGAGTCGACTCCACCATTGCCTCGCCTCCCGCTCATCACCTGGACCACGAAGAATCCGGCGCCGCGCCCCAGTACCGGTGTATGACGACATTCATCACGAAAAAGATGCGGATATCGACTGTTTTCACACGGAAGAGTGCAAAGTCCGACAAGCTTCCGAAGTAGCGGGTGCCCCTGGGGCTGTTCGTCCGCCTCGCAAGCTCGGTAAGAAACCCAAGCAGCCCTGTTCATCACCGAGTTGTCGATTGCTCAGGTGTCGGCCAGGGAACCGGAATCGGCATGGGAACCACCTCGACCGTTCCCACCGGTGTCGCCGGCGACGCCGACCCACCGGGGCCGGTACGACTCCTCAACGTCGGACCGCATGCCGTCAGAACGGCCAGGCACGCGATCACCACCAAGACACGAAGCGCTCGACAGGCTCCGATTTCGGCGGTCATGTCTGCCATCGCTGTATCTCCCTGGTGTCCGCAGGCCCACGAAGGACCCGGTACTGATCTCTCAAGTACCGGTGTACGGCCCGCTCCCGCCGCGCGCCCAGCACCACCGGGACCATTCACAGGGACGGAGGACAGGTGCTCCGAACTAACGGCCCCATCCAGGCGATTTCTCTGAATGCGACACGCCACTGTCCTATGCCATCCAGTCGGGTCGCTTGACACTCAATCTGGTCGATCTGTCCCGCCGTGCCACTCAGTTGGTCGGCGAAGTACAGCGACGCCGGCAGACGGCAGCTGGCCTGCATAGACGTAGGGACGCAGCAGTGTCGGGGAGCTCGACGGACCAGATTGGATGACACAGGACCACCGCTCGCCTGTCCCATGACCTCGGCACAGTCGCGGGATGTCCAGTTCGCGATCACGTGAGGCCAAGGATGGGCACCGGGCCGACCGCTCGGAGCGAAGCCATAGCCGCCGGGCGGCAGACTGCTTCCATGGACACATCCACCTACGGGGGCCCGGCAACCGTCCTCGCTGCGGGCCCCCCACGAGCAGACGGCCTGGTCGGGCACTCTGCGGCCCGATGAGCCGGGTGAGGACTTCCGGGTGTTGCACGAGAGCCACTCCGGAAGGCTACGACTCTATGACGACCGGGAGGGGGACTTCGTATTGACCCACGTTGTGCAGAGCTACATATTTACCGTCAAGGCGATCAGCGCGGAGCCGCGAACTACGTGCTCGCGGTCCCAGTCAGCCAGCCGCTCACCGGCCCGCCCGGCAAGCCCGCCCCCGGCCGGCGGCAGATCAAGCGTGCCGACCACCTGCTGCCCTACGCGAAATGCCGTGACCAGTGGGAACGCCGCTCCTGCGGAGAGGGATCCAAGGGCCTGCGGTACTACGACTGGACCCTGTTCGGGGTCAAGGTCACCGGGCAGGAACCGGCCGACGGCTTCGAACACCAACTGCTGATCCGCCACTCCACGCACAAGAAGAAGCTCGCCGGCGGACGCTACGACTACGAGTACGCCTACTTCCTCGTCCACGCCCCCGTCGGGACTCCCGCGAGCGTGGCAATCGGCCAGGCCGGGATCCGCTGGAAGATCGAAGAGGACAACGAGCAGGGAAAACAACTCACCGGTCTGGACCAGTACCAGCCGGTACCCGCGGGAGATCATCCCTCAGCAGCCAACGTGACAGCACCTCCTCCACCTCTGGCTGCAGGACGGCGGCCGCGAGCGGGGCGCGGCACTGGCCGCCCTTGACGACCATCAGTACCCGGCACGGCCGGTCCAGGCGGGCATCGGCGTCCACCTGGATCACACCCACGCAGGCCATCTACTCCCGCTGCCACTTCGGGTACCGCTCTCCTCATGGACGAGGCGGACCTCCCACCACAGGTCATCGAGCCTTCTCCTGGCCGCCTTCTCCGCCCCCGATCGGTCGGCAGAGGAAGGACCAGCGGAGGGCAGCCCGCCCGGCGGCTGGCGTCCGCCGACCCGCGCGCCGACCACCCTGGTAAGGCACTCCGTGTAACCATGGTCGAACACTGCGGCGCTACCCGGTCAGCGAAGATCGCAATGGCAACCCGGCGGACCGGTCTGATGGGAGCTGTGATGGATTGGAGCAGCCTCGCCAGCGGCGTACTCGGTGTACTAGTCGGCGGATCGATCACGGCCGTCACGGCCCATCACCAATTGCTCCGCGGCCGACAGTGGAACGACGCTGAGGCATTCGGCCCTGCGCTCCTGCTCCTGGACTCCATCCGCGACGACCCGCACGCCAACCTCACCGCGAAGTACATCGAGGCCTGTGAACGGCTGCACGTGGTGGCCGCCGGCCACCCTCGGAAACACGTCCGCAAGAATGCATTGCGCGCACTCGGTCAACTCGTTGCGGCTTACAAGACCCAAGAGACAAAGAAAGCCGACGATGCGATGATCACCTTGATCAACGCGAACCTCAGCCGCCCCTGGCTGGACCGCCCTTGGCTGATACGGCACGACCGACCGCGATACAAATCGTCGTGGCGTTCTCTCAACTGAAGCATCGACACCGTGGTCGCCGGAGAACCTCCCAGAGAACCCCCGTCCGCTCGGCCAGCAGCCGCAAGTGCACCCCGCCGACGTGCCCGACCTGCCCCCGGCCGTCGGCCGACATGGCCAGGCCCTTGCACCACTCTGTATCGTGCACCGAAGAGGTGCCCCCGCCTTCACGTTGATCAAGCCCTAGACAAGCCAGATCATCGCAGGTCGGGCGGCACCTTCTTTCATTACCTCACACAGCGTCACCAAGCTTCAGGCCACCCATGAAACACCGAGGACAGGTCCGCAAGT
The DNA here is from genome assembly GCF_000744785.1 of Kitasatospora azatica KCTC 9699. Taxonomy (NCBI): domain Bacteria; kingdom Bacillati; phylum Actinomycetota; class Actinomycetes; order Kitasatosporales; family Streptomycetaceae; genus Kitasatospora; species Kitasatospora azatica. The sequence goes on along the minus strand of NZ_JQMO01000003.1, from coordinate 5,302,294 downwards.
GGACCCCGTGGCACCGCAGCATCACCTGCACGATGCTCGCCCACGCCTTCCTGGCCGTCCAACGTGCCCACCACCTGAACTCCCCGCCCGCACTCCCGTGCGAGGAACCGGCCCACACCCACCATGGCGCCGACCCGCCCGCACCCCAGGACCCACCCCCGTCGGCACCTGATGTGACCATGTGCCAGGACAGTCCAGGCAAGACCGGTCCGATGATCCGACTGACCGTCACCGCACTGGCCGGACTCCTGACCCTCACCGGCCTGGCCGTCCACCACAGTGACCAGGAACTCCTGCGCCAGCACCACTGGCGAACCGAACACCAGACCGCAGCCGCCACTAGCCACTAGCCACTAGCCACTACCAGCGACGCGGCGACCCCCTCCCCGCGCACCTCCGCCCGAGCGATCCAAACCGATCAGATAAGCAAGATCTGCCCCTGTAGTACTAGTGGAACCAGGCGCCGAAGATCGAGCCACGGGAGACGCTGTATCCCGTGATCCTCTCGTACAGGTCGATCGTCTGATCCTCGGTCAAGGCGCAGAGGTAGTCGCAAACCGTGCGGGCTCGGCAATACTCTTCTGTGGCCATCACGCCTGGATTGTGAGCAGCAAACTCAAGGACGCTTTCATATCGATTGCGAAGATAGTTTGGAATTTGACTGGTGAACTTCGAGGCGGGTTCATACTTTTCCAGCATTGCCATCAGTTCGGCCAGTAGGGACTTGATGATCGCACTTTGACCCTTCTGGGCCACAGAAAGACTCGGCTGCTTGATTACGTAATACCAAGTGAATTGCTTCAATGCTTCTACTTGATACTGGTGGTCGATGTCCACCTCGACATATGGGGGATGATCCAGCCCTCGCACGCCAGTGCAGAACAGCTGGTGAAGCTTTCGCTGGACGCTGTTAAGCTCATACCGGTCGTCCCTCGTGTCCGACCATGGTTCCTCAAGCTTGAGATCGGCAACGAGTCGATCATACTGATCCTCAAAGCGATCCGGATCGAACTGGCTGTATCTGTTGCCTAGCTCCTTCTTGGCAAATTCAATGAACCTCGCACGCCGTGTCATCTGACCTTTCGAAGGAAGATGACTCTCAAGGTGGATAATATCGAGAGGAATCAGTCCCGCTCGAAAATAGTCGGCAACGTCATGGATGGCATAGGATACATCGTCTGCCCAATCTACCAGGGCCGCCGCAGTTGAGCGGACCTTCGGGTCGGAGTCGCGAGACGTCGCCGCCGGCGGGCTGAGGCGAGCGAACTCAAACCACTCCCGCTCGCTCTTGTACACGCCCCACTTGACACCGTAGCCCCTATTATGCCACTCGTGGCTACTTCTACCATCCGATACTTCATGCTTGTACTGGGGATATTTCAGCATCGCATTCAAGGTGGCTCGGGTGAGGTTCAACCCGTCCATGCCATTCTTGCGCGAGGCGAGCCGGGTTACGAGACGGAAAGACTGGGCATTCCCCTCAAAGCTGGCTCCAAATGACGCTAATTCCTCTTGCAGGACTGCCTCGGCAATGTGACCAAAAGGCGGGTGCCCGATATCGTGGGCCAACCCTGCAGCCTCCACGATGTCCGCCAGCCAGGACTTATCTTCTATGCCGAACAGGTCATGGTCATTCACCAGCTGCTGGGCCATCCTTCGCCCGATCTGGGCGACTTTGAGGCTGTGAGTGAGGCGATTATGCAGGAGGTGGTGCTCACGCACCGCCGCGACCTGAGTAACTCCAGCTAGGCGACGAAAAGCCGAGGAGTACAAGATCCTGTCACGGTCATTTTGGAAGGCTGACCGGAAGTCCGGGGAGGGAACACTGTCTTCCTCATCCAAGTAGCGTTGCTCATCAAATTTTGGAAAATTTGAAGTACTCATGGTCTCGCCCGAATCGTGAGTCACTGCACTCAGCGTGCATCAAACCCTTGTCGTAGGCAGGAGGCTGTGAACCTTGAGGGGCCGTCCCGATCTTCCAGACGGACGACAGACGGGGGCAAATCACTTCCAACGGTACGGCAGAAGCGCGGGGATCGCTCGCTCGTCGCAATCCAGGACCGGGCCCTCGCCCAGATCCCCGACGCCCACCGACACGGCACACCCATTCTCATCTGCGCCGACAGCGCGTGCGAGACCAAGGCCTTCCTCGCCCACATACGTGCCCTGCGAAAACGCGGGACCCACACGTCCTTCTCCGTCGGACACACCGTCACAGACCAGGTCCGCACCGTCATCCGCGCTCTGCCTGCATCCGCGCTCTGCCTGCATCCGCGCTCTGCCTGACCGTGTCTGGCGCCCGGCCCTGGAACAGGACGGTTCCCTGCGCGTCGGCGCCGAAGTCGCCGAACGGACCGGCCTGGTCGACCTCGCCGGCCACCCAGGCGGCACCCGCATCGTCATGCGCCGCGAACAGCCCTACCCCGGCGTGCAGCTCTCTCTGTTCGACCAGACGAGGGCATGCGCCACTAGGCATTCCTCACCAACACGCCCATCGCCGCAGGCGGCTCGATCCAGTATCTGGAGGCCCTCCAGCGGGCCCACGGCAGGGTCGAGGACCACATCCGCTGCGGCAAGACCACCCGCTTCGGCCGCTTCCCCTCCCGCCACTTCGCCATCAACCAGGCCTGGCTGGAGCTGTCCCTGACCGCCATCGACCTGCTCGCCCGGGCCAGGACCCTGCTACTGGAGGGCGGATTCCCCACCGCTGAGCCCAAGAAGCTCCGCTACCGGATCCTGCACGCAGCGCCCGGATCACCAGCGGAGCCCGTCGCCTGTACCTGCGGATCGCAGCCGTCTGGCCCTGGCGCCACGAACTGGCCGCCGCGTTCAGCCGACTCGTGGCAGAGAGTGGATCAGAACCATTCCTGGTGGCCGCTGTCAGGCCGGGTCGCGCACGACAGCAGGGCAGACCTAACCTGAAGATGGGAAACGGCCAACTCAGAGAGCACGGGTGAGTGGGCATGCTTCACGTCCATACACGCTGGGCTGCTGCCATCGGGAACTGGAATCTCGATGTTGTAGGCAGCTTTCCGGAAGTCACAAGCGCCCCACGGACTTACGACTGGGGACGGGTCTGGCTCAGCGATCGCAAGGACTCCCCAGGGGAGCTGGAAACCCCATGGCGGACCGTCCCGGGCGAGGCTACCCACACAGTGGCCGTGTACGAAGTCGATTGCCACACCGCGAACGGATCTCAGCGCGTCATCGGGGTGGCCTCGCCGGATCCTGTGGACACCGCCAGTTTCATGGCGCGACTGGAAAAACGTGCACCCGAGGGCGGCGTCTCCCTTGGCGCGATAAGAATAAGACTGAGCAGCAAATCCATCGCCTCCTTCATCAGAAAGGTGCAGGTGACAAGCTTCCGCGAGGATTCGGAGACTACATCCAGGATTACTCAGTTCCGCCAGCCCGTGTCACCATGGGTGCTGCAGGTGGTCGATTTTTCGTCCATCGGCCTGCTCTTCGAGTCAGACAAGCAGGTACACCTGAGTTTGTTCGACGACAACCAGTTCTTCGTATCCAACGAAGATCCAGCCGAGGTGGGCAGACTCGCCTACGAGATGTCGTCGATGTGGATTGTGAGCGACGAAAATGCAGGCCTCGGATAATCGCCTTCAGGTCAACCTGATTGCCGAGACATCACCGGACCGACTCACGAGCTCGGACGGCAAGCACAAGGTCACCCTGGCCAACTGGCGTCAGACGAATTTGTACGACGTGCACATCCGAGTGGACGTGTCGGCACCGCCAGCCCCTTCGCTTCAGATAAGCGGCACGGCTGCTAACGGGGCGATGATTCGTCCGCAGGGACACCGATGCGAACCCTTCGATCTCAAGAAACAGCCGGGGATCAACGGCAGTCATCAGATCTCGACCGACGCCGACTGGTCGGACTACCTCGACACCAGCGGAACGCTAGGCAGTCCGCCGCCCAAGCGGTTCTCCCGGCACTGCGACACTGTCATCGACGTCGGGTGATCCGATGCACATCGGAGCCGTGGGCATCGCTGTGGCCGCCGCATCGTTCGTGCAGCTTGCGCTCACCGAGGTGGTTGGGCGGAGCTTTGACGGCTCCGGGAGCAAGCTTCTCTCCAAGGAGGCCGAGAAGGACAAGGAGGGCGAGCTGGACCTCCCCCCGCTAGAGCAACGCCGGAAGGTCGTCATACCGCTCATCGCGACGATCTGCGCTCTCGCCGGCGATGCCGCAGCCGTCCTTACTGGGCTGGCGTCCACTGCCATTGCGATCATTGTGGTCGGCGGCGTGTGCGTTGCAGAAAAGAAGGCCTGGCTCTGCGTTCCCCTAGCGATCTTCCTGGCCCTTTCCATCTGGGCCTTGATCCTCCTTTCCACGAAGCTCGCCGGCGCAGCGCTTCGCAATAATCCAGACGATCTGCCGCCGCCCCGCGGAGCTCTTCGTCGCTTTGGCACCCGAGTCACCCGACTCAACCTTCTGACGCCATACAAGACGACTCTATTCGCGATGAACCTGGCCAACATCGTCGTTTCCGCGCTTCTGTTGGGCTGAACGGCTGCTGGACGTCTTCGGACTCACAAGAGGCCACAGGTGCTCACCAAACACCAGGGTGAGCACCTGCCGGAGTGGCTCGACGCCGTCCGGCAGGACGATCTTCCCAACCTCCACACTCTTGCCCCGCGTAAGCATTCACGCTCGTGTCCCGCCTCAAAGGATCTGGTCTGTGGGTAGGGCTTTGATCTGCGACGGCCAGATCAGTTGAGACGCCGGGCCGCTGGAAATCTCAGGTGATCTGGTCCGGCTCCGCTGATTCACAATCTGGTCGATGCAGGTACTACAGCGGAAGATCATGTGACTGCTGATCGGTTCTGTCGTTGAGCGGTCATCCTGGTGGATGTGACGGAGGAGCATTTCGGCTAGTGGGCCCAGCAGTTAGGTGTTCTGCTGGGTGGGCTCGACCATCTGTTCGCGCGGCCGGAGCCCCGGGAGGTGTTCGCAGACCTGGTCGAGGGTCTGCTGTCGGACTTGCGTCGGAAGAACGCGTGGACGATGGCCGCACGGGCGGGCCATGTCACGCCTTCGCGGATCCGGAAGTTCCTCAACGCGGCCTCGTGGTCAGCAGACGCGCTGCTGGCCGAACTGCGGGCGTACGTGGCCGAGCATCTGGGCGATCAGGCCGCGTCGCTGGTCCTGGACGACACCCAGGTACAGAAGAAGGGGACCAAGTCCGTCGGGGTCGCCCGGCAGCACTGCGGAGCCACCGGCGACGTGCGCAACTGCCAGGTCATGGGTGCGACACGAAGTCGCACGTAGTGAGTGGGCTCGTCGGAAGGAGGGTCGGTGTGATGCCGAGGACGTAGCCCCGGGCCAGTGTCCATGGCCTGTCTCCGCCCGGACGTGCGTCGCTGGTAACGGCGGGGTGCGAAGCTCCGGGAAGAAGCCCAAGGGCCTCCGCTCCACTCGGAGGTCACAGGCAAGGAGAAGATCGGACGGGTGAATGTGAATGAACCCTCGACGATGCCTCGTGATGGCAAGCCCCGCAGGTGGAATGCAGTGGTGGGGTGCAGGACTGGCCGCTGAGAAGCGGCAGGTGCCGGTCGCAGACTCTGAGTCGGCCGGGAGGACACCACCGTCCCGGGGTAATGAGGGCGCCCACCCCGGTCGCATCTCATACGTGTGGAACGTGACAACCCCGTTGGGGTCCATGCGACTTGTCGCCTGGTCAGCCGACCGCAAGGAAGGCCCAACTCCCCAGCGGGAGCAGGACGGCCCAAGAAGCCAACGCCGGTGCGCCGAAAGGCAGCAGGAAACCGGGGCGGACCATCGGCTCCTCCGCCGAGCCCCGCACAACTGACCGGATACGGGCAACTGCCCGATCCCGAAAGGGAGCTGACGTGGGCCGGGTGAGCCCGTGAGGAACGTGACTGATCAAGGATTCCGGAACCGAAGGGCAAGTTGGACACCATGAGGACCGAGGCGACTGCTGTTGCGACGCCGCCGGTCCGCGCGGTGAACGGACCGGAGGACACTCTCCCCGACTGGGACGCCATCGACTGGCGTGCCGAAGAGGAGAGCGTACGGCGTCTTCGACAGCGGATCTTCACGGCGTCGCAGGCAAGGGACCTCAAGAAGGTCCGCAACTTGCAGAAACTGATGCTCCGTTCCCGAGCCAGCACGCTGGTGAGCGTGCGGCGGGTCACGGAGATCAACGCGGGGCGCAAGACGGCGGGCGTCGACGGGCAGGTCGTACTGACCTCCCGGGGCAAGGCGGAACTGGCCCACTGGGTCCAGCACTGCACCGGCCCGTGGCAGGCCCGACCCGTCAAGCGCGTGTACATCCCCAAAGCAGGTGGAAAGAGGCGCCCGCTCGGCATTCCCGTGATCGTGGACCGGGTGCAGCAAGCCCGCGTCTCACAGGCACTGGAACCCGAGTGGGAAGCGCGGTTCGAGCCGAAGTCGTACGGCTTTCGACCCGGCCGCAGCTGCCAGGACGCGATCGCGGCGATCTACTGGACGGCCAAGGGCAAGAGCGCCCTGCGTCGGTGGGCGCTCGACGCGGACCTGGTGGCGGCGTTCGACCGGATCGACCACGCCCACCTTCTCGCCCAGCTCGGCTCCTTCCCCGCCCGGGGAACGGTCGAGCGGTGGCTGAAGGCCGGCGTGGTCGAGGACGGCGAGCTCACCCCGACCGGGGAGGGAACTCCCCAAGGCGGCGTGATCAGCCCTGTCCTCTTGAACATCGCCCTGCATGGAATGGAGACGGCCGCGGGAGTGCAGTACCGGCAGACGGGCCGCCGCGCTGGCGACACGATGCCGGGCTCCCCGCTGCTGGTTCGATACGCCGACGATCTTGTCGCCCTGTGCCACTCGCGGGAACAGGCCGAACGGGTCAAGGAACGGCTCGCCCAGTGGCTGGCGCCCCGGGGTCTGGCCTTCAACGAGGACAAGACGCGCATCGTCCACCTCGAACAGGGCTTCGACTTTCTCGGGTTCACCGTCCGCCGCTATCACGGCAAGCTGCTGATCAAACCCAGCCGCGAGGCCGTCAAACGGATCCGGCAAAGGCTCGGCACCGAAATGCGCGCCCAGAACGGGGCCAACGCGGCGGCGGTGCTGCACCGGCTCAACCCGATCATCCGGGGTTGGGCGGCCTACTACCGGAACGTGGTCTCCAGCGAGGTCTTCGCCTCCCTGGACGACTACATGTGGAAGCTCGTCTACAAGTGGGCCACCCGCGCCCACCCGAACAAGTCGAGGCACTGGGTCACCGCCCGCTACTTCGGCCGGTTCAACAAGTCCCGGCAGGACCAGTGGGTGTTCGGCGACCGCCACAGCGGCGCCTACCTGCTGAAATTCGCCTGGACGAGCATCCTCCGACACCAGATGGTCCAGAACGGGGCGTCCCCGGACGACCCCGACCTGACCGAGTACTGGGCCGATCGACGGCGCAGAAGCGCACCTTCGCTGGTCAACCGCGCCACCTTGCGCCTGCTCAACGCGCAGAACGGCCGCTGTCAGATCTGCCGCAGGCCGCTACTGCCCGTCGAACGCCCGCCAGCCGACCCCACCCAGTGGGAGAGATGGCTGCGGGCGACCCGCCAGGCGATCACCGAACGGATGATCACCTACCACGGGATCGGCACGCCGGACGGAACACAACTCCGTCTTGTCCACACCACCTGTCAGCAGCTCAACACTGCTGGCAGCAGACCCGCAACATCAACTCTGCACGCCCGCACGCCTCCAGGGCTTGCTTGAGCCGTGGTGCCCGGAAAGCGGGCATGCCCGGTTCTGAGGGGGCTCCGGCGCAGTAATGCGCCGGAGCTACCCGACTGATGCTGACCTACGCGGCACCCGGCGGACACACCTTTATCGACCGTCGCCTGTACCTGCCGCTGGTTGGCCCACCCGGATGGCCCGCGCCCGGCACCGCCACCATGAAGCGCGCCGACCACCTGCTGCCTTACGCGAAACGCCGCAACCAGTGGGAACGTCGCTCCTGCGGAGAAGGATCGAAGGGCCGTCGGTACTACGACTGGACCGTGTCGCCGTCTGGGTCAAGGACCAGGAACCCGCCGAGGGATTCGAACACCAGTTGCCGATAGGCTGCTCCAAGCACAAGAGGAAACTGGCCGGCGGGCGCTTCGACTTCGAATACGCCTACTTCCTCGTCCACGCCCCCGCCGCCACCCCGGCCGGCGCCGCGATAGAGCAGACCGGGATCCGCTGGCAGATCGAAGAGGACAACGAGCAGGCCAAACAGCTCACCGGCCTGGACCAGTACCAGGTCCGCAAGTGGATCCCCTGGCACCGCAGCATCACCTGCACGATGCTCGCCCACGCCTTCCTGGCCGTCCAGCGCGCCCGCCACCTCGCCGCCGACCCCGAACTCCCGCGTGGGGAAGCGGCTCCGGGCCAGGAGACGGCAGACGCCCCGCCCGCCGAGGAGCCCCCGCCACCAACAAGTGGCCCACCACGCCAGCCTGGTCCCATGATCCGACTGACCCTCTCCGCGCTGGCCTGCCTCCTGGCTCTCACCGGCCTCGTCATCCGCCACGACGACGCCGAACTTCTGCGTCAGCACCACGGACGAACCGAAACACCAGACCGCAGCCGCCATCAGCCACTACCAGCGACGCGGAGACCCCCTCCCCGCGCACCTTCGCCCAAGCGATCCGAAGCGATCACATCAGCAAGATCCGCCGCTGTAGTACCGGGCCAGGAACTGTCGCGAGTGGCTTCCGTGCGGGCGATCTCGGCCAGGGCCCGGGGGGACAGTTTGCTGCAAGGCGTAGACCGAGTCGGGCGCCGCCGCAGCGGTGAGCAGGACGACCACCATCGCCGAGGCGACCAGGGCACCGGACTGGTCATCCCGCACCGCCGCCCCGCCAGCGGTCACCTCTGCGGCTGGAAGAAGCAGCACAACCACTCCCACAGCAGGGCCGCGCCCGCGTCGAACACGTCTTCGCGCGCATGAAGAACTGGAAGATCCTTCGCGACTGCCGCCTGAAGGGCGACGGTGTCCACGCCGCGATGCTCGGCATCGCCCGCCTGCACAACCTCCTCCAGGCCGCATAGCCCACCCACGCCGCCCGAACCCGGACGACGGCAGACGCGTCAAAGATCAATTGCGGGACAGCCCGTAGGAGTAGACGGGAGCCAGCACTGTCTCGGCGACGGGTGAAAACTGACCGCTGAACGGCGGATCAAAGGTGACCCACCTCGCGATCGTCTGATCATCCTGATCTTCATAGAGGGTCAGGAGGAGAGGGTGATCCACGTGGAGGACTGGGCCGAGATCCGTCGGCTGCATCGGGCCGAGCAGATGCCGATCCGGGCGATCGCCCGCCATATGGGCATCTCGAAGAACACGGTGAAGCGGGCCCTGGCCACCGACCAGCCGCCCGTCTACCAGCGTCCGTTGAAAGGATCGGCGGTCGACGCGTTCGAGCCCGCGATCCGCGAGCTGCTCAAACAGACGCCGACGATGCCCGCGACAGTGATCGCCGAGCGGATCGGATGGACCCGCGGGCTGACGATCCTGAAGGAACGAGTGCGTGAGCTGCGGCCGGCCTACCTGCCCGTCGACCCGGTCTCGCGGACCGTCTACCAGCCGGGCGAGCTCGCGCAGTGCGACCTGTGGTTCCCGGCCGTCGACATCCCGCTCGGCTACGGCCAGTCCGGCCGCCCGCCGGTTCTGGTCATCGTCTCGGGCTACTCGCGGGTGATCACCGCTCGGATGCTGCCGTCGCGCCAGACCGGCGACCTGATCGACGGGCACTGGCGCCTGCTCGCCGACGGCTGGGGAGCCGTCCCCAAGACCCTGGTCTGGGACAACGAAGCCGGAGTCGGCAAAGGCAGGCTGACCAGCGAGTTCGCGGCGTTCGCGGGACTGCTGGCCACCCGGGTCCACCTCTGCCGCCCCCGCGACCCGGAAGCGAAGGGCCTGGTCGAACGCGCCAACGGCTACCTGGAGACCAGCTTCCTGCCCGGCCGCACCTTCACCGGACCCACCGACTTCAACACCCAGCTGGCAGCCTGGCTGCAGATCGCCAACCGGCGGATCCACCGCTCCATCGACGCCCGGCCCATCGACCGCTGGGAGGCGGACCGGGCCGCGATGCTCCAGATTCCGCCTGTGTCGCCGCCCAGCTGGTGGCGCTTCCACACCCGCATCGGCCGCGACCACTACGTCCGCGTCGACACCAACGACTACTCCGTCCACCCGCGCGCCATCGGCAAGACCGTGATGGTCCGCGCGGACAACGAGGAGGTCAGCGTCATCGCGGGCAACGACGTCGTCGCCCGGCACACCCGCTGCTGGGCCCGCCACCAGACCCTGACCGACCCCGAGCACGCAGCTGCGGCCCAGCTCCTTCGCGGCGAGGCGATCCGCCAGCAAGCCGCCCGCGCGGCCACCGCCCGAGCCGCCCTGCTGGCCCCGGACAGCCTCGGCATCGAGGTCGAGCAACGCGAACTGGCGACTTATGACCGCATGTTCACCCTCATCGAGGGCGGCGCCGGGAAGGAGGAACCCTGATGACACCCACCCCCACGACCAGCGCGGCCAAGCCCGACGGCCAGGCCCGCACCGGGCGACAGACCGCAGCCGACCTGGCGTTTTGCGCCCGCGCACTGAAGGCCCCGGCCTTGCTGGACGCCGCCGAAAGGCTGGCCGAACGCGCCCAGGCCGAGTCCTGGACCCACCTCGAATACCTCGTCGCCTGCCTGCAGCGCGAGGTCTCCGCCCGCGACAGCCACGGCGGCGAGGGCCGCATCCGCGCCGCCCGCTTCCCCGCGATCAAGACGATCGAGGAACTCGACCTCACCCATCTGCGCGGGCTGACGCGCCAACAACTCGGCCACCTGGGAACATTGGACTTCATAGCCGCCCGCGAGAACGCGATCTTCCTGGGGCCGCCGGGCACCGGCAAGACGCACCTGGCGACCGGGCTCGCCGTCCGGGCCTGCCAGGCCGGCCACCGGGTCGCGTTCGCGACCGCCGCCCAGTGGGTCGACCGCCTAGCCGCCGCCCACCACACAGGACGGCTCCAGGACGAGCTGATCAAACTCGGCCGTTACCCGCTGATCGTGGTCGACGAAGTGGGCTACATCCCGTTCGAGGCCGAGGCCGCGAACCTGTTCTTCCAGCTGATCTCGAACAGATACGAGAGGGCCAGCGTGATCGTCACCAGCAACAAGCCCTTCGGGCGCTGGGGAGAGGTGTTCGGTGACGAGACCGTCGCCGCAGCGATGATCGATCGGCTCGTCCACCACGCCGAGGTCCACTCCCTCAAGGGCGAGTCCTACCGCATGCGGGGCCGCGATCTCGGTCGCGTCCCCGCCACCGACAACGACTGAACACGAGCGCTGACGACGCGAAAAGGGTCAGATCTCGACCGACCAAAGTGGGTCACGGTTCAGCCGCCGCCGACACACTGGTAGGAGCAGTCAGCCGAGACCCTGCCCCGGTTCCGGGGACGCGCCGTCGCCGGCGCTCTGCAGTGGGAGCGGCAACGGGCCAACAAGGTGGGAGAGATCGGCGCTGCGCCCAAGCCGCCAGCTGCACCGGGCTCCCCCGCTAACGCTTGTCCCTCGCTCCATCGGAGACGCCACCGAGACGAATCTCCTCCAGCGTGGTCCAGCGGTAGCGGTGATTCTCCCTCCGAAGTTCGACCAACTTGACACCCGATACAGGAAGTTCAGCAGGTTCGAGGCGGCGGAGATCGGTGATCGCCCTCTGGATTGGTTCTGCCGGGACCGGCCGGTTGCAGTACGCGATGCCCAGGTGGGGTCGAAAGCCGCTGGTCGGCTTGGCCGTGGCCACCCCGGCCGCAGTGCCGACGTCGGTGAGTGCACTGTGTAGCTGCAGGAGTGGCCCCCACGGTGCGAGACTGAAGCGCACTGCACCACGAGACCCTGCCAGGGGCAGGACTTGCAGGACGAATGGATCAAGCTCTGCGCAGCGCGCACGGGCGGCTGCAGCTACGGTCGCCAGCATGTCTTCGCTCGCCGCGCTGACTCGGCTGATGGTGATGTGCAGTCCGTCGGCGGCGGTGTGATCAAGTTCCGGCCGGGCGAGCTGCCGCTGGCACCGCTCAGCCAGCGAGTGAACGTCGGGCGCCTGCTCCGCGGTAATGAACCAGTAGAGCCGACGGCGTCCGGATGATCTCCCAGGCCGGTCCCAGTGGTTGACCATCATGGTCACTGCGGAGAAGGCGGCCCAGTCGTGGTCCGCGATCACCCTGGGGTCAGTGAGCGACGGCGGCGGGTCAGCGGGGAAGCTGATGGGTCGTGTGGGCGTGTCTGGGTACATCGACGCTCTATTCGTCCACGGCCAGAGGGCTCGCTCAGGATCAGGGCCTATGCCTCGACAATGTACGCGGCCTTCTGGACCCTCCACTGCGCGAGGGCCACACCATACTCAACCACCGCATCGAGATGGGACCACGGTGCCGCGAGCTGCTGAAGTTCGGCAGCGCGCTGCACGACTGAGCGGATCGGGTTCGCACCACCGGAGTGCAGCGCTGCTCGGCCGAGGTCCATGGACTGCTCGACCTCTGGGTTCGGACCGTGAAGGTGGGAGGCTGCGACGTCCAGGGCGATCAGGGCCCGACTCCAGGCGGAGTCCGCTTCCTGAACGTGCTGCGCGACCTGGTCAGCGTAGCTGAGCACCTTCGGGGTATCGCCGAGCGCCATGTGAACGGTCGCGGCGTTGGCCAGCGTGCGTGCCAGGCCGTACGGCTCGAAGGAGATGCACGGCGTCAGGCCGAGCGGCGTGCCGACCCGTTCGGTCAGTGCGAGAGCCTCCCCGATCGCCCGCTCCGCAGCCCGCCTCTCGTGGAGCTTGCCGAGGGCGCGCGCCTTGCCGTTGACCAGCAGTCGGACGGCTTGTGGGCTGCCGACTGCGAGGCGGACGCCCGCGTCCGCGAGGTCGTAGGCCTCACGGTACTGGCCGGCGTAGTAGGCCTCCAAGGACTGTGTCCCCCGGACCCACGCCATCAGGTCGACGTCCTGAACCTCCTCTGCCAGCTGGAACGCCTCCGCGCAGTAGGCCTTGGCAGCCGCCGGCCGTCCCGCGTTCACCGCCATATAGCCGAGGAGGCCGGCTGCCTGAGCAGCCAGAACGTAGAGCTTCTGCCGCTGGCCGGGATGCTGCCGTCCGCTCAGCAGAGTATGTAGCGAGGACCGTAGCTGAGCCCCGACCGGGGCGAGGGATTGTGGTCCGCCCGTCTCGTAGGACATAACGATCGAGTCAACGGACCGAGCGAACTGGGACAGGGCGGCGGTATCGACGTTCACCGAGGTAATCGCACTCAACTGATCCGCGATCACCGCCGGATCGTCCCAGATTCCCGCAGTGGCTGCCTCCTCCGGTGCCCTTCGGTGTTGGGCGCGCACCGGCACGAGCGCCGCCGACTCCGCAGGAAGCGGCGCGATCAGGGCGGGTGGGATACCCAGTCCCTTGGCCCACTGCTGGAGCTGGTGACGGTCGCGGATCGTCTTGCGACCGTTTTCCAGTCGGCTGACCTCGGCTTGATCGATTCCGACGAGCCGCGCCACTGCCGCCTGCGGAAGCCCTGTGTGCCGTCGATATAAACGAACCACCGCTCCGAAGTCCCAGCGTCTCAGCGCTCCCAGGACCTCGGGTTCCGCCCAGAACGCCGCGTCGGCCTTGGGTGCCATGCTGCGCTCGCACAGCGCGCATTGACGCCGTTGGTTGAAGCGGCTGAGCAGCGCTCCACAGCCGGTGCAGCATCGCTGTTGCGCGTTTTCCACGCCCCACCCCACTCGGTACGTGACCGGATGACACCGCTGAGTTCCACACTGCCACAGCTGCCCTTCGCCCCGGCCGGTAGCGGCACGATTTCCCGGCTGTCTGGCTCGGGACACGAGACTCACCCAGTCGGCCTACTCCCTGATGCCAAGTCTTCTGATCTGTCGTCGACTGGCATTGCTCCGTGTCTTGCAGCAGCATGCGGTCCCGCGCTGGGCTGCCGTGCCGTTTCTTCGGTGGAGGTCGAGATAAGCGCCAACTCCTGTGGCATTGACGCGCGGTGCAAGCCGGAGCCGTACGCCGACCAGGCCCGCGCCTACTACGCGGCCAAAGACCCGGCTCACGACTTTGTGCACGTCCAGCGCATCCTGGCCCGGCTTGATTCCCTGCGTGACGGCCAGCAACCCAGACTGCACCTGCTCTACTTCCTGGCCTGCTTCCACGGACTCGTCCCCAACCTTGATGATCCGGGGTTTCGGCGGGACACCGCCGCCTTCCTCGGGTCTCTCGGGTGGCCCGCCGAGGAGGTGACTCAGGCCCTGATCAGCCTGGAACGTCACCTCAAGGAGCCGATGTTGCTGGAGGAGGAGTTGGTCCACGACGCCAACTTCCTTGAGGCAGTGGGCGCTTTCGGCATCGCGAAGGCGTTTACTACCGGTGGGGCAAGAGGGCAGCACTACGAGGAGAGCATCGAACGCGCCAGGTTCTTCATCGATCAGCCGGTCTTCCGGACTCGGCTCGGCAAGGACCTGGCAGTCGAACGCCGCGCGTACGCCCACTCCTTCCTCGACGTCCTGGAAGCTGAACTCGCAGCCGAGCTGTCCGTCCGATCCGAGGGGACCAGACGGACAGCTCGGTGAACTACCGTGTCACCGAACCTCAGTCAGCCGTGCCGAGCGTGGCCGGCGCCCCGTACTGCTGAAGCACCTTCGGGACCGCGACCACCCCTCGCTCGTCCTGGAAGTTCTCCATGACTGCGAGCAGGGCCCGTGCCGTGATGCCGGTGCCGTTGACGGTATGCAGGAACTCAGTCCCGCCGTCACGACGAACCCGGGCGTTCAGGCGGCGGGCCTGGTAGTCGGTCGTGTTGGAGCACGACGTCACCTCGCGGTAGCGCTCCTGGGCGGGGAACCAAGCCTCGATGTCGTACTTCTTCGCGGCTGGGTTGCCCAGGTCACCCACCGCGATGTTGACCACCTGGTAGGGCAGGCCCAGCGCCTGGATGATCTCCTCCTCGTGCGCGAGGATCTCGTCGTGGATCTGCTCGGACTGCTCCGGCAGGCAGAACACAAACATCTCGACCTTGTCGAACTGGTGGACGCGGAACATGCCGCGAGTGTCCTTGCCGGCCGAGCCCGCCTCGCGCCGGAAGTTCGTCGAGAAGGCGGTGTACCGAGCGGGAAGCTCGTCTTCCTCAAGCCGTTCGTCCATGTGGAAGCCGCCGAGCGCGACCTCCGAGGTGCCGCTCAGGTAGAGCTCGTCCTTGTCCAGCCGGTAGAGGTTGGTCTCGTCGGTCGGCAGGTAGCCGGTGCCGTACATCGCACGCTTGTTGACCAGGACCGGCGGCAGCAGGTAGGTGAAGCCCTTGCTGATGATCCGGTCCAGCACGAAGCGATAGAGAGCTTGCTCGGTCAGCGCGACATCCCCGACCCGGTAGGCGAAGCGCGCGCCGGCGAGCCGGGCTCCGCGCTTCATGTCCACCCAACCGGTCCTCGATGCCAGCTCGAGGTGGTCCTTGGGCGTGAAGGGGAAGACCGGGATCTCACCCCAGGTCCGGACGACCTCGCCTTCGTCCTCACCGCCGGCGGGCGCGGTCGGGTGCGGCAGATTCGGGAGCCTGTCCAGCAGATGCTGACGGCGGGCGGCCGCGTTGGCCAACCCCTCTTCGGCGTCACGAAGTTCGTCCTTGAGGCGCTTCAGGTCCTCGATCTGCTCGGGGGTCGGCGCGCCCTTGGGGCGCTTCTGCGATCGAAGCCGATCAACCTGGTCCACAAGTTCGCGCCAGCTCGCGTCAACCGCGAGCAGGTCGTCGAAGTCCTCTGCAGCGCCTCGCCTGGCGAGGGCGGCACGGAAGTAGTTGGGCTCTTTACGAGCAGCCTTCAGATCGATCACCCTGGTCAGTGTAGTGAATCCAGGCGACTCTGGCAGCGCAATATCAACTGCCGCCCCTGCGATTATTGATGATTGATTGATCATCAGCTATTCACACCCAAGTCCACCTCGGCGCGGCTCCTCTTATGAGGGGAGTTGATGGTCGGCGAAGGCTCCGCCCGTCCAGCGGTCGGTGAGCGGCCCGGGGTCGGGGTGCCGGTCAGCGCTGTCGGCGGCCTGGTAGCCGAGGGTGTCCCAGCCGGTGCGGGGCCACCAGCGCTCCGCGTTGCCAGAGGTGCCGTACAGGGTGAGGAATCGGCTCGGCAGGGGGCGGGTTGCCGCGGCGTACAGCAGGGCGGTGGCATCTCGGGGACTGAGCCAGGTCACTCGGTGGCGGGGCTCGCTGGGGCGGGGCCGGCAGCTGCCGATCCGGACCGCGACGACCTCCAGGCCTCCCTTGTGCGCGTAGAGGTAGCCGAGCGCCTCCATGGTGACCTTGCTGACGGCGTAGAAGCTGTCCGGCGCCAGCGGCTCGTTCTCTGGCCCGCTGGCGGGATTCAGGCCGGTGACGTGGTGGCTGCTGGCCAGCACCACGCGCGGTACCCGCTGACGACGGGCCGCCTCAAGGACGTGGTGGGTGCCGGTGATGTTGTGCTCCACCATGTCGGCGAAGGACCCCTCTTGGCTGCTGCCCGCAAGGTGGATGATCGCGCACGCCCCTGCGGCGGCCCTCTCGACAGCCTCCTGGTCGCACAGGTCGGCCTGGACGAACTCGGCGTCGGCGGGAGGACCGGCAGCGGGCGATCGCCGGTCGAGCAGCCGCAGCCGGACGCCTTGGGCGGTTAGGTCCGTGGCCAGGTGTGTGCCG
Source organism: Kitasatospora azatica KCTC 9699 (assembly GCF_000744785.1). Classification (NCBI taxonomy): domain Bacteria; kingdom Bacillati; phylum Actinomycetota; class Actinomycetes; order Kitasatosporales; family Streptomycetaceae; genus Kitasatospora; species Kitasatospora azatica. The sequence goes on along the minus strand of NZ_JQMO01000003.1, from coordinate 5,285,581 downwards.
ATGGCGCCGCTCGCTCCGGTGACCAGGAGAGGGCTGCTCACGAGCGAGGGGCGTGGTGGAGCATCGCTGCCACGCCGTCGTCGCTCGCGGGTACCCGCACGTACCGCGCTGCGGGGCGCGGGATCGGCGACGGCCTCCGCCGCAAGACCGATCGGCCCCAGGGCGGCCAGGGCACCCAGGTGCGTCGCGCCGACCTCGCCGGCGCCAACAAACGGGACCCGCTCACGCCAGGCCTCCCGGCAGCGTCGCACGCAGGAAGGCGGCCCCCGCAGCGAGCGCGTCGGCTGGGGCGTCGCGCACATGGGTCTCCAGCGCGTACGGCAGGGTCGGACGGGCTGCGTCCAGCAGGGGCAGCAGCTGCGGGTAGGGAACGCACCCGGCGCCCGCCGCGCAGAACACCCGGCCTCCGTCCGCAGCCGGACGGTAGTCCTTGACGTGCACGTACTCCACGTACGGGGCCAGGGACCCCACCACCTCCGGCATGGCCTGGCCGACCTCGTGGAGGTTCGCCACGTCCAGCCACAGCCCGAGTCCCTGACCGTGGTAGCGGCCGAGCATCTCCAGCAGTTCGTCGGCGTGGGCGACGGTGCAGACCGGCTCGTTCTCCAGCAGAAGCCGCACTCCCGCCGCGTTCGCAACCTCCAGGGCCCTCGCCAACAGCGGGTCACCGACCAGATGCTCCGTCAGGTCCGGCTCGACACGCAGGTGGGAGAACACCCGCACCGCAGGCGCGCCCAGAGCCCGCGCCGCCTGGACCGCCCGCTCCACCCACCCCAGCCGCTCGCTTCGCGCGACCCGAGCGGGGAAACCGAAACTGTCCACCAGCCCCGGCGTCGCCTGCGGCTGGCACCACTTCCACAGTGGAGAGGCCAGCGCCGCCACCCGCAGGCCACGCTCCTCGGCCATGCCGCGCAAGCGCCGCAGCCTGTCGTCGCCCAGCATCACGACGTTGGCGCCCCACGCCGTGCGGATCTCCAACTCGGTGATGCCCAGCGCCAGGGCGAGGTCCATTCCATGAGCCGGGTCCTGCCCGAGCTCGTCCGGATTAAGTACCAGCGTGCCCGCCGGGTGTGAGTCCACGGTGGTCTCCAAGACGAAGCGGTATCGGGAAAAGCGGCTCCCCGCACGATCAGGAGGTTCTGCGGGGAGCCGTGATGCTCGCGAACGCGCCGCTCGGGAGTGCGGGAGCGGCAGGTTGCGGATCGGCGGCGCGCATTGCGCCGCTCGGGAGTGCGGGAGCGGCAGGTTGCGGATCGGCGGCGCGCATTGCGCCGCTGCGCGGCCAAGTGCGGGGCGACCTCGCACGAGAGGTCCCGGAGGGCGAGAGTTCAGCTGAAGAGGTTCTCGTACTTCCAGTACTGGATCTCCCACTGGGTGGCCAACGGATCGCGTGCCGCTTGATCACTCAGCAGGCCACGCTTGGTCATGGCTAGCTGAAGCTCCGCGAACTCCCGCCAGCCCCAGCCCAAGAAGTCCTGAACGTCGCCGATCAGGACCTCTGCCGGCTGGCCGGTCAGGGCTCGCAACATCGGCGCTGTCAGGAACCCTAGTGTCGAGGCTTCGTACCGGTGCAGCGGGGGCAGATGGGTACCCGCGAGCAAGGCCTGCGCCTCCATCAGATGATCGACCACCTGGAGCTGGTACCACCGGCAGGTGAACGCCTGCCCCCTCTTCGACGCCTTGTCGACCACCCTCAGCTTCCGCCAGATGATGAAGTTGAGGAACCGCCACCTGCGGAGATGTGCTGAGGAGTTCGAATCGATGGCGGGTCGCCCTGGCAGGTCGACTTGACGCTCGATCAGCCAGCGGAACGGCTCTGCGACTCGCATGCTCCCGTCGTACGTCCGGCTGTCGATGCGATCGCAGCCCAGCTCCGACCCGAGGTAGACCGTCTCGCCCATCGCTGCGGCTGCCCGCGCTGCGACATGGAACGCCCGTCCCGGGGCACGGTCGCGCGCCGCCCAGATGCTGCCGTGCTCATCGACGAAGAGTTCGGCGCGGTCACGCAGCACGGGCCACCAACCTTCCACCGGTGAAGGGGGATTACTGAGGTCGCTACCGTCGAGATGACCGAGCAGCAGGTCGTCGAGCCCGCCGGTGGTCAAGGGCGATGCGACCAGCTCTTCGGCAAGCCGCTGGTGGACTTCCAGAGGCCGCTGCGCGTCAGGATTTTGGCGAAGCATGACCCCGGCATACGCGCTCCTCCACTTTGGGTGAGGTGCATAGAGACCGGCCTGGAGGTAGGCGAACTCCAACGAGGCCGTAGCGGCACGGTATGCACTGCGCACCGCGACAAAGCTCGGCCCCTGATCCACCAGGAAGCGGCGGGCAGCCGCCGTCCAGGTCGAGATCCGAGTAAGCGCGTCGTCCTGGCGCCCCTGCAGGATGTCGTCGGGCCACCGCCCGGCGCGCCGCTGGAGCGTTGCATGGATCCCCGACGGGTCGTGGATGGGGTGTGAGTCGAGGAACCAGGACAACAGCCATTCGCTCTGCCGGTGCCAGTGCTCGGGCCGCTCAGGGTGGCGGTAGATCGCGCTGAGGTCCGCCCGAGAGAGACTCTCGATCTCGAAACGCATGCCCTTGTCACACACCTCGCCGTAGAGAGCGTCGAGGTGGAGGTTGTCGATCAGCTTCTGCAGCTCGGCTGCATGCCGGACGTAGTCGCGCTCGCGTTCGAACATGACGAAGACGTCGAGGTCGGAGTGCTCGTCCGCGGCTCCGTACGCGACCGAGGAGGTGATGTTGACGCTGATCCGGTTCTCGATCTCCGGGAGGTGCGTCCGGATCGCCGGCAGGAGGTGGTCGCGGAACGCCTCCGTGGCGGTATCACGCAGGCGCAGTGAGTCTGACGTCGCCTGGGTCAGAGCGGATGTCGTAGTCATATCTCCTCCGGGGCAATCAGTCGAGCGTCTGGTGGCCGATCGAGTAGGACAGAGTTCGCGGCCTGGCGGAGACCTCGCCGAACAGCCGCTGGCGCTCAGCCGGGCTGGGCAGATGCCACCAGCTGTCGGAGAGCTGGCCCTCGGGGCGGACCTGCTGGAAAAGGTCGTCGATGAAGAGCCTGTTGAACCGCTTCGTGTACTGGCAGCTGCGGATGTCGATGGCCATCTCGTCGCCGGTGTGGACCATCGCGTCGTAGGCGCAGCCGTTGCCGCACATGCCTCGGGCCTGGCAGCCATCGCAGTGGGTGTAGTAGATGGGCGAGCGCTTGCGCCACTTGTCCACGACGGTGGACCGGTAGGCGTCGATGTCGAGTTGGCGCATGGCGAGCCGGTCCATGACGAGGAAGCTCTTGCACGGCCCGACGTTGCCCTTGGCGTCGACGTTGAGGTTGGTTCCGCCGGCGGCCCCGCAGTCGTGGAAGCGGTAGCGCTGCTGAACGAAGGGCTGGAGCTTGCGGTAGACGAGTTCCAGGAACAGTCCGCGGTCGCGGAACCGCTGGTGGATGGCGTACATCCGGTCGGCGTAGCGGTCCGGGTCGATGAGCTGGTCGTAGTCCTTCTGGTCCGGGGTGGGTGGCTTCATGAAGTTCACCCCGAGGCCGGTGGGCTGGTAGGTGTCGAGGAACCACTCGATGATCCCCTCGGCGCGATCGAGGTTGTGCTGGCCGAGGACCATCGACAGCGAGACCTCCGCGCCCGCCTTCTTGAGCTGGCGAACACCGGCGTCGACCATGCGCCACGAGCCGCGGCCACCGTGATTGCGACGCAGGGCATCGTGGACGTCGGCGGGGCCGTCCATGGAGACGATGCACTTCACGTCGTGCTCGGCGAGGAAGGCGGCCTGACGGTCGCGGATCAGGGTCGCGTTGGTGCCGATGACGAACCAGAAGTTCTCGCCGGGGCGTGCGGCGCGCTCGGCGACCTCGACGATGTGCTGGATCTGGTGGAAGAAGAGCGTCGGCTCGCCTCCGGTGATGTGGATGATCTTCGGGCGGCTGACCTCGGAGTGGGTGAAGAAGAAGTCGATCACCTCCGCGAGGCGGTCGGCGTCCGTCGGTTCGGCCTGCGGGGCAAGGACGTTGGGGATGACCTTGCAGTACGTGCAGGAGAGGTTGCAGACGTCGGTCAGCAGGATTCTCAGAAGGGTGAAGGAGGGCTGGACCTCCGTCTTGGTGTCCTCCTGCCGCATCAGGTCGCGGTGGAACGCCTCCGCCTGTCCGCCTGCTGCTGTGATGAAGCCCTGTGCCTGCATCACCTGGGCGAGTACCGGGTCAGCGGGCTTCCTCCCGACCTTGAGGTCTTCGAAGGTGTCCCGTAGGACGCGTCCGCCGTAGAGCTGTTCCTGTCGCAGGGCGTGGTTCAGGCACCATGCGCCGCCGCCGAGGTCGATGAGCGCGGTGTTGGTCTCCGGTTGCGGTCCGCCCTTGCGAGCGGCCACGGCCGGAAGGGCGCCGGAGTCGAGGTACACGTGAGTCGTGGCGGTGCCGGTGCTCGTGCTGAGGGCCGGGAGGCCGTCACGACTGTAGTCGTCTGCGGGCGGGACGAGGGCCGGGCGCAGGCGCGGGATCGGGAGGATGACCTGCGGTGGGGCAGCTGCGGAGGACGAGCATGAGCCGCAGCCACCGGCGTCGGTGCTGAACGAGGGTTCCACGATAACTCCCAGTCATTCGAGATGGGTTGGATCGCTCTCGGGACATCAGTCGGGTCAGCGGCGTCGAGGCGTGATGAGGAGACCGTCGAGCAGGAGGCAGTCCAGCCCCATGGCGAGGAACTCGGCGATGGCGTCGCCGGGGGTCTCGACGATCGGGTTTCCGGCGGCGTTGAAGGAGGTGTTGAGGAGGACTGGGATTCCCGTGAGCTGGCGGAATCGCTCGATGAGTGCGTGGTAGTCGGCGTTCTGACCGGGGTGTACGACGTGGACTCGGGCCGTGCCGTCGACGTGTACGACGGCGGGGATACGGAACCGCAGATGGCGCCGGACGGGTGCGGCCTGGAGCATGAAGGTGGCCGGCGCGCCGGGAGCGATCTCGCGCTCGGTGAGGTCGAACCATTCGGACGCCGACTCGGCGGTGACGCTCGGGGCGTACGGACGGAACGGCTCGCGGCATTTGATCTCAAGGTCCAGGCGGGTCTTGGTTTCGAGCCGTCGCGGGTCCCCGAGGATGCTGCGCTGCCCGAGCGCTCGTATCCCGTACTCGCTGCCGCCGCTGAACCAGCCGACGATCTGTCCTTGGGCGAGCCTCGACGCGACCGCTCCCACCACGTCTGGCGACGGCTCCACATCGATGTGGGCTGCGTATTCCTCGGCCGCCCGCCTGACCTCGGCCGCCTCGTAGGGACGACCGAGCGCCGCGCTGTTCATGGCCCAGCGGCGTGTCTGGCCGAGCAGGCAGTGCCAGGTCCAGAGCGCGTTGCCGAGGGCCTGCCCAACGTCGGAGGCGGCCGGCTGGATGAAGAGGCCGTCGAGATCCAGTTCTCTCGCGATTCTGTGGTTGGCGACGCAGTTCAACGCCGAACCGCCGGCCAGGCAGACCGTACGGATCCCGGTCTCCTCGACGGCGCGGCGCACCAGGTCGAGAAGGGCGCGCTCCAGGGCGGACTGTGCGAGTCCCGCCACCTCGTGGTGGAGTTCGGTGATGGGCTCTCCGGGGTCGCGGCCCTGATCGAGCGGGATGCCGAACTCTGCGTTAAGCCAGCCAGCGACGGCTTCGACCTTCGCGTCGTTTCGCTGAGGAAGTCGGCACAGCAGTCGGCCCGCCTCCCATTCGAAGAGCCGCGAGTCGCTCCACTTTCCGGTGGCGTGGGCCGCCAGGGCCATCGTCTGTCCGGCATCGTGGTAACTGGAGAAGCCGAGCCACTTGGTGATGTAGTTGTACGCCGCACCGAGTGAGATCTCGTCAGGCTGGTCGCCGTGGCTGGCGATCCGCCGGATCTCCGTCCCGATCCCACTGGTGCAGGCCCAAACGGTGGTCCGCTCCAAGCTGTTGAGCCAGTACTCCTGCCTGGTACGCGGCCCGAGGATGTTTCCCTCATTGTCGGCCACTACCGTGATCGCCTGCTGGAAGGGACTGGCGAGGAAGGCGCTCGCGGCGTGCGAGAGGTGATGCGACGGCACGACGACGACCTGATCGTCTCGAACGTCCAGCCCCTGCAGGCGCAGCGAGTGAGCGGCCCAGTCCGCCGGCGGCGGAACCTCGCAGCAGATGCTGACCGCGACGTAGTCGACCGAGCGGATGTCGGTCCCGGCCGCGTCGAGGCAGTACTGGCTCGCCAATCGGACCGATCCGCAGTGCTTCGCGCGGGTGAGTCGCTCTTCTGCGATGGCGACCATCGGCACCCCGTCACGCAGGAGAACCGCCGCCCCGTCGTAGAGGTCGGTACCGGTGGATGTCCGGGTCAGGTTGACGCCCAGGATGTCCATGCTCAACGCCTCCCCAGTTGTGGTCGCCTGCCGGCGACGCCCACCCGGTCGGGTACCTCCGCCTGGCCGTCTCGGGCCGCCGAGCGGGCGGCTGCCTCCAGGACGCTCGTGACCGCCACGAGGTGATCTGGTCCAGTCACCGTGGGGCGACCGGTCCGGCAGGCCACGGCGAACTCTTCGAGCTCGACTTTCAGCGGCTCCTGGTAGCCGTGCAGGCTGCCACTCCGCTGGCCTTGGTTGCAGCCGCTGCTGAGGACGTTGTCGCTCTGTGGACTGCTCTGCGCGCCCGTGCGCGTCAGGGTGTCCTCGCCGTTCACGTGGCCATGGCGGTACGTCACCGCCCAGTCCTCACCCAGCACGCGCAGCGAGCGCTTCGCGCCTGGGTGCCGCCAGCCCAGATAGACCTCACCGCGGACTCCTGAGGCGAACCCCAGGTCGAGAGTCACGGCGTCCAGATGCCGACCCCCGGGGAATCGGTGACCCCGCGCTGCCACCTCCAGCACCGGTTCGGCCAGCAGGTGAAGCAGGATCGACACGTCGTGCGGCCCGAAGTTCCACAACACGTCGCAGTCGGGTCGGCGTTGGCCGCCAAGTCGCTCGCTACGGAGCAGCCACGGCGTACTCGGGGCGCCGTCCCGCAGCCACCGTGCGAGGTTCCGGAGAGGCTGGGTGTAGAGGAAGGTGTGGCCCACCGAGACCTGGAGGCCCCTCGCGTCCGCCTCGGCCACCATGGCCTCGGCGTCGGCCGTGCTCATGGCAGCTGGCTTCTCCACGAGCACGTGGCGGCCGGCACGCAGTGCCGCACCGACCATGTCCGCGTGGGTGTGCGCCGGAGTGGCAACCACCACGGCCTCCACCCGGTCGTCGTCCAGAGCGTGTGCCAGCGTGGACCACACCGGTACGCCGTACCGCTGCCGAGCGAGATCGCGAGCCTCGGGCCGAGGGTCCACTACGCCCTGCAGCCTGACGCCATGCGCGTCGGTCACCGCTCGGGCATGGTTGGCGCCCCAGCGCCCGTGCCCCACCACGACGACTCCGAGTGGGCTGTCTCCCACAGACCCAGACCCCGTGGGTCGGGTCGACAGCACCTCGGTGATGCGAGCGAGCTGGGTCACGGAGTCACCCACTTGCGCAGCGCGGCGATCGAGCGGTCCAGGCCGTCAAGGTCGCCGCGCAGGTGCGACTCCAAGGTGATGGTGCCGGAGTACCCGAGACCGTGGAGCCGGTCGAAGATTTGCGGCCAGCGCAAGGTCCCGTCGCCAACCGGTACATACCGTCCGTACTGACGGTCCTTTACGTGCACGTCAACCGTCCGGGCCAGCAGTTCCTCGCTGAGCTCGTCGAGCCCGTCGCTGCCCGTCGCGAGGTAGCTATTGCATGGGTCCACTACAGCGGACAGTCCCGCGAGGGCGGTGAAGCGCTCAAGCTCAGGGAGCGTCCGCACGTGGCAGACGTACTCGTTCTCCACGGCTGCCAGACGGGCCGGCCAGTCCTCCACGGCCTGCGTGATGCTGTCGATCTGAGGCGCCGTAAGGGTAGCTGCGATCGGCTCCGCCGTCAGGAAGGTGAAGATCCGGACGGTCGGCGCCTGGAAGGCGGCAGCGAGCGCGGGGAGCCGCGCCGCGGCGTCGAGGTGATTCGAAAGGATCGGCTGAAAGCCGACGAAGTGAGGATCGACCAGGTGCGGCCCAGGGGTGTCGATGGGGAGGCACTTGAAGAGCGGCGACATGATGGACGTGACCGCGAGGTCGTGCCGCCGGAACAACTCCGCGAGACGCTCGACGTCCTGGTCGTCGCACTGAAGGATGTTCTTCCCCCAGATGGAGCGCACGGCTACGTGCCGGATGCCCTGCGCGACGGCGTACTTGATCGCGACCAGCGGGTCCTGGGAGACCTCATCGGTGATAATCGAGAGCTTCACGTTGTTTCTGTTCCTCTCGTACAAGCGAGGGCGAGGCCCTTCGCGGTTGAAAGCTGAGATCGGCAGCAGCAGGCAGTCGGGACAGGAACTTCGGCCTTGATCAGGCGAGTTGCGACCCGGGATCCGCTCGACTGGCCAATACGGCGCTGGTGAGCGCGATGAGGCTACGGCTGGGGCTTCGCGAGGAGCGCGGGGCCGCCGGTTGAGGGAGCCGTCACGAGGGCGACCCGGTCCGTCACTGTCTCCTACGTCCTTCGCCGCTCGGCGACGCGCCGTTGGCGGCGATATCGGGTGCCTTCGTCGGCGTCGGGCCGCTGCCGAGTGTCGGCGCAGTTCGGTCGGGCAGGGCGCATAGGGCCCAGACGACTTTTCCTTCGCCGCTCGGGTACCAGCCCCAGGACTCGCTGAGCTCGCCGACCAGGAGAAGGCCGCGACCATCCTCGTCCAGATCTGCGGCGCGACGAGGTTCAGGCGCCCGGTCACAGGAATCGGTGACTTCGATGAGCAGACGAGTGCTGTACGGCCGGACGTCCACGTGCACCTTGGCGCCCTCCACCGTTACCGCACTGGCGTTCTCCACAAGCTCAGTCACGATCAGCTCGAGATCCCCGGCAATGTCTGGGGTCAGCCGCCCCGCGTACTCGTCCCGAACTGCCCATCTGGCCGTCCGCGCAGCGGCTGGTCCTGCCTCGATGTCACGAGCCAGCTGCGGTATCCCCGCTTGGTGTTCGGCCAGTTGAGACAACGCCGGCACCGTGCCAGACCCGCTGATCGTGCCATGACGCAGCATCTGCCCACCTCCTCGTCGCGTTCGGCGGAACCCGATCACCGGGCGGAAGAAGACGCGGTTCTCCCGACGGCCTCCGCCGCCCTCACTACGATCACTACGATGCCGACCAACACCCCGGCCAGTTATGAGCGTTTATGAGTGAGCGGCCCATCCGCATGAGCCCTACGCTCCGGCCAACGCATCGTCAGTTCCGAAGTAGAGTCAGAACGCTAGAGCTGGGAAGGGATGACAACCCGGAAAATTCTTCCGGGGTCCGATCGCGGACGGATGGGACGCTGGGGGGCGAACCAACGATGACCGACGGCTTGACAATCGGCGAGCGCATCACGTGGTACCGGCGACGTCGCGGGATGTCTCAGGAGGTGCTCGCCGGCCTCGTCGGGAGGAGCACCGACTGGCTCAGCAAGGTGGAGAACGACCGCATCGCCATGGACAGGCTCGCGGTGATCAGAAGCGTTGCCGACGCGTTGCGCATCCGGCTGGGCGACCTGCTTGATGAGCCCTCAGTCCAGGCCCAGAGCGCGCCTGCCCGCGCCAGCGTTGTCGAGTCCCTCCGCGACGCCCTCACGGACTACCGCTCCATCTCGCCCGTGCTGGATCACGGGTCGAATGGAGGGCTGATCGAGCTGGACGTCCTCGACGCCCGCCTCCGCTCCGCCTGGGACGCCTGCCAGCACGCCCACTACTCGGTCGCGGTCCACCACCTCCCCTCGCTGCTCGCTCACTCCCACCAGGCGGCACAGCGACATCACGGAGACGACCAGTTACGGGCCTACTCCATGCTGGCCCTGACCCACCACCTGGCCGCCACGATCCTGGCGCGTACCGGAGAAGCGCATCTCGCGTGGATCGCGGCCGACCGTGGCCTTACGGCCGCTCAGCACTGCGGCGATCCCCTGGTCATCGGGTCGCTCTTCCGATCCGTGGCGCATAGCTTGCTCTCGTGTGGCCGCTTCACCGCCGCTCAGGACGTCACTTCTGACGCAGCCAGCTATCTGACGGCCGCGCGGCATCCCGCGTCCCCCGCATTCCTGTCGGTGTACGGCACTCTTCTTCTCGTCGGCGCCATGGCTGCTGCCCGAGACGGCGAGCGGGCCGCCGTCCAGGACTACATGCGAAGTTCGGCCAGCGCGGCCGAACAGCTCGGCCACGACGCCAACTACCTCTGGACAGCCTTCGGACCCACTAACGTCGCCATCCACCAGGTCTCCACCGCGGCTGAACTCGGCGACGTCCAGATCGCCCTCGACCTCGGCCCGTCGATCGAGGCCGCAGGGCTCCCCGTCGAGCGCCAGGTCCGGCACAAGCTGGAAGTCGCCCGCGCCCACAGCGCCCGTAACCGAACCGACGACGCGCTCGCCATCGTGCTCGCCGCCGAGCAGCTCTCCCCCGAGCAGGTCCGAGATCACTTCATATCCCGCCAGCTGGTCGGCACCTGGGTCCGCACCCTGCGTGGAAAGCCCAGTCCACGGCTGGCCGCGCTCGCACAACGCCTGCAGCTTCTCGAATGACCCTTCCTCCACCGACTACAGTCACAGCCGTGAACACGGCCCAGGACCACGAACCAGTCGCCCAGCCACGCGTCGCCGCCGGCGTGCTCTTCTTCGACGCCTCCGGACACGTCCTGCTGGTCAAACCCACCTACAAGGACGGCTGGGAGATCCCTGGCGGCTACCTACACCCCGGAGAGACCCCGACCGAAGGGGCCGCCCGCGAGGTCCTCGAAGAACTCGGCATCACACCGCCGATCGGCCGACTGCTGGTTGCTGACTGGGCACCTCACCCGGCGGAAGGCGACAAACTGCTCTTCGTCTTCGACGGCGGAGCGCTCGCGGCCGAGCACCGCGAGAAGATCGTCCTCGATGGCACCGAGATCGGTGACTACGCCTTCCACCGTGCAAGCGAGATCGACAGCCTCTTGATCCCCCGCCTGGCCCGCCGGATCCACGCAGCACTCCAGGCCAGGGATGCGACCTGCACGGCCTACCTTGAGCACGGAGTCTTGCCAGCGTGACTCGACTCCCCGCAGCGGTCGACCACAACGTGCTCGAAGTTGAGCACGTTGTCCCGCACACCCATGGCGCCGGAATCGCTCGGAAATGCATCCTGAGCGATCTGCCAGGTTGGGACGACAGGATTTGAACCTGCACCCCTTGATCTCCAGTGTGCCTACCCGGTGAGACGTTGGCCCCTGGGGCGAACAGGAAACCCATCGTTCTCTGGGGCCGCCTTGCGCTGCAGTGGAGAAACCACTCCGGGATGATCTCCATTGGGAGTGCTGTAACCTGACGCCACCACAGGTGCTGATTGCGTGACTATGCAGGTGCCAGGCGTTGCCATGGACAGGAGTTTCGGGTGGGATCGGCGGGGGGCCGCACGCCGTTGAGCGGAGTGCTGCTGTGCACAGACGAGGCGCGTATCCCGCTCCCGAACTGGGCTGCCTGGCTAGCTGAACTCGGCGCCTGGGCCGTGGAGCTGGCAGCGGAAGGCGTCAGCGGAACCGTTGCAGTCTCCGTTCCCGCCCGCGAGTACGCCAGCGTCCTCCTCGGATGCGGAGCGGTGTATGCGGCATTCCAGCCACAGTTGGACACCTCGCCTGAGGGCTCCCAGTTCGACAGAGCCGTAAGTCTTGTACCGAGGAGCCACGTCGTCCGGCTCATCCCGACGCGGAACACCACCGGATTCGTAGGCATCCTCAATGAGGCAGTGATCAAGCACAATCGCAAGGGTTACAACGTCGGCGGAAGCTGGTTTCCGGCGGATCAGTACCGGATCGATGTCCTCCGCTGGCCGGACAGCCCGAGGGAATTCATGGGGCGGAGCCGCACTCTGGAGCCGATCGACATCCCGGACGGCGCAGACGGACTGTTCCCCGGCGCGGCCGCCGACTTCTGCGGGTTCAGCACCCTCCACTGCGCGATCGTCGGCAATGGCAGGGCCATCCAGCAGGAGTCCGGGACCCTCGTCGCAGCCTCCGCAGCGACGGAGCCGATTCCGCTCAGCGCTCTGCTCCGGCTCCGCAGCGTGCGCGACAAGGCGCGCCAGTTCCGTAGCCTGCTGCTGCCAGCGCGGGAGGACCCCGAGGACTACCGTGAACTCGTTGCCGCGCGGAAGCCCAGAGTCACGATCCTGGACGGCGCGGCGACGGTCTGCCGGTGGCTCGGCGCGGGGATGTCGCCGATCACGGTCGCGCTGGTCGAGCGTACGGCGCCTTCCGGCGACTCCGCAGCCGACGTCCTCGAACGCTACCGAGCGAGGAGCCTGCGGGACCTGCCGCTCCCAGCGGACCTCGCCCGTGTCCCTGCCGGGATCGAAGTACTCGCATGGCAGAGCAGGGTGGGGAACCCATGACGACGCTCGAAGAGATCGACCAGGTCTACGCCTGCGCGGCGGAGTGCGAGATCTGGGACCAGCCCGTCGAGCATCCCACCGCGCGGGCCTTCGTCTTCGCGGCGACCGGCTTCCTGCGAGCCCTCGGGGAAGCTGAGGACACCGAACTCTGGAGGTCCAGCGCTGCCCTCCTGCGCCGGTGCCGGAGACTCGTCTGCACGGTTCCGCTCCCGTTCGACGAGCCGCTGCTCCAGTTCGAGGACGCTGCCCGCCAACTCGCAGCGGCCGCTGCCGGCTTCGACGGCATCGCCGATCCTGGACACGTGGAGCGGTTGCGGACTGCGACGCTGAGCCTCGAGCGCCTCGCCGCTGACGGCGGGGATCCGCTCGGCGACTGCGTGCGGGACTTCCTCACGTTGGAGGACCCCCGTGACGGGATCGTCGTCCTGTCCGACCGCAGGTTCACCGACGCGGTCGCCGAGGCCATGGCGCTGAACGGCGTCCAAACGCGCATCGGTACCTACGCCGACCTTGTCGGGCACGACATCTATGCCTCGGCTGTAGTCGTCGGACCACCAGCCTGGATCCGCCCCGGGCTCCTCAATGCGCCCCGGATCGGAAACCTCGCGCTCGTGCACTACGGCTTCTTCCGCGAGAGCCCTGAAGTGGCACCGCTCCTGTTCGGGCCAGCGGTCAGCACCCACGTCACGCGCCCCATCAAGAAGTCGAAGCCATTCCGATATGGAGCGCCGGAAACGTCGGCACTGAGCCCGCAGCCGCCGGAACCGGAAGGAGTCGGCCTGCTTTCTGCCGAGGAGTGCTCGCCCAGCGAGGAGATCCAAGCCTCGTTCCCCCGGTATCCGGCAGAAGGAAGCTACCGCGGTGTCCCCGACCAGGTCGAAGCGCATGCGGCCGTCCTCGCTGACGGCTCCCATGTGCTCCTGCCGACAGATGCCGACGCCCGCATCCTTGCGCTGCGCGCTGAGGACCTCCCCGACGTCCACGTGGAGCAGGTCTCCGCATCCTCCGTGGGCCGCGGTGACTACCTGGCCCTGCGGAACCGTTCCCACCACCAGGACCTTATGGACCGGGCGGACGCCATCCTTGGCCTGGACGCGGCCTCGCTGCGGGCCACCCAGGCCGAATGGAAGAAGCGACTATGGGAGCGGACCGAGCGGCACCCTCGAGGCATCCGTGGCGTCGCCGGCGAACTCCGCAGTCTGGGAGCCGTCACCGCCAACGTCGGCTACTGGGTAAGCGGCTGGTGTATCCGGCCGAGGAGCAAGGACGACTTCGCTGTTGTGCTGCGCTACCTGGCGCTTGGGGCTGACGTCGACGGAGCCTGGGAGCGTCTGCGGCGGATCGACAGCGCCCACCGCAGCGCCGGGCAGCGGTACGCCCACGACCTCCAGCGGGCGCTGACCCCGGACAGCGTGGAGCGACTCGTCGCAGCTGGTTGGTGCACCGTCAGCCCGACCGGACCGGATAGCGAGACACTCATCGCCCGCATCGACGACATCCTGCCCGACACCCTGCAGGTCCCCCTGCACGCCCTCTGCCGACTCAGCGCAACGGAGGACACCCGATGACCCGAATGATCCCGCCGTCCTTCGCCCCGGAGAGCACCAGCCCAGGGGAGCGCGAGGTCTTCGAACGGCTGCGCGACGATCCGGCCACGGAAGGATGGATCGCACTCCACTCCCTGGGCATCGCCAAGCACCCCAGGCAGGTCCAGGGCGAGGCCGACTTCGTGGTCATCGTCCCGGGCAGCGGCGTCGTCTGCCTGGAAGTGAAGTCGCACCTGCACGTCGTCCGGTTCGCAGACGGCCACTGGAAACTCGGTCAGCAGCAGCCGGAGGCCCGCGGGCCGTTCAAGCAGGCCGACGAGGCAATGCACGCGATCGCCACACAGCTCAAGAAGGCTAACCCCCAGCTGCCGCGCCTCCCCATCATCTCCGCTGTCTGCTTCACCCACGCCCGCTTCCAGGTGCCCAACCCCACCGAGTGGCACAGCTGGCAGGCGATCGACACGGTCGCCTTCCACCGCAACTCCATCTCAGCCCTGCTGCGCGCCGTCCTGAATGGCCATCGTGAGCACCTCGCCGGAACCCCGAGTGTCCGCTCCTGGTTCTCCCTGTCACACGCTGAGCCGACTCTGGTGAACTGCGCGCGCATCGCGGACCAGCTGCGGCCAAGCTTCGAGTTCGCCGAGCCGCCCAAGATCCGTCGCTACCGCCGACAGGAGGAGGCCGAGCGGTTCACGCGGCAGCAGTATCAGTTGCTCGACATGATCGCCGAGAATCCGCGCTGCATCGTGAAGGGAGCGGCCGGCACCGGCAAGACCTTCATCGCCTTGGAGGCCGCCCGCCGACTCGCCGCCGACGGCTCGCGTGTGCTCCTCTGCTGCTACAACAACCTCCTGGGCCAGTGGCTCAAAGAGGAGACCGCCAGTGACCGCCTGATAACTGCGGGAACACTCCACAGTTATATGGGGAAGCTCGCACCGAACGCATCGGAGCATCACAAGGGCGAGGGCGGCTTCTTCACCGAAGTACTCCCGGAACTCGCCCTCGGCGCGCTTCTCGAGGGGCTCCCGCCATTTGACGCCCTGGTCGTCGACGAGGCACAGGACCTCATGCTGGACTCCTACCTGGACGTCCTCGATACGTCCGTCCGCGGAGGGCTCGGCAGCGGCAGGTGGCTGCACTTCGGCGACTTCACAAACCAGGCGATCTACGACTCCGGCTATGCCGGAATCGGCCTGCTCAAGGACCGAGCGGGCACCGCTTCCGCGTCCTTCACCCTGACGGCGAACTGCCGCAACGTCCCCTCGATCTCCCAGTACGTGGAGGAGACCTCGCATCTGGACCCCGGATACAGCGACACCCTGCGCGCGGAGAACGACCGCGAGGCCGTACGGGAGTGGTGGAGCACGCCTGCGGAGCAGGACCAGCACTTGGTCAAGCACCTAGCCAGGCTCCACGCGGACGGCTTCGCCACGGACGAGATCGTGGTGCTGTCAACCCGCGGGAAGGGCAGTGCCGCAGAACTGTGCACCGACCCGCGATGGTCCCGGCGGCTGGCCCCGTTCGCCAAGCCGCAAAGCGGGGCCATCGCCTACGGAACAGTCCACGCGTTCAAGGGAATGGACGCGGCGGCAGTGATCGTCACTGATATCGAGGAGATCAAGGACGCCAGGAGCGAAGCTCTCTTCTACATCGCCTCGTCGCGGGCGCGCGACGACCTCACCATCATCGCCCGGGACACCGCGCGCCCCGACTTCCGCCGATTGGTACTGGGAGAATAGCCATGCCCGAGAAAGACCGGACAGCCGGCCGTGACGAGATCATCAGGGCCCTGCGGGACGAGCTCCTGGGCCCATCGCCCGCCGGCAAGCCTCTGGACAGGTTCACCTTCGACAAGAAGGAGGACTCATACGGCCCCTGGACCAATGCCGCCACCGGCGAGGAGATCCTGGAGCGCGCCCCCCTGATCCGATACGGCGTCGGCGTCCTCTACCCCGTCGCCGGTGCGGCAAGCCCCAAGATCGCCGACCAGGCCATCGTGCCCGGCCTGACCGCCGAGGACACCGAGGGGCCGCAGACCGGGGCGTGGGAAGGATCCGCCGGGCGGTTGGGAGCGACCTCTGACGACGCCGACTTCGATCTCTCGGGCGCCAACGAACGCAGGCCCACAGCCATGGGCATCTCGTTCCTCCTGACCCCGGATCCGCGGACCGGTCTGAAGATCGAGGCGACCGGCGGCCGGTATGAGCAGATCAGGATCGACCTCCCGGGCGGGGCCCGGCGCACCTGGTGGACCCGCATCCCGGTCAAGGCGGTGTGGCGACTGGCTCCTGAACACTTCGAGCGGATCCCCCGACTCCACCGCGAACTGATCCCAGTAGCCAGCGAGTCCACGGGACTGGAGGGGCTCGACCTGCGGCTGACAGTGAACCTGCGGCGGCACGCCGCAGGCACCCTGACGACCATCGCCCTCGTGAACCGGTCCCTGCCGGGAGTTAGGGCGGTGGATGCCGCATCCCTCTTCCAGGCCGGGATGACAGCGACTCCCGAGAACACCTGGATCGTCCCCTACCCCGAGAGCGCCGAAGCCGGAGCACACCCTGACGACGCGTCCTTCCGGCTCATCTACCGGCACGCACAAACGTACGCCGTCGGACATGGCTGTTCCGCCGACTGGGACGATCCCGACAACGCGGGACGGTCGCGGTGGGCGAAGGCCGATCCGCTCCCGGAGTACGAGACTCCCAGTATCACCCCCGACATCGTCCTGGAGGACGGCCAGCCCCTGACCGTCTCTATGGCGCAGCTTGCCGGGACCGAGCCGGGCGGCATGGCCCAGCTCGAACGGGTCCTGGCGGAGTATGCGGGCTGGATCGAGGCACATAGGACCCAGGCGGCGGCACTGGAAGAGGAGTTCCGCGCGACCGCCGAGCGGCACATGGCCGACTGCACCAGGGCACTGGAGCGCATGCGAGAAGGGCTCGAGCTCGTCCGCGACCCCGCCAGCCAGATCGGCCGGGCCTTCCGGCTGGCCAACGCGGCCATGCTCAAGCAGCAGGTGCGTTCCGGCGCCGAGCTGCGCACCACCCGGCTCGTCGACGGGCGGATCCGTGTCGAGGGCGAACCGCCCGACGAGAAGGCCGCAGCACAGGCGGGGCGCGGTGCATGGCGCGCTTTCCAGATCGCCTTCCTGCTCGCCGCGATCCCCTCCACCGCTGACCCCGCGCATCCGGACCGCCTCGCCGTCGACCTGATCTTCTTCCCCACCGGGGGTGGAAAGACCGAGGCATATCTCGGCCTCTCCGCCTTCGCGATCCTGCTGCGGCGGCTGCGCGAACCCAGCGACGCCAGCGTCACCATCCTCATGCGCTACACCCTGCGCTTGCTGACCGCGCAGCAGTTCCTCCGCGCCGCCGGGCTGATCTGCGCGCTCGAAGACCTGCGCGACCGGGAGGAAGGGCTGGGCAGCGAGCGGTTCTCCATCGGCATCTGGGTCGGTGGCGACTCGACGCCGAACAAGAACAGCGACGCCGTCTCAGCGTTGAAGGCACTCGCCCGCGAGGGGGGAGACAACCCCTTCCTGCTCCTGCGCTGCCCGTGGTGCGCCGCCCAGATGGGGCCGGTGAAGAGCGTCCAGGACCCTGACTCAGCGTCAGGCGGGCGAAGCCGGACCCCACGCGGAAGGCCGCAGCAGACCGAGAGGCAGAACACCATCGCGGGCTACGAGGCGTACGGCGGACGCGTCCTCTTCCTCTGCCCTGACACGAACTGCGAATTCTCCACCACCAGGCGCCCACTCCCGGTCTATGTCGTAGACGACGATGTGTACGAGTACCGCCCGTCCCTCGTCATCGGGACGGTGGACAAGTTCGCGCTGCTCGCCTGGAACCCCCGCGCACGAGCCCTGTTCGGACTCGGAGAGTCCGGACAGCGTGACTACTCGCCTCCCGAGCTCGTGATCCAGGACGAGCTGCACCTGATCGCAGGCCCCCTCGGCTCGATGACCGGCCTGTACGAGGGACTCATCGAGAACCTGTGCACCGACTCGCGCGGAGCAGCTCCGGCCCCACCGAAGATCATCGCCTCGACGGCGACCATCCGCCGCCACGAGGAACAGGTCCGTGCCCTGTACGCACGCGACACGGTCCACCTCTTCCCTCCGCACGGCATCGACGCGGCGGACTCGTTCTTCGCGGTATACGCACGCGACCACGCCAGCGGAGAGCTCCTCCCGGGGCGGAGGTACATCGGCGTCCACGCGCCCGCGCTCGGTTCCATGCAGACCACCCAAGTGCGCTCCTTCGCCTCACTCCTGCAAGCAGCGAAGGACGCTCCGGACGGGGAGCAGCAGGACCCCTGGTGGACGCTGATGGCCTTCTTCAACAGCCTCCGCGAGCTCGGCAACTCCCTCTCACTGATGCAGTCCGACATCCCCGACTACCTCAAGACCATCAACAACCGCTCCAGTGCGGACCGTACGGAGGTCCGCTACCTCAACCGCGTGGAGGAGATGACGAGTCGGCTCCGCCAGGACCAGATTCCCGAAGCGATGGAGAAGCTTGCCCAGAAGGCCAAGGACGGCAAAGCCATCGATGTCTGCCTCGCGTCCAGCCTTATCGAAGTCGGTATCGACATCGACCGTCTGTCCCTGATGGCCGTAGTGGGCCAGCCCAAGAACACCTCTCAGTACATCCAGGTCACCGGGCGCGTCGGCCGCAAGTGGGACAAGCGTCCCGGCCTGGTAGTCACCCTCTACGGAGCGGCCAAACCACGCGACCGGAGCCACTTCGAGCGCTTCCGCAGCTACCACCAACGGCTGTACGCCCAGGTCGAACCCACCAGCGCGACCCCGTTCGCGCCGTCGGCTGTGGAGCGCGCCCTGCACGCCGTCGCCGTCGGGTACATCCGTCAGACAGCCGAGCAGTCCCTGCCGCCGTTCCCCTTCCCCAAGGCCCTGTTCGACGAGGCTGAGGAACTCCTGCTCGCCCGGGTCGCGATCTGCGACCCCAGCGAGGAGAGCCACGTCGCCTCCGTCCTGGGCAAGCTCCGAAAAGAGTGGTCCCACTGGGAGCCGACCACCTGGGGTACACCGGGCGGAACCGCCGTACTCGGCAGCCTCATGCGGGCGGCAGGCCACTATGCGGACGGCATCGTCGAGGAGAGCACTTGGCCTACGCCCACCTCCATGCGCGGCGCCGACGCAGAGTGCCGCGCCGAAATCACCCAGCAGTATGCACTCGAAGGGGCCAGGCAGTGATCCGCGGCAAGATCCGGCGCTCTCAGCTCGTCGCCCCGTTCGGGCCGGGAGCCATGCAGGTCCTCGCGGACGGCACCTCCGTTATCACCGCCGGCCTCGACCACTGGTTCATCCCCGGGGAGAGGCTGGACCAGGAGGAATTCCGCATCCACGAATGGCGACTGGAACGCCACCTCGGGGTGGAGGCCCTCTACACCCCGCCGGACTACCGGGACAGCTTCAGGTCGAGCCCCGACCAGTACAACACCAAGCTCCAGGTACCAGTCCTGCGCTTCCCTGCCTGGAGCTTCTGCCCCCGGTGCCGCGCCCTGACCCAGCACCCGCTGCACCTCGCGGACCGGCCGCGCTGCACCAACCCGAACTGCCCCAGGCAAAAGGCATCCTGGGCACCGTTTCTCGCACAGGTTCCCTTCGTGGCCCTGTGCGAGCGCGGCCACCTCCAGGACTTCCCCTGGGTCGAGTGGGTCCATCGGGCCGTCAGCCCGAGCTGTCGCTCACCCAAGCTCAAGCTCCGGACCTCCGGCGGCGGCACTCTTGCCTCGCAGCGCGTCGTTTGCGAGACCTGCCACAAGGACCGGGGGCTGGAGGGCATCACCTCGGTGGAACGCCCCAACCAGGGGGACAAGGACGAGACCACCTACCTCACCGCCCATCTGGAGGACGGCACTGAGTTCTCGTGCCGTGGAGCTATGCCCTGGCTCGGTCTGGCAACGGCCGGACAGCCCTGCGGAGAACCGCTGCGCGGCAGCCTCCGCGGCGCGGCCAACGTCTACTACGCCCTGGTCAAGAGTTCCATCTTCATCCCTGAGGCATCGTCAACGGGAGTAGACCCCCGCGTACTCGAGGCTCTCGAGGAGCAGACCATCGCCAGGGCGCGGGCGAATGCCCGCGGCGTCCTGGACGACGGGGAGGTCCTCACCGCAAGCCGCCTGCGGCGGACCGCGAGGAAGAACGCCTTCCGCCTGGAGAAGTTCACCGACGAGCAGATCGAGGCGGCGCTCTCGATCCTGGAGGGCCCGGCGGCGGCTTCCACCGAGCTGACGGCCGATGCCGACGGGGACCAGGCACCGTTCCGCCAGCAGGAGTACACGCGCATCCGAGACACCATCGACTCGACCGAGCTTGTTGTCCGGGAGCAGGAGGCCGACTCCGCCAACGACGTCGGACGGCTGGTGTCACGCGTACGCCTCGTCGAGAAGCTGCGGGAGACCCGTGTCCTCTGGGGGTTCAACCGGATCTTCGCCGAGTCGTCCAACCCGGACACCGCTGCCCGGATGGCCCTGCTGCGTCGCCGGACCCCGGAGGATGGCGAGTCATGGCTCCCCGCCTACACCGTGCTCGGGGAAGGCATCTACCTGGAACTCGATCCGGAACTCCTGGTGCAGTGGGAAGTAGCCCCGTCGGTGCAGAACCGGCTCGTCCCGATAGCCCAGCGGTTCCAGATGGTGGCCCAGGAACGCCACCTCGTCGAACGACAGGTAACTCCCCGGCTCGTTCTACTGCACACGCTCGCCCACCTGCTGATCAACCAACTGACGTTCGAGTGCGGCTACAGCTCGGCGTCACTGCGGGAACGCCTCTACGTCTCGCCCGGGACTGATGGAATGAACGGCCTGCTCATCTACACTGCCGCTGGCGACTCGGAAGGGACCCTCGGTGGGCTCGTGCGCATGGGTCAGCCTGAGCGCTTCGAAGAGGTCCTGAAGAACGCGATCAGCAATTCCCGCTGGTGCTCCTCTGACCCGGTCTGCATGGACAGCCACGGCCAGGGGCCCGATTCCTGCAACCTCGCAGCGTGCCACAGCTGTGCTCTGCTGCCCGAAACGGCGTGTGAGGAGTTCAACCGCTTCCTCGACCGCGGACTGGTCGCCGGAACTCTGGATGATCCCGGACTGGGATTCTTCAGCAGCCTCGCGTGAAATGGGTCAGCCGACGTGGCGCTCAGAGCGCTGCACTTGCCGGAATTCGCATCTGGACTGGTCATGCAGCATGTCGGTACTCATGCAGGATTCCGCCGAGCCGGTCGCGTCGGCGTATCTCGAGCTGGGAGAGCTGCCCCGGGTCGGCGACTGGCGCGAGTAGAGAGCGTGTGTCTGCCGACCATCGCCGTCACCCTTACTCGTGTGGGGCTCGGAAAGTCATCGCTGCAGCTCAAGCGGCGTATCGGTACTCGTTGACGACACCGCCGAGGACTCGAGTACGCAGGAGCCTTACGGGATCGAACTGGTGCAAGACTGCTGGCTGTTCCTGGATCTCAGGCGGTCGTTGGTCCCGGGATCGGTGCGGTCGATGCCTGTTGTAGTGATCCCGGTACTCGGCGAGGACCTGACGGGCGTGGGCCTCGTTCATGATCAGAACGTGGTCGAGGACTTCGCGGCCGATCGTGCCGATCACTCGCTCGCAGTGTGCGTTCATCCGAGGCGCTCGGGGCGCGCTGATCAGCACCCCCATCTCCTCAGCTTCGAAGACAGCGTCGAAGGAGGCGGTGTACTTGCTGTCGGGGTCGCGGAGAACGAAGCGCAGAGACTCGACGCGGCTGCCGAGGTCGGCGGCGAGATTGCGGGCTTGCTGGGTCGCCCACTGTGCTGTGGGGTGGGCGGTGACACCGGTGATGTGGAGCCTGCGGGTGCCGTGCTCAAGGAATGCCAGCGCGTACAAGCGCCTGTCCGTCGCGGTGTCCACGTGGAAGAAGTCCGCCGCGATGATCCCCTCGGCCTGCGCGGTGAGGAATTCGCGCCAGCTCGGTCCGGTACGGCGCGGGGCCGGGTCGATGCCGACCGCGCGCAGGATCTCCCAGACTGTGGACGGCGCGATCGGGTGCCCCAGCCGCGCCAGCTCGCCCTGGCTCCTGCGATGACCGCACCGCGGGTTCTCCCGCGCCAGGCGCAGTACAAGCTTCTTGAGTGCTGCCGCTGTGGCCGGGCGGCCAGTGCGTCCCCGCCGGTCGGAGTAGTCCCACTTGCTGGCGATCAGCCTCCGGTGCCAAGCCAGCAGCGTCCCCGGCGTGACTGGGAAGACGCTCCTCCAGCTACGGCGCGGTATCAGCGACGACAGCGCGGCCAACCAGAACCTGTCCGTGGGCTCGTAGCGAACCGGACCGTCGAGCTGTCGTCGCAGCACCGCGTTCTCGAGCCGCAGCACCAGCAGTTCGGCGTCCTTGGCGGTGTCCCGGCGCAATAGCACCGCCGGCACGGACAGCAGCGCACGCGTGGCCCTGTACAGCAGCGAGATGATCACCCGCGCAGCATCCCAGCCACCATCGGTGAGTCCGCACGCGAGCTCCCATCTGCAGCAATGACTTTACGAGCCCCACAGGACGCGAACCGCTCGTTGCCGAACACCGCGCCGAGTTCGTCCCTGATCCGCATCGCCAGGCAGCCACGCGGGAACACAGCCCGCGCCACCCGGGACGTGGACCCGGGCACTTCAGGAGCCGGCAGCGGACGCATCGACATGATCTCCTCCTTCGACCCAGATCACCGGCCTGACACCCAGCAGTGTCCACCCAACACGGAGATCACGAGTGACGAACAATCACATCGAGCAACAAGGTCCCACGGGGATCACGGATCACGCGCTCCGCTCACTCTCCGAGGACGGCGAGCGCCGCAGCCTTTACACCGGCCGGGGCCTTCTTGTCGCGGAGGTTGTTCCTGATGATTGTCGGGATCATGCCGGTGTCGAGGGCCAGGGATCTGAGGGTATAGACGTCAACACCGCTTTCTTTTCCTGTCTCGATGTCAAGACCGAGCTCTCGCAGTTCGCGGGTGCGGCGCTCGGTGTGGACGGAGTCCCTGGTGACAACACGGAGCAACGCGGCGCTGACTGGCTGGCCGAAGTGTTGGAGCAGGATGGTGAAAAGCTCCTCGTGGGTCCGGCTGCCATAGGGCACGACGAGGTAGCGTTCGGGGATCTTGTTCCCGTACTGAGCCGCTATAGCGTCGCAGAGCTGCTTGCGGAGGTCCTGGAACGTCTCGCACTCTGCCGGAAGATCGATGCGGATCAGAGCCTGCATCGACTCTGCCAGCAGGCGCTTCGCGTAGAGGTAGGCATCGAGGAGGTCTTGTGCGCACGCGTCCTGCTGAAGCTGGTTGAGGAGTTCAGTGACCGCATGCTCGGTGGCCGGCTTGAGGCGGTTCCAGTCAGCCTCGGGACGGGACTTGTGCTCAGGCATTGGGATGCGCTCCTATCACTTCGCGATCTCTGCAATGGCGCTGCCAGGAGGGTAGCGAAGGATGTGTGTATCCTCGCCTGCGTTTTCGACCGCCTCTAGGTCGCCCAGCCACTCGCGGAGGAACTGAGCTCCTTCTTGGTCAGGGCCGTTTGCCCGAAGGAAGCTGATCTGACTGCCGATCTTGACTCGGGGATCGTGGCCCGCTTTGCCAGGCGAGGCGAGCGAGTCCTGAAGACTCAGGCCTGCGGCGAAGCGGCGGATGTCGGAGACGAAGTCCAGAACGATGACCTTGTCCTTGCCTGGGGCGAGGCGGAGGCCTCGGCCGAGCTGCTGGACGAAGATGCGGCGGCTGTGGGTGACGCGCTGGAAGACAACAATGTTGACGTCCGGGACGTCCACGCCCTCGTTGAGGACGTCGACGGCACACAGGACGCCTGTACGGGCATCTGCGAAGTCCCACAGGATGCGGTTGCGGGTTGCCGCGTCCACCGCCTTGCCGCTGGAAGTTCGGGAAGCGATGACTTCGGCGCTGGCAAAGCCCAGGGCGTTGATGCGTCCGGCCATCCGCTCGGCATGGTCGATAGTCCCGCAGAAGACGATGGCGCGGGGATTGAGCTGTTCACGCCACACCTCGGAGAGCCGATCAGCGACAGCATCGTCCCATTCATCGATAAACAGGGTGCGGTTGATTCCGCGGGGCGTGAGGGCTGGAGCAGTCCCAGCAAGTCCGGCGGCCAAGGCGTCCCAGTCGAGGTTGTCCGTGAACATCCGGTAGTCGACGTTGGCGAGAAAGCCCTCTCGCAGCCCACGCACCAAGTCAATGTCCACGACGGGATAGTCGAACCACTGTCCCAGCGTCTTCCCGTCGGGCCGCCACGGAGTGGCGGTCATGCCGAGAAGGAACGCTCCGCCGTCAGCTGCCGACAGCTCGCCGATGACCGTGTCGTATGCGGTGGTGCCCAGGTGGTGGCACTCATCCACGACCACCAAGCCGAAGTCGGGGAGTGAGCGTCCTGATGCTGCGGCGGTAGCTACGCTGTCCACGCAGGCGAACACGATATCGAGATCAGCCAGGGCGTCCGGGTCCGGACGCTCGTATCCATTCCACACGCCGGTGCCCACGGAAGAGGGCAGCATGGGCCAGAAGGAACGCTCGAGCTGGTATACGAGCTCGTTTCGGTGTGCGAGGACAAGCGTCTTTGTGTCGGGGCGTGATGTCCGGAAGCGCCGGTAGAACTCGGCTGCGACGAAGGTCTTGCCTAGCCCGGTTGCAAGGACGACCAGGGCACTGCGGGCACCGTTGACCATTTCGCCCATGACGTGTTCAACGGCGCGCTCCTGATAGGAGCGCAACTGGTAGCGCTCCGGGAACCGTTGGGACAACGGATCCCGGGGCACGCGCTCGGCCTGCCGGACAAGCATGCGGCGGTCCCATAGCTGGAGAGGGATCCCTCTCGCTGCCAAGTGCTCGTGCTGGGCCCGGACGGATGCCTCAAAGCCGTTGAGGCTAACGACGACAGGGATGTCAGCGTCATAGCGCTGGCACGCCGCGATGGTCTGCGCGATGACGTCAGGCCCCACCGGCGTACGCCAGCGCTTGACCTGGAAAAGCCATCGCCGTCCGTTGAGGGTGCCGATCACGTCGGCGCCGCCATCACCGGATGCGCCGGCTAGCTGGACGCCCGTGTAGCCGCGGGCAGTTAGGAGGCGCTGGACAGTCCTCTCAAAGGACTGCCAGCCAGTCCCAGCCAGGTTGAGGTCGGTGACGATACGTTGCGTCATGACAGCTTGTCGGCGAGGAAGTCAACAGCAGCGCGAGCTCGGACGATGATCAGGCGTTCTGGCTGTTCGTAGCGCATGTAGGACGCGCAGTCCTCCAGGCAGCGCAAATATTTCAATCGCAGGACTTCTCGCAGCTTCCCTGCGATGAGCGGGCCGACCTCTGCCTCGCTGGGCCAGGGGTCCTGCCAGACCAGGCCGTTGAACCAGCTGTCGGAGTGGCGGGCGAAGAACGCGGTCACGGTGTCGCGGTCGCAGTAGCGCAGGTAGCCGCCGGTGCTCTTGAGGCGGCCGAGCTCAGCCAGGTCGGCACCAGATTTGATCATCGATTCGGCGAGCGCAAGCTGCTGCGTTTCATCGAGTTCGCTGTAGAAGTCCTCGGCGTGGGGTGCCAAGAGGATCTTCTCGGTGATCTGGCTGAACAGTTCCTTGATGTCGCCCCGGACAGTGTCGGCGTTGTCGGTGACCGCGTCGCCCCACCCCTGTTTGAGGAGCTCAGCGGTCATCGCCGCGACGGTGTGGCCGGGCTGGTTCTGCAGGTTCCTGTGGAGGGAGTAGAGATACTGCGCTGCCTCGGTGGCGACAAGGTACTCGGGTCGCAGCCCCATGGCGGTGAACACCGGGTGGGTTGGATCGACATACACAGTGATCCTTCCCATCGCCGCGCCGGTGACGAGCGGTACCGGCTCGCGGCCGTACGCAGGGATGATTGGCCGATGCACCGTGTGCGCCGCAATGTCGAGCGGGCTGCTCATCTTCCCATCGGCCAGAGCGACCATCAGCTGGGAGGCACAGTAGTCGGGTTCTTTCGTTGAGGCGAGGGCGAGCGCTTCGGGGCTGGCGGGGTGCGGCGCGCCCTTGATACTGCCGCATACATTGCAGGATTCGTCCCCGGCCTTGTTCTCAGAGGAACAGAAGGCGCACTTCCAGGGCAGTTGGACCGTGGGGACCTGTGAGGTAGCGCAGTGCGGGCAAGCGGTGGAGGACCGCGGGATCTGCTTGCGGCAGTCGGCGCTCAGACAGGTCTTCCCGTTGAGGACCTGTCCGCATCCTCCGCACTCCTCGGCGGCCGGGGTGTTCTGGAACCCGCAGTCACCGCATTCGGGCAGTTCCTGGATCGGCGGTTCACCGGCCGTCTCAACGAGCTCCCACCACTTCTCATCGGTGTAGTAGCCGGGCTCGCGATCGAGGAACTTCTGATGGTAAGCACGCTCGGTGTCGCGAGAGATCCGGTCCGCCTTGCCCTTGGCGGGGTTGTACTGGCCCATGTACATGTCGCTGCGGCCGAAGTTGCGGACTTTGCGGTAGCCCTGGAACAAGCGGGAGACAGGAGACTCGTTGCGCTCCTCGTCACTCCACTTAGTGGGGAGTAGGGAACCGCCGCGCAGGTACCGCATGGCGTCCTGCCACTCATCCGTAGCCTGCTGGAAATTCTGCTTCTGGAAGTCGACGGGGACCTGGTCGAGGTGGACCTCGCCAACGATCCTCCCGTACTGCTGGTCGATCGGGTACTCGCGCTCAGAGCGCCCGGTGGATTCGTCGGCGAACTCGAAGAAGGCTGCCTTCTCAGCCACCCGGATCACGCGCCCGTTGCGGATCAGGTCGATCCCGAAGTCGTTCTGGTCGTCGAACCGCTGGATGCCGACCCAGCCTCGGACCCGGTGGACGACCTGTCGGCTCTCCGTTCCTCCGCACCGGGGACAGGTCGCCGAAACGCCGAAGTCGGTCCCGTCGTGCAGGCACCGCCGTGCACGGCTGATCTGCTCGTCGAAGTCGATTCGCGCGGGCACCTTGCCGTGGCTTTGGCGCTCGACGAACCGCTCCTTGGACCACACGCAGTGCTCGAACGGCTGGCACCGCTCACCGTTGACACTGATTATCACCGGTGTGGAGCTGTCGGTGCGCAGAAGCGATGCATACCGCCGCCCGAGCCGATCACGCAGCGTCTTCCGCGGAAGCTTCGCCAAGTTGCGGATGAAGCCGCTGTTCCCATCGCCGTCGGGCCACCAGCCACGGATCTCGACTACCGTTCCGTGCGTGAGGCCAGGGGGTTTGGGCACCTGCTCAGCCTCGGCTGCGAAGCTCTGCTCCTGGATGAGCTTGGGGAGATCGAGGGTGACCTGGATGGCATGCGGGTCT
The DNA here is from genome assembly GCF_000744785.1 of Kitasatospora azatica KCTC 9699. NCBI lineage: Bacteria > Bacillati > Actinomycetota > Actinomycetes > Kitasatosporales > Streptomycetaceae > Kitasatospora > Kitasatospora azatica. Next base: position 5,258,302 of record NZ_JQMO01000003.1, on the reverse strand, counting down.
TGAGCGCGCGCCGAGACCACGCGGGTGATACGGCCCAGCTTGCCGGTGGCGATGTTGAAGCCCATGCCGAATAGCCCGAGGGTGTCGAAGTGGTTCTTGGAGGAGAACCCTGCCCGCATCGAGTCGGCGATCTGCTCCTCGGAGAGCCCGGGTCCCGTGTCGCGTACTCGGACAAGGCCCTCGCCGCGGCTGACCTCAGCAGCACTGGGGATCTCGATGATTACCTGGCGGACAGGAGACGGCTTGCCCGCGGTGGCCGCCGCCCGAAACGAGTCGATGGCGTTGTCGATCAGTTCGCTAAGTGCGTCAAGCGGCGAAATCGGGGTCCGCGTGAGTGCCACCAGCACCTGCGGAGTGGGCGTGATGTCCAACAGCTTGTGCGCCATCTTCAGCTTGACCCCGTCTTCACTGTCCGCGATCTACTACGTCCGCTAGCGTAGTGCCCTCCGCCTGTTCAGACGGCCAATCAGTGCGATCAGATGGCGGATCAGCCGCCAGGCACCACCCGGTCTGCGTGCCGCGCCGCAAGCCTCTGGAGCGGCAGCCGGTCGGCCTCGCTGGCTGAGCGCACCACCTGAACAAACCACGGCGCGATCCAGGAACCTCCCCGGTACGGCCACTCGCCTTGGGTTAGCACATCCCCGCCTAGCCACTCGGGCCCTGGCGGGCGCTCGGAGCGAACAGCGGCGAGCACCTCGACCTGGGGCTCGCCCTCTCTGACGTTACGCTGGCCGAGTTGAGCTGTGGCGCCGATCAGCCACCATTGGAACTGACGGTGCATAGGCGATTCCGCGAGACGGCGAACCGACCCTGTTGTCAGGCCGGCCGCACGGTATGCGTCGAGCGCCAGGCCGTCCGCCGGGACAATGACAGCAGCGTTGCCCTCAGTGACAAGGTCCGGCTGGCCGGTACCGCCAGCGGCAACAGCTGCCGCACGGTCGATCTCCTCATAGGTGGTCGCGGCGAGCTCAACATCCGGGTTCAGGAACTGCTTGATGCCCTCGAAGAACTTCCTAGGCTCCTCAAGTCGCAGCTCGGCCCCGGCGCGTAGCCTCAACTCGTCGAAGAGCATCGGCCAAGGGCGGCGGCTGCGGCCGGGCTCGGCCTTCTCGTACCAGTCACCCTTCCCGTCAGAAGAGACCAGCAGGACCCGGCAGGGCTGCTCCAGTCCTCTGGCCTTCTCCACAATCTCCGCCCAGAGGAGGAAGTCGCCTGCCGCCTCGAGGGATGTTCCCTTGCGGCCGTCCGAGAACCCTGGCGGGATCTGGTTGGGGAACCGGTAGGTCAGGGCTTCATCGAGTCGCTGCCTCACCGTGTCTGGCGGAGTGGGCGCGGCGATGCGATCGAGAAACAGCGCGGCCACACGCGGGAGGATGGGGTCATCAGAGCTGATCGACCCGAGCAGTAGGTCTTGCTCGTCCTTCAAGTGCTGGACGTGCCGCCGTAGAAGAGTGCGGTACTCATCCAGACGGCCGTCGATCGCCTCCGGGTTGATCTGCTCATCGAGTTCGGCGCTGGCGACATCGTCCTGTGCGTACTTCGCGAGGAGCCGCTTCACCAGATCGCTGGCCTCGATGACTGCCTGGCGGGCCTGCTGCAGCTTCCGGTCGACCTCGGCGGGCGCGTCCTTGAGGGCCTTCAGGCGATCCACGATCACACGGTGACGTCCGCGGACGAACTCCAGTCCAACCTGATGGGGCAGCCACAGGCGGTCAGCGATCTGCTCCAGCGCTGCAAAGACCTGCTCGCGCGCTCCGGGATTGTACTCGTAGAGGCTGAGCAGGATGTTGGTGTCGAGCACTACAAGACCATCAGTGAAGAATGCCTCCCGCTCGGCGTCGTCCATGCCGCCGTCGGGCAGGAGCCAAGCGCGGTACTGCTCAACCATTGGAAGGTTTCCCTGGGCCACGTTCCCCCGCGCTCCTGTCCTGTTCACACTCAATCCTCGCGATGCGCGACTGTACCGGTCGAAGACATCCGGCAAACAGAGCCTGCTGTCGGCGGATCAGCTCGCCAAAGTCTTCACCGTCCAGACCGCGATGACCGACGATCCCGTGCGTGCCGAATTGGATGCGGACCAGCGGCCCGTCCTGCTCCACGACCGCCCCGACCGGCGCGAAGCGAGGAACCCGGCTCCTCAACTGCGCGTCGAACACGGCCAACAACCCGGCAACATCCCTCGACGCCGCACTCACCCCCTTGTCGAAGGCTTCAGCGTAGTAGGGCGGACCTCGGACGGAGCGACCGGCCACAACAGGGCTGCCGGTGAAGCGAAGCGACTCCATCACACGGTCGGCGACGGATCCAATTCATTCGTACACGACTGCGCACATACTCACGTGTACGCCGATACGGGGAGGTCCCCCTGCACGGCTGTGCTAGCGGCCGTGGCGCGGGATGCCGCTACACACTTCCCTGATGAGGAGAGCTCTGGCGATGCGCTCGACAGTCTGCCAACTGTCATACGGCTGCGGCATCCTGGAGCAGTGAAGATGCCGAGAGTCGCGTGCCCGTCCTGTTCCCGCCCAGTGGCGCTCGTACCGATCGCGGGCCGTGCCGGTCACGGAAGCGTCCACGACCACAAGCGCCATGCTCACGAACTCGTCTTGTGCGCTGGCAGCATGACTCAGCTGCCGCTCGCCGACGCCGTGGCGTTCCAGGAGCAGCTCGACCTGGAGGGGACGCTGGGCGCCCAGCAAGGAGCCGTGCAGGCCACGCTGTTCTCGTAGGCCAGCGCCAGCCTCTCGGCAGCCGGATACCGGGGGCGCCAACATACGCGGACCGGCGACGACGAGCTGCTCGCACGGATCAAACCGGGCCTGTATGCGCGGCCGGGCCGGAGTCCGGCTCCTCGGCTTCAATCACCGTCCAGGCCTGTGGCAGGCGGCACCGGTGTCAGAACTCGCCGTACTCCAGCAGCTGGCTGATCGCATCGGCCTGGCGGCGCAGGACGATTCGGCCGTCGCCGTCGCTGCAGGCGAGGAGCCGTGCGCCGATGTCCAGGCCGGCCTCCGCGAGGAGGGGCCATGGGCAGGGCCACGTGGCCTTCGGCGTCGATGCTGACTTCAGCAGGTTCTCGGATCACGCGGATGAGTCTTTCACTGCCGGACCGGGTGCACCTATTCGGTGCCGAAACGGGGGCTTCCCCGATAGCCTCTCCCGTGTGGATCACGGATTTGATGCTGAGCAGCCCAGCCTGTGGCCGGATGCGTCTGGGCAGGACTCAGCGCTGGAGGCGGTAGCCGAGCTGATCCTTCGCGAAGACCCCGACGGTCGGCGTTTCGCGGGTGCGGTCCGGCGGAGCATGGACATGCTGCTCGATGGCCAGCACACCGGGCGCTTCCGCTGGGAGCAGCTCTACAAGACGGAGAAGGCCCACCTCGGCACGCTCATCGAGATCAACCTGCAGCGGGAGTTCGCGTTCGCCGACGGCGCGAGGATGGACTACCGGATCGCTGGTGCGGATGTGGACTGCAAGTTTTCCCAGACCCGCGGGGCGTGGATGATCCCGCCGGAGGCGCACGGCGAGCTGCTGCTCGTGGTGTGGGCGAACGACCGCGACTCGCAGTGGTGTGCGGGTCTGGTCCGGGCGCTCCCCGAGCTGCTGAACGTCGGCGGCAACCGCGATGCGAAGAAGACGCTCAGCGCGGCGGGGCGGCAGGAGGTGCGGTGGCTGTTCTACAACGCGCCACTGCAGGACAACATGCTGCTGCGCCTGTCGGCGGACGACGTCTCGGCAGTGTTCAGTCACAGGTCGGGCCAGCGCCGCGTCGACGAGCTGTTCCTGCGCGCGCAGCACCGGAGGGTCAGCCGCAACGTCGTGGCGACTGTGGCGATGCAGGAGGACTATATGAAGCGGGTCCGCTACAACGGCGGCTCGCGTTCGCGCTTGCAGTCCCGCGGGATCGTCATCCTCGGCCACTACTCGAGCCATGGCCAGCTGGCTGAGCAGCTGGGCCTGCCCGTCCCGGAGTCGGGGGATTCCGTTAGTGCGCGGCTCGCACGGCTGAGGCCGCACCATGGGGGTGCGCCCTGTGTCGATCTCGGCGGCGAGCAGTGGACGCTGGCTCTGCCGGACGACCCAGAGGAATACGTCCCGAAGCTCCCAGAGATATGAGCACACGCTCTCCAGACCCAGACAGCGGTGCCTGGACCGCCCCCGAAGGCTCGTGGGCATCCTCGGCAGCTAACCGGCGCAGCATGCTCGGAAACCGCAGCAGGGACACCTCCCCGGAGTTGGCGCTGCGGTCGCTCGTGCACGCAGCCGGGCTGCGCTACCGGGTTGCTGTGAGACCGCTCCCGAAGATGCGGCGCACAGCCGACCTGGTGTTCCGGCCGGTGCGCGTCGCCGTCTTCATCGACGGCTGCTTCTGGCACGGCTGCCCGGAGCACTTCGTTCTTCCCAAGACCAATCCCGCGTACTGGGAGTCGAAGATCGGCGGGAACGTCACCCGCGACCGGGATACCGATGGGCGCCTCGCCGACGAGGGATGGCTCGTGCTGCGTTTCTGGGAGCACCAGTCGCCCGCGGAGTGCGCAGAGGCAGTGGTGGCAGCCGTTGTGGCGCGGAGGCAGGAGCTCGCCGAGCGGAAGCGGCTAAAGGCTGAGAACAGCCAAAGCCGTCTCCCCGGAGGCCCGCCCGCGGGCTGATTTCCCGCGGGCGGCAGCCGGTCATGCTCAGCTGATCTTGGCCTTGTTGGCCTTGAACAGCTCGTGCCGCTCGTGGCCCTCCTGGCCGATGAAAGCCTTGAAGTCGCGGAGCAAGTAGCTCGGGACGCCCTGCTTGCGCTCGACGGTCTCGATGTTGAAGTCCCGGCCGAGGTGGCTCAAGTGGCGTTCGACGTCGGGCACGCCCATCACGACGTCCTCCTTTTGGAGAAGCGCGGTGATCTGCTCTGCTGTGAGCGCCTGTGTCCTTCCGCGGAGCAGCCGGTAGACCGGGTCATGGGTGATCTCGGCACGTTCACGGCGAGAGGCCTTCTTGTTGAGGGCCCGCGCGATGGAGAGGCCGACCTCTTTGGCGACTGGCGGCGGGAAGGCGTTGCCGATCTGCCGATAGCCGGTGGTCTTGCCTCCCTCAAACTCCCAGTCGTCGCTGAAGCCCTGGATCCGCGCCGCCATCCGGCTGGTGAGCTTCGGTCCGCCCCTGCGTTCGCCCTTCTTGCTCGTCGCCGGTTCGAAGCCCGGCGCCGGCGCGTCGTTCGCGATGCCCCAGGCGTCGACGCCCAGGGCCTCCCAGGCCGCCTTGGCCCGGGAGGGGCCGAGGTCGGCTCCACCGTGCTTCTTCGAGCCCCCGACGATGGTGGGGGCGATGCCGTCAGCCTTGGCGGCCCATTCCTCGGCGCCTTCCCAGCCGTTGGCTGCCATGAGGTCCTTCAGCGTCTCACCGACCGTGGGCGCCAGTCCGGGCAGGGGCTCGGGCCAGTGGAAGTACTCGGCGTACTCATCCTGGAGGGCGACCAGGACGAACCGCGGCCGAAGTTGCGGCACCCCGAAGTCGGAAGCCTGAAGGAGCCGCCACTCCGCCACATAGCCGAAGTCGCGGAGGGTGTCGAGGACGTGCTGCCGGTATGCAGAGAAGCGGTTGGCACTGAGTCCGCGGACGTTCTCCAGCAGCAGCGCTTTGGGCTGGACACGCTCGGCGAGCTTGACGGCCCAGGCGAACAGATCACGCTCATCGGTTGCACCGAGCTGCTTGCCCGCAATCGTGAAGGGCGGGCAAGGCACCCCTCCCGCGAGCAGGGAGACTCCCTTGTAGTCCTCGGGCCGCCATACCTCTTCATCCGCGACGTCGCCCTGGACGACCTTCCACTCGGGCCGGTTTTTCCGCAGTGTCTCGCACGCGTTCGGATCAAGCTCAACTGCAAGGGCGTGCTCGAACCCTGCCCGTTCAAGGCCGACGGCCTGCCCTCCTGCTCCGGCGCAGATCTCGACAACCTTAAGGGCAGACATTCTTCCTCCGTGCAACGCGCGCCGATCCTGCGGGGTGGAGGACGCCAGATGCCGGACTGCGTCCAGCCAGGTTATCGAACACGTTAGCGAACCTCCCTTCGAGGTACGACCTGCCATTCCCGATCCTGCTGTCCAGCGCTGGCCAGCGGCATGGTCCCGGTGCGGTCGCCCTACATGAAGCGGCCAGTCTAGTTCCGGACACTGACAGCCCCAGCCAGCGCGGCCCGAATCCAGCCCCGTCCTGGCACAACGCGCCGACGGGTCCAGGGACACGCCCCGCGAATGGGACAGGCAAGTGCACCTCCCGGGCGTCTGCGACATCAGGCTCGGTGACCCGGGCTACGTCGGCGCTGCCGTTCCGGCCGCGCGCACGCCAACCGCATCCGTGTTTCTCGATCCAGGCCATGGGGTAAGCCCTCTCCATCGGATTCAGAGCCCGCCCGTAGCGGGCGGTGTCCCCATGGACGCTTGGAGTCGGCGGCGAGGGCAAGCCCGCCTGCGGATGTTCGCTATACGCAGAGCCACGTCAGGCCAGCTACCGGTAATCAACTTCCAGCACCGCAGAAGCCCACTCCAGGTTGGCCGGTGGTACAAGCTCGGACACACTCTTCCCCCACCGTGCTCGGTTTCCGAGTACGGTGGATCTGCGCCCGTTCCAGGCCTTCGGCCAGGTGCGGGCGTTCGTCGTTCGGTGTCGTCCTCAGCTCGTCGCATGTCTCGCTGGAATATCAGCCAATCAGGATCCTCTCGGCTAGCTCGGTGTCGGCGGTCAGGACCCTGGCCACCGCGTCGTAGGTCAGTGTGGTGCCGCTGGCACGCAGGTGCTCGACTGCGTCGAGGGCGGTGAGCGGCTCACCGGCCGCATCGCCGACGGCAGCCGTGAGGCGCAGGACGAGAGCCGGCAGGTGGGCCACGATCAGGTCCTCTCGCACGTACGCGTTGTGCGGCCGGTCGGGCTGCGGGGTGGTAGCGCTGTTTTGGCCGTGGCGGCAGCGGTAGCCGGGGCGTTGGTGGGTCCAGTGGGAGTCCATCCGGCGGCCGCACAGGCCGCAGCGCAGGATCCCGGCCAGCCGGTACGTGCGGCCTGGCGTCACCTCGCGGGTCACGCGGACGTGCTGGGCGGCGACGAAGTCGGCCTCGCTGAGCAGCGCCGGGTGCACCTGCTTGCGGGAGATAGCCCAGTCGTCCGGGGTGTTCCAGCGCTGGACGTCGCGGTGGCCGAGGGTGGTGTTGTCCGGGTCGATCAGCTCGTGGTCGGTGCGCTGGCGGTTCCAGACCTGGCGGCCGGTGTAGCGGGGGTTCGCCAGGATCGCCCGCACCGTGGGGACCTGCCAGCGCCAGCCGTCACGGTGCGGGTTGCGCTCCGGGTCGACGGCGGATGGCGGCGGAACCTCCGTGTCGTTCAGAGCACGGGCAATCCGGGCGAAACTGTGGCCGGACAGGCGCTGGGAGAAGATCCACCGCACAATCGGTCCCGTGTGCGGGTCGGTGTCCAGCCGTCGCAGGCGCACGCCGCGGCGGGCGAAGGACCGGTTGGGGTGCGGTCCCGCATCCACCAGGCGGTAGCCGTACGGAGGGCGTCCCCCCAGGTAGCGGCCCTGGTCGCGGGTCTGGACGGCCATGGCGGAGCGGACCCGGATCCGGGCGCGAGTGACCTCGCGCTTGGCGAGGATGCCGAGCAGGACCATCAGCTCCTCGTGCCCGGCGACCGTCGGGTCGACACAGCCGCCCAGTTCCGGGATCCACACGCCCACGCCGAAGTGCTCGAACAGTGGCGCCATCACGCTGAACTAGTTGCCGTGGAAGGCACGTTCGCTCGACCCGATGACGATCGCGTCGAACCCCCGGTCCGGATCGGTCAGCGCCGCGAGAAGAGCGCCGGCCTCGGGACGGCGTGCCCAGGGCAGCGCCCTGCTGTGCCCGACTTCGAAGAACTCCGCCACGACCCGGCCATGGCCGGAAACCAAGGACTCTGCTTGCAGCAGTTGCCAGGCGCGCGACGTGGCCGGGTCCTGGTGATCCTCGGTGGAAACCCGGCCGTAGAACGCGATCCGCAAGCCATCACTCTCGGGCGCCTTCTCCTGGGCAAGCCCGGCTCGCTCACGCACCCACCTAGCCAGGACATCTGACCTACCGTCCGAAGTGACAGACACATCGCCCCACTCACTGCCAAGGTCATCGCCACGACTGACACCTCCCGCCGACTCGCGGCCAACACCGCACCCCGAGCATGACCACCCCAACAAGCCTCTGGCGAGAGTCCCCCGGACTATCATCACGAACGGGTGAAGTTCGATAAGAATCCCTGCGCGCTGGGCACTACTGCCTTCTCATTCTCGTGCCGCAGCCGGCAGCCCCGGGTTGTGAGGTTCGGCAGCCTGCTGACGGCCGATCCCCGGTGAGGTTCGAACCCACCTGCCGCGCTGGGAGAAGAGGCTCGGGAGCTGACTTCAAGTCATCTTGCCCGTAGGCTTGGTGGAATCTGATTCTCTGGGCGGGTAAGTGTGGCGATCAGACTTGTCAATGTGGCTGACGGCCGTGTCCTCGCAGTCGAGAGCATGGGCGAGCCGGATGGCCGTCCGGTCGTCCTTCTGCACGGAACACCGGGGAGTCGTCTGGGCCCTGCGCCGCGCAGCTCAGTGCTCTATCGGTTGGGCATCCGGCTGATCAGCTACGACCGACCGGGATACGGTGACTCGGACAGGCTGCCGGGCCGCCGAGTGGCCTCGGCTGCCGCTGATGTCCTGGCCATCGCCGACTCCTTGGGGCTGGACGAGTTCGCGGTCCTGGGCCGTTCGGGCGGCGGACCGCACGCGTTGGCCTGTGCTGCGCTGCTCCCGGAGCGGGTGTCACGGGTGGCCGTGCTGGTCGGCCTGGCTCCCCGGGACGCGAATGGCCTGGACTGGTACGCGGGGATGACAGCGTCCAACGTCCGCTCGTACGTCGAGGCAGAGCGCGCTCTGCTCACGGGCAGCCCGCACTCCCACCCACGCGGGCGCGCGGGCTGGCCGACCCGGGTCGAGGGGCTGACGCCCGACCCTTCGGTCGCCGACAGGGTGGTGGTCTCCGATGGGGGTGTCCGCCAGCTGCTGCAGCGCAACTACCAGGAGGCGTTCCGGCAGAACGCGGACGGCTGGGTCGACGATGTGGTGGCGTTCACCTCGGACTGGGGCTTCAAGGTCGAGGACATCACTGTGCCGGTATCGCTCTGGCACGGTGCCGATGACGTGTACTCCCCGGTCGGCCACTCGCGCTGGCTCGCCGACCACATCCCCGGCGCCACGCTGGTCCTGGAGCCGGCTGCGAACGCCTTCGCGGGGCCGCGCGTGCTGAGTGCCGCCCTCAACTGGGTGAGCGGCGGTGCGCCGGACGTAGCCTCGGCGGCGCCGAGTGGCCGCGCGGCCCTATCCGGCCCGCCGGTCCCGGTCGGCGCACCCTCCACCGGCGTCGAAGTCATCACCAATGGCGTGGCCACCGGTGAGGCCAGGGGCGAAGATCCCGGCAGCACACCGCCGGACGTGCCATCGCACGAGGCCCAGCAGCCGTCCCCAGCGGGCGGTCACAGCCTGGTCGTCGATCTCGTGGAGCAGGCAGACGTCGGACGTATCCTGCCGTTGCAGGTCCAGATCGCATGGGACTCGGTCCGCGGAACCGTCCTGAAGCATTTCGAGATTCCGCCAGCCGGTGCCCGGCTCACCGTCGCCGTGCACGCCCCAGGCCTCGCCTCGCTGGACGATCTGCAGCAGGACGTACTGGTCCACCGGGAACGGGATTCGGATGTCCTGCTCTTCGGGCTCAGGGCGACGGGGCCCGGCCAGCACATCGTGATCGTCCGAGTCTTCCGAAACGGCACGTTTCTGGGCGAGACGAACCGCGTGGTCTCTGTCAACTACGGCAGCACCACCGTCTCACGACGGCCGCACCGCACCAGGCTGCCGTCGCTGGCGGCCCGACCGGGCGAGGCCACGCTGCAGGTGCTGAAGGGCGCTGCGCCCGGCAGTTACAGCTTTCAGTTGATGACGGACACCTTCTACGCCCCCGAGCAGCTCAGCTTCCAGGGCGGCGACCCCAGTCGGGCAGCGCAGCAGATCTTCGCCGAGTTGAAGGAACTCTCCAGGACTCACCGGCCCGGCGGGCGCCAACTCTCCGCCGACCGCCTGCGGGCCCGTCTTCGCAACCACGGCGTCCAGCTCTGGAACACGGTGATCCCCGAGCCGGTCCAGAGTCAGTTCTGGTCGCAGCAATCGAGCATCTCCACTCTGACCGTACTGGGAGACCAGGGCATCATCCCGTGGGAGCTGCTCTACCCGCTCAACGGAAACCTTGAGGGCGAGGGCTTCCTCGCCGAGTGGATGCCGCTGGTCCGCCGGGTTTTCAAACAGCGACGGGGAGATCAGATCGACCTGGGCGGCGCGGTGTTCATCGTTCCTCCCGGTTCGCCGGCCGACGCGCTACGCGAGGTCCACCTGATCCAGTCCCGCCTCGGCCAACCAGCTGGTACTCCGATCGAGTCAACCGCGGATCTGACAAGGCTGCTTGACCTCGGTGAGTCGGGCCTGCTCCACTTCGCATGCCACAACTCGTTCACCCCAGCAGGCTCCACCGTCGAGATGGCCGACGGTCCGTTCGATCCGATTGACCTCAGCTACCTGACCGCGAGCGGCGCGCTGCGGGAGAGCCGGCCGCTGGTCTTCTTCAACGCCTGTCGCAGCGCGGGAGAGATCGACTGGTTCGGCTCCTCGCTCGGCTGGGCCCCCATGTTCCTTGAGGCCGGTGCCGCCGCATTCGTGGGGACGCTGTGGCCTGTCAGGTCGACTTCCGCCCTCACCTACGCCGAGGCCTTCTACCGGCACTTGGTGGTGGACCATCAGCCCCTCGGTCAAGCATCCCTCAACGCCCGCCGCGCGGCCCGTGACGCGGACGCCGATCCGACCTGGCTCGCGTACGCGGTCTACGGGAACCCGTCCGCCATCGTCACCACCGTGTAGGAGCACTACGTCATGGACAGTCCGGTCTTCGTCATCCACGGGGTGGGCAACCGGGAGCCGCAGGAATTCGACGCCGCCGTGAAGAAGATGCAGGAGACCAGTGGGGTCCCGATGCTGCCCGTGTTCTGGGGAGACCTGGGCGCGCGCCACGAGTTCGTCGACCTGGCCCTGCCCGCAAGCGCCCGCCAAGGGGACGGGCTCCGCGAGGACGGCCCGGGCACCGCCCACGACGACCTCGGACGGGCACTCGCCATCAACGCCCCGCCCATCGACAGCCGGCTGCTCTTCGAAGTTCTGCTCCGCGACGCCCTCGGTGACGACGGACTGCGCGACTCCCCCGCCACGTCGACATCGGTGAGCGCGATCCTCGAAGCCGTCAACGAAGTCTGGCCAGAGACCCGATGGCTGAGCGAACTCGCCGATGCAGAGCTGCTGAGCGAGACCGCCCTCGCCCTCACGGAGACACTCCGAGAGGGCCGACCGGGGGAGGCGGAGGAAGACAGCGGTCTGCGCGCAGCGGCCAGCGGTTCTGCTCCTGGCAGGGACACCGTCCAGCGCGTACTCATTCGCCTCGACCGCATGGCCGGCGCTGCGGTGAACGCCGTCGCCGGACGGATGAATCACGCCCTCCGTACCCGCCTCGGGCCCGCCACCACTCGGTTCCTGGGCGATGTCCTGGTCTACCAGCGCCACCAACAGCTGATCCACGATCGGATCCGCGACACCATCAGCGCCGTCGACCCACGCCTCGGACGTTCCGCAGACCACCCGGTCCGGATCGTCGCACACAGCCTCGGTGGTGTGATCGCCGTAGACCTCGCCACCGCGAGCAGGCCGCTCTGGGTGAATTCCCTCGTCACCTTCGGCTCCCAGGCTGCGTACTTCCATCTCTGCGACCCTCGCGGCGGTGCTCTGGCGCCCTACTCTCCGGACAACCCGGTGCAGCTGCCGACGTCGCTGGCAGCCTGGACCAACCTGTGGCAGCCCCTGGACCCCCTTGCCTTCGTCGCGGCCACAGTCTTCCGCCTGCACAACGGCGAATTGCCCTCCGACCTGCCGATCTCACACGCCGCCACCGCAGGTCTTTGGACCCACTCCACATATTGGGACTCACCAGAAGTCAACGCAGCCATCCAGAGGACCATGCAGGATGCTGACTGACTCGGGCCCGGCGACGCGATGAACAAATCGCGTGCGCAGCCGCCACCGTGATCGCTTGCGCCCACTCCAAGATCGGCACCCCCTACAAATGGAGAGGCGACGGCACCGACGGCCACCGGCTACGACTGCTCCGGCCTCACCCAGGCCGCCCACGCCACCGCCGGCATCCACTCGCCCAGGACCGGTACGACGCCACCGCCAAGGTCTCGGGCGGCGCACCGCTGCTACCCGGCGACCTCTCGGGGAAGGCCGGCAGCGGCGGGGACTCGTGCGAGACGACGCGGGCGAGCAGCGCATCGATCAGCCCCTGCAGTACCTCGGACATCGCACACCCCCCGGTCGTTTCTCGCTCGCCCGGCAGCGTATCCGTGCCCTGCCCGTTCACTACGACCGCTGCCCTGTCACAATCCGCAAGGAGAAGCAGCGGGCGAAATACCCCACCAATACCGGAGGTGATCGACCTAGCGGATCCCGCCGGAAACGGCACACGATCATCCCGACAAAGGATGGTATGGCTACGCACGCATAATGCAGGTCATGGACCTGCGCCCCGAACTGCTTCCCCCGCCCGTGGCCAGCCAACGCCTCGAAGAGATCAGCTACGAGACCAAGCGGATCTCGAACCTGACACACCGCGGGGAGCCCATGGACGCGGCGGTCGCCGCCTTCAACGAGATGACCGAACCCGGATGGGGGGGCGGCTGCGTTCGAGGTCCTGCTGGTCGACATGACGGCGAGTACTGCGGCATGATCATTGACTGACCGGCCGCTCACTTCCGCTCGGACGGCAGCCTCGGTGAGCAGGCCGTCCCCAAAAGGGCCCTTACCGCGAGCACACCCCCGTGCCCGCGGATAGCGTGATCTTATGACCCCAGCGCGCGACCTCCAACGCCACATCGTCGTGAACGAGGTGTTCATGACCGCGTGCTGTTTGTTCGTCCTGGACTCGCACCGCAGCGAGATGCAAATGAACTACCTCCTCGCCGACGACGCCGCCCCTCACAGGCTGGGCAACGTAAGCGGAAAGTACGTCAAACGGGCGGGCGGGTACGCGCACGTCCACGAGAACGGCAGCGCTGAGACACTCGACGAGCTGCCCGAGGGCGTCTCCTCGAACGACGTAGTAGTGGACGAGCTGGACGTGTCCGCGACACCGCTGCAAGATCGGCTGCGGGCGATCGCGCGCTCACTGCGAAGCGGCCCGGGGCAGGACGCCGACGCCGAAGAACTGGCGGAGGCGATCGACGCAATCCTGGAGGCATGTCGCCCGGACAACGGGGAGCAATGGTTCGAGCAGATCAGGCAGTGGGCGAGGTCCGAAGTCTTCGACGCCGACGGCCCCGGTGACGCGAGGGACATGACGGAGCGCGCCCACAGGCTCCTTGACCGCCTCGGTCAACTAGCCCACGACCTTCAGGGCAAAGTGCTTGGCGACGGTAAGACGATCGGCGGGGTGCTCGCGATCCGAGCGCTGATGCTCGCTCGCGCCGCCGGGGCACAGAATGCGGACGACGAGATGGATGCGCTGATCGAGTCGCTCCTATACGTCACGGTTGGCGGCCCGGCGAGGATTGAGGACATTGCCGGGGGACTTTGCGCCAGGATGGTCCGACATGGAGAGGGAAACGCCGCTCGCGCGGCGGCCGACGGGCTGAAGGCGGAGGGAGACACGCTGATAGATAAAGCGCGAGACGGTGACATGCTCACTTTCTACGCGTCTCTCTATCCAGCGGCGGCCTACGAGCTGGCAACGGTCTATGTGGGGCGGGCCGCGGCTGCGGCGAGCGGTAGCCCAGGCGAGCAGAAGACCTGGAGGGCGCTCGCTCAGAACGCGGAAGAGCGGGCCGTGCGGATCGCGACCTCGCTTGGGTTCGCGGTCATGAACCTAGACGGAACCTGGATCACGCGGCACCAGTTGTGGCTGCGGCAGGTGCGCGAGGAGGAGGGCGGTGACGCCGCGAGGCTCGAGGCCCAGGATCTGGTCGACAAGCTCTTCTATCCCAGGGCATGGATGCCGGTCCTGCTCGGCGAAGCGCAGCCAATCCCCCTCAGCGAAGCACTGCCACCCGACGATCGGAGCCAACGACCATGACCGATACATCCGACCCGCGAAGTGCCGCCGAGGCGATCTCGGTCGAGATCGGACTCGACCTGACGTACTTCACTGACGAGTCGGAGAGAAACCTTCTCCCTCTCGCCCTGCCGATCGGCTACCTGCTTCTCCTGTGGTTTATCGAAGGACTGACCAAGGGTGTGGGCGAAGCCGCGGGCAAAAAGGCCGAGCCCAGGGTGGCCGAAGCCGTCAAGGGGTTGGGCGCGCGGGTGAAGCAGTTGTTCGGGCCCCGCGAGAAGTCGCCCAAAGCGGACGCCGCGGTCGACACGGAGTTGGCCACAAAAGCTCAGGCAGCGCTGACCGAGGCTCGCCAGGTGCTCACCGAGAGCAGCGCCGGGGAAGTCACTCCTGTCGCCGATGCGTACGAGCAGGCGCTTGTGGGGTACATGACTGACATCGGAATGCCAGGGCGCGATGCCATGCGGATCGCCCAGCGAGTGCGCGCCCAGGCTGGGATCCAGCTTCGCCTCCCGCTGGCAGCGGACCCAGCCTGACGCCGCAAGATGTACGTGAGCCGCGATAAAGGGGTTCGCACGGCAACTAGCCCGGACTTCGCGCTTGGAGTTTGAGGGCTGCAGCCGGCGGGGTCTGGTTTCGTCGATGCCGAGGAGTTCGAGCAGGTGTCCTTGGCCACCTGAAAGCCACCCGCACCCGCCAGCGCAGCACTCGTGGCAAGGGCAAACGGCGACGCTGACCGCTGGACCGATGCGCCGCCGATCCCCAGCAACTCACTCTTTCGGGTTAAATCCGCCCCACAGCCTTCCGCCTCAGTCTGCTCACGGCCAAACTGCTAACAGGAATCGGGCACCACGCCAGCCGTTCTCCGGAGAGAGACGGACCGGCGTCGATGCGGTCGCCGCAGATCAGGGCCCGCCCAGCTCCAGCACCGCAGAAGCCCACTCCAGGGTGGACGGTGGTACAAGTCCGGCCTCGGACACACTCTTTCCCCACCGTGCTTGATCTCCGAGCACGGTGAATCGGCGCCCGTTCCAGGCCTTCGGCCAGGTGCGGGCGTTCGTCGTTCCGCAACGTCCTCAGCTCGTCGCTTGTCTCGCCGGAATGTCAGCCGATCAGGCTTCTCTCGGCTCGCTCGGTGCCGGCGGTCAGGGTCTTGGCCGCCGCGTCGTAGGTCAGCGTGATGCCTCTGGCACGCATGTACTCGACGGCGTCGAGGGCGGTGGGCGGTTCACCGGCCGCATCGCCGACTGCAGCTGTGAGGCGCAGGACGAGGGCTGGCAGGTGGGCCAGGATCTGGTCTTCTCGCACGTATGCGTTGCGCGGCCGGTCTGGGTCCGGGGTGGTGGCGCTGTTGTGGCCGTGTCGGCAGCGGTAACCGGGGCGCTGGTGGGTCCAGTGGGAGTCCATCCGGCGCCCGCACAGGCCGCAGTGCAGGATCCCGGCCAGCCGGTACGTGCGGCCCGGCGTCGCTTCTCGGGTCACGCGGACGTTTTGGGCGGCGACGAAGTCGGCCTCGCTGACCAGGGCCGGGTGTGCCTGTTTGTGGGAGATGGCCCAGTCGTTGGGGGTGTTCCAGCGCATGACGTCGCGGTGGCCGAGGGTGGTGTTGTCCGGGTCGATCAGCTCGTGGTCGGTGCGCTGGCGGTTCCAGACCTGGCGGCCGGTGTAGCGGGGGTTGGCCAGGATGGCCCGCACGGTGGGGACCTGCCAGTGCTGGCCGTCGCGGTGCGGGTTGCGGTCCGGGTCGGCGGCGGACGGGGGCGGGACCTGGGTGTCGTTCAGGGCACGGGTGATCCGGGCGAGGCTGTGGCCGGCCAGGCGCTGGGAGAAGATCCACCGCACGATCGGGCCGGCGTGGGGGTCGGTGTCCAGCCGCCGCAGGCGCACCCCGCGCCGGGCGAAGGACCGGTTGGGGTGCGGGCCCGCATCCACCAGGCGGTAGCCGTAGGGAGGCCGTCCGCCCAGGTAGCGGCCCTGGTCGCGGGTCTGGACCGTCATCGCGGAGCGGACCCGGATCCGGGCACGGGTGACCTCGCGCTTGGCGAGGATGCCGAGCAGGACCATCAGCTCCTCGTGCCCGGCGACCTTCGGGTCGACACAGCCGCCCAGTTCCGGGATCCACACGCCCACGCCGTAGTGCTCGAACAGCGGCGCCATCACGCTGAACTGGTTGCCGTGGAAGGCGCGTTCGCTCGAGCCGATGACGATCGCGTCGAACCCCCGGTCCGGATCGGTCAGCGCCGCGAGAAGAGCGCCGGCCTCGGGACGGCGTGCCCAGGGCAGCGCCCTGCTGTGCCCGACATCAAAGAACTCGGCCACGACCCGGCCATGGCCGGAAACCAGGGACTCGGCCTGCAGCAACTGCCAGGCGCGCGACGTGGCGGGGTCCTGGTGGTCCTCGGTGGAGACCCGGCCGTAGAACGCGAACCGCAGCCCGCCGCTCTCGGGTGTCCTCACCTGAGCGTGCCCTCCACGTTCACGCACCCATCCAGCCAGCGCATCCGACATACCGTCTGAAGTAGCGGACACATCGCCACTCACTGCCAAAGCCATCGCCACAACCGACACCTCCCGCCGACTCGCGGCCAACACCGCACACCCGAGCATGGCCACCCCAACAAGGCTCTGGCGAGCATCGTCCGGACTTATCATCACGAACGGGTGAAATTCGATCAGAATCCCTGCGCGCTGGCCACTACTGCCTTCTCACCCGGTGCCACAGCCAGCAGCCCTGGGGCGGGGAGCACGGCAATCGGACCGAGCACCTGAACAGGCTTGGGTTCAGCGAGACCCGGCTCAGCTCCGTGACGCCTGGGTCTGATCCCGGCTGTTGGCTGGGGAGCATGCGTATGCCAAACGGATTTGTTCACCACGCCAACCAACAGGCGGAGTCGAACCCGCTGGTGTCGGCCTCTCGGGCCTCGAAGCTGCTTCCACCCGTCACCGAGAATCATGAGCCGTACTGTTCCATCGGCCCCACTGGACATCGCGGCGCACCACCCTGCGGTACCCACGTGCGTGTTGTCCCCGACTGCCCCGAGAGCTCGCTCGGAACTACGACGCCTTCACCACCAACCGGAGCACGGTCTGCGGTTACCCGGGCTGAACTCGGCCACCACGATGGCCCGACTGCACCTGCGGCCGGCGGATGGAGCACCTGCTGACCATCTCGGCGAGGAAATCATTGCGGCCGATGGCTCCCTGTCGAGGAGCGCACCCGCCCCGGCTCCGACTGCGAGCACTCCGCCCGTCCCGCGCACGAAGACGACAGCCACGGGATGTGCATTGGCAACACGGGAGGCGTACACGTCTTCATCTGCCGCACCTGCCCGGACCTGCCCACCCTCCGGTACGACTGCTGAGCACGGGAGACGCCCCCTCTTCCTCGCGTTCTCACCCTGGGTGAGCCACGCCTTGGATACGCTCTGCGGTCATGAGCACGATGAGCAGGGCGAAGCTGGAGGCGATGGCTGAGGAGGCCACGGTCGACTGCTACGACGAGGACGAGGCGCTCTCCGGTTGGCACGCGATGTTCGAGGAGCACCTGGCCGTGCCCTTCGCGACGGTGGTGCTCGGGGTGGAGGTCGTCGTCGAGCAGGTCGATCTTCGTGGCAGTCAGATCGTTGCTGTCTGCTCCCGTGGGGCTCATCGGCAGGCGATCGGGATCATCGACCTTCCTCTTCCGTCGCCCGTGCCCGAAGGTGCGGAGTGGATCGAGGCGTTCTGCCGGTGGGCATCCTGACGGCGCCCGGCCACATCAGTCCCGACAGTCCGTGAGTGCAGTGGAGCAGGTCCGTTGAGTGAGTATCAGTACTACGAGTTCCTGGCCGTTGACCGCCCGTTGAACGCGGCCCAGATCGCCGAGGTGCGCGCGCTGTCCACCAGGGCGCGGGTGACTTCGACGAGGTTCACCAACAGCTACCAGTGGGGCGACTTCCGCGGCAGCCCGGACAAGATGATGGAGCGGTACTACGACGCCCATCTCTACGTCGCCAACTGGGGTACCCACAGGGTGGTGATCCGACTGCCCAAACAGCTGCTGGACCTGCGGACCGCGCAGCAGTACTGCTTCGAGGAGTCCGTACGCGCCTGGTCCTCCGGCCCGCACGTGCTGCTCGACCTGAGCAGCGAGGACGAGGAGGGTGACTGGGACGAGGACGCCGAGGACTCGCTCGCCGCGCTCAACGGCGTGCGCGCGGAACTGGCGGCCGGTGATCTGCGCGCCCTGTACCTGGCCTGGCTGTCCGCGCTCAGTGGCTGGGAACTTCGCGAGGACGATGAGGAGGAGTTCCAGAGCGAGGTCGAACCGCCCGTCCCGCCGGGCCTGGCCGCGTTGAGCGCACCGCAGCGCGCCTTGGCCGACTTCCTGCGGGTCGACTCCGACCTGCTCGCCGTCGCCGCCGACGCCAGCCCCGCGCTGACAGCGACGACGGCCCCGGAGGGCGACCTGACCCGGTGGGTCGAGGCCCTGCCTGCGGCGGAGAAGAACGCCCTGCTGCTGCGCGTCGTCCGCGACGATGACCCACATGTCCGGACCGAGCTGCTGCGGCGCTTCCACGGCGCGGCGATGCATGCACCGGCCGACGCGGTGAGGCGTACAGCAGCCCAGCTCCTCGACGCCGCGGCCGCACGTCGCACCGAGCGGCAACGCCTCGCCGCCGAGCATCAGGCCCAAGAGGTCGCCCGCCGGGAGCAGCAGACGGTGCTCGCCCGTGAGCAGCGTCTGACGGCCCTGGTCGGCCGGCAGGAGCAGAGCTGGCTGCGTGTCACCGCCCTGATCGATACCAAGAAGCAGGGCGAGTACGACGCCGCCGTCGAGCTGCTCAAGGATCTACGCGAGGTCGGCCAACGCACCAGTAATGCACACGAGTTCAGCCAGCGCCTCGCACTCCTACACCAGCAGCACCAACGCAAGTCCAGCCTCATCGAACGCCTCAACCGCGCCGGACTCACTGCCTGAACAGCTGCGGAGCCTCCGGCGGGAGAGCGGCGTCCACCACCCGCCCGCCGGAGGACCCCGGGCGACAACGGAACCGTTCCGCGCGGGGCACTGGCAGACGACGGGCCGTGGACGACCAGCACTCCGCGCCGAGCTTGCGCAGGACACGCCCGGAAATCGTCCTGAATGACTGCGCATCGACCGTCGATTTCGGATCATGGGCTGGTGGATGACTGGTCCGGCTGGAACGACCCCGCCGAGTTGCGCGTACGGCTCGACGCCGCGCTGCAGGAGATCGCCGAGCTGACGACGGAGAACGAACTGCTGCGCGCACAAATCGGCATGGCTCGCGGCAACGCCGAACCCGATGACGTACAGCCACTCACGGACACCGCACCACCCCGACGCTCGGATTCCCTGGCCAACAACGGTTTGCCGTACGCGGACGCGGACTCCAGCCCCCAGGCCAAGGTCTCCCTCTTCCGGACGCTGTTCGCCGGGCGCACGGATGTGTATGCGACACGGTGGGTGAGTTCGAAGAACGGCCGGACCGGATGGAGCCCAGCCGAGGAGAACCCCTGGGACAAGAACAAGCCGGACGCCGAGCGCATGTTCTTCCCACTCACCGACCAGGTGGTCTTCCGGCATCTGAGCCGTCCTGAAGCAGGGCAACGCGAGCTGCACGTCGGCCTGTACCCGATGCTCCCCGACGACACGACCCACCTGCTGGCATGCGACTTCGACGACAAGGACTGGAAGGGCGACGCCGCCGCATACGTCGAGGCGTGCACGAAGGCCGGGGTACCGACGCTTGCGGAGATCTCCCGCTCCGGAGCCGGCGCGCACGTGTGGATCTTCTTCACCGCCCCGGTGCCTGCCGCTCTCGCCCGCGCGATGGGCATGGCGCTGCTGCGGCGCGCGATCGACGCCCGCCACGGGATGTCCCTGGCCAGCTACGACCGGCTCTTGCCTGCCCAGGACTTCCTGCCGACCCACTCCAAGGGCGGAGCCCGCTTCGGAAACCTCATCGCCCTCCCGCTTCACGGCGGCTCCCGCACCGGCGGCACCACCGTGTTCTGCGACCCGACAACCTGGCAGCCATTCCCCGACCAGTTCGCCCACCTGTCAGAAACCCAGCGGTTGACACCGGATCAGGTCCAAGCCCTCGTGAGCGAACTCGGCCCGCTTCAGGCTGGCCCCTCCCCCACCACCCCGCAACTGCCGGCCCGGCCGCGTCGAAACGCCCTCGGTAAAGCCCCGAAGATCGTGAGGGCCCAAGCCGGAGCGATGCTCAAGATCGCTACCAGCGGGCTGCCCCCGCAACTGATCGCCGCACTCAAGCACGCCGCCTCCCTGCACAACCCGGAGTTCTACCGCCGGCAGAACCAGCGGTTCTCCACCTTCAACACCCCCCGTCTGATCTGCTGCTTCGACGCCACCGACCCCGAATGGATCGCCCTGCCCCGAGGGCTACACGACGAGGCCACCAGCCTGATCAGCGCCGCAGGCGGCATCCTCAAGGTCACCAGCACACAGCCCGAGCACACCACGATCGACGTCCGGTTCACCGGCGAACTCACCACGGTCCAAGTCGAGGCCGTCGCCGCAATGACCCCACACGCCACCGGGGTACTCGTCGCCCCGCCCGGCTCGGGCAAGACCGTCATGGCCTGCGCACTGACCGCTTACCACGCTCGGCCCACCGCGATCATCGTCAACCGGGCCGAGTTGCTGTCCCAGTGGCGCGAGCGTCTGGAGACCTTCCTTGATCTCGGCGACGGTGCGGTCGGCTCTCTCGGGGCAGGCAAAGACCGCCGCGGCGGCATCGTCGACCTGATCATGCTTCAGTCCCTCACCCACCGAAACGCCCCCGACGGACTCCTGGACAACTACGGCCTGGTCGTCGTGGACGAGTGCCACGCCGTCGGCGCGCCGGCCGCCGAGGCCGCCATCCGCAGGGTCAAAGCCGAGCGATTGATCGGGTTGTCCGCCACCCCCTACCGCGCGGACCAGATGGACGCGCTGATCACCATGCAGTGCGGCCCGATCCGACACGAGATCGAAGACCAGAGCACCTTCGCCAAACACCTGATCGTGCACCGAACCGCCTTCACCACCGACGAGCCCGGCACAGATGGCGCCTCCATCCAGGCAATCTACGGCGAACTCGCCATTGACCTGACCCGCAATCAGCTCATCGCCGCGGACATCGCCGACGCATACCGGAGAGGGCGGTGCAGCCTGGCGCTCACCAACCGGATCGAACACGTCAACCAGCTGGCCGCCGCACTCAAGGGGCACTGCATCGAGACGATGCTCCTGCACGGCGGCCTGCCGGTCATCCAGCGCGACCGCATCCGGGCCGCACTCGCCGAAGACGATGCGGGCCCGCTCGTACTGCTGGCCATCGACAAGATCGCCGGCGAAGGCTTCGACGCACCCCGCCTCGACACCCTCTTCCTGACCAGCCCTGTCTCCTTCAAGGGCCGCGTCATCCAACAAGTCGGCCGGATCATGCGCAACACCGAGGCGAAGAAGAACCACGTCGAGGCCCACGACTACCTCGATGCCGAGGTGCCGCTGCTGGAGCGCATGCACCACAAGCGCCGCCGCATCCTCGAGCGCCGCGGATTCAGCACCGTCCCCGCGCTCACGAAACCGCAGGCGACTCACCAGGAGCAGGGTGCACAGAGCGAGTCGCCTGCAACGGATACCTCATCATCCGAGCCGACTTCCGCCCACGTGCGGTCGTGGGCACGAGAACACGGCCTCGAAGTCCCCGCTCGCGGCAAACTGCGCACCGCGATCTGGAACGCCTACCGAGAGGCCCACTCGTACCCGGGCGGCTGACCCAGTACGGCTACGACTACTCGCCGACGGCCGCGATGCACCACCCGAGGCGGCAACCCGGACACACTGCTACCAACGGCGCAGGACCTTCCAGCGCTCCTCGAACGCGGCCACGCCATCGGGGCCGAGCAGGTGCCGGTACGGGGCCGGCGGATTCAGGCAGCAGTCAACCTCGCAGGCGGCGACCAGAGTGGCGAGGCGCTCGGCCAGCTCCAACGGGTCGTTCCGCAGCTGTTCGCACAAATCGAGGTGGAGCGCCGCCAGTTCAGCGCCGATCTCGCCCGACTCGTTGTCGTACGTGCGCCAGTCCTGGCTGAGGACCCCGGCGAGATGGTCCCAGCGCTCGACGACGTACTCAACCGCATCGAGCAGCTCGCCCGACGGCGGGCGCAGCGCCTGGGCCCGAAGCTCGGCGAGGACGGCGCGCACGGCGGTGACGATGTCGTGCAGGTCGTACTCGTACCTGCCGTCGGGGATGGACCGGGCCTCGTCTACCAGCGCGCGCAGCGGCGCCAGGTCCTCGGTGCTCGGCGCGCCAAGGCGGCCGGTGACCACCTCCAGGTCGGTGGCGAGCAGGCGGTTCCGGACAGCGTGACGGGCGATCAACGCGACCAGCTCCGCAGGGGTAACGCTTTGGGCGAGGGCGCGGAAGCGCCGCTCGGCCGGATCCAATGCCTGGGTGCTGGCGTGCGACTCGGGCAGTGAGGTCCAGGTGAGCCCCACGCGCACGCCGGCAAGCGCGGCCGCGACCGTGTGCGGGCACAGAGCAGCGGCGAGAGCGTCGCGGCAGTCACATTCACCCGTCAGGACACCGCCCACGACACCGACCCACACCTGCCAACTCTGTTTTCCATCAGCGACATCAGCGTTGACACCGCCGTAGCCGGGCTCCACACCGCGGACGGCGCCGGCAGCCAGCAGATCCTCGCCGCCGCTGAACACCCCGACGGACGCGGCGGCTCGAATGGTGTCCGTCATGATGCTCACAGCCATGCCCCCATCCAACCCTGCCCGGACCCAACCGCCGAGCGGCGGCAAACGGCTGGACTCGTCGGTCACCCGCCGGCCCACTCGAACGGGTGAAACCGAGCTGCACTCCTTGCGCACCGCCATCCGCGACAAGCATCATGTCTGCAGTGGGACTGTGACCCGCCGCACCGAATCCACTACGGCAGTGCCAGTTGCCCGCGCAGCAGCGGCATGTGCGTATGGGTCGACACACCCCTCGGACACAACCCATTCGCCAACATTGTTGGCGAGGGAATGCAGGTCAGGAGCGATCCTGACCTACATTTTGCGTTGCGCGTGATTGTAGTCGCAGCGCAGGCCGAGTGCGGCGTAGATCTGGCGCTTGGTCTCGGGCTTGGCATCGCGTAGGACGGCGATCATGCTGCCGGCTTGATCTACGAGGTCGGCGATCTTGTGGGGCTCGGAAAGTCATCGTTGCTGGTCAAGCTGCGTATCGGTACTCGTTGATGACGCCGCCGAGGACGCGGGTGCGCAGGAGTCTGCGGCCTTCGAGGTCGTGTGCGCCGGGGGTCTGCTCGTGGGCGTCGGCGGGTAGCTGCTTGCGGGCCCGGTGCGGCCGGTGCTCGTTGTAGTGCCTTTGATAGGCACCCAGAACCTGCCGAGCCTGGGCCTCGTTCACAGCCATACAGGATGCCGGACAACGAGCTCGTCACCGTGGAGCTGATCATCAGCCATGACGTGCGCCGGGCTGCCTCCCCGCACCTCGACACCCTGTTGCAGCGCGGGTGTTCACCCGCGGTCGCCGAGAACATCGCGTCTTACCGTCACCTGGCCGACTGACTGACCATTCGGTGACCCCGGCTCAGTTTCGTGCGCTGTTCGCCTCCGGCGACGACAGACCCAGTGCGGTCAGGCGGGAGCACACCTGCTCGGCCTTCGGGGAGCGCAGGGTCTGGTACTGCGACAGCGCACGCTTCCAATGGTGCGCGGCACGCCGAGGATCAGTGGCTTCCAGCAGGGCTGCGAGACCCTCGCGTGCACGGGCCTCCTCGAAGAGACTGCCGCAGGCCCGGCTTCGCCGCAGGGCTCGCAGGAAGTGGCGCCGGGCCGGTTCCGCCTGGCCGGCTCTGGCATTCGCCTCGCCCAGACCGTTCAGGGCCATGGCGGAATCGAGGTCCAGCCCGAGTTCCAGGAAGACGTCCAGCGCCTGTGTCAGATGCGCCGTGGCGTCTTCGTACCGTCCGAGTTCCATCTCGGCCAGCGCCATGCCTCGTTGGACGATCGCCGTGTTGCGCCGGGCACCGAGGCCGCGGTAGACGTCGAGCGCCTGTTGGTGATCGGCCAGGGCCGCGAGGTGGTCTCCGGCGTATTGGTGTACCCAGGCACGGTTCTCCACCGCGGTCGCCACCCCGTGCGCGTCGCCCACCGACTCGAACCCGGACCTCGCCTCCTCGTAATGGCGCGCCGCGTCCTGGGAGCGGTCCTGTTCGATGAGCGCGACTCCCATGCTGTTGTGCAGGACGCTCTGTACGCGGACCTCACCGGCGTCCGTGGCCGCGTCGAGCGCGACCTGGAGTGTCTCCAGCCAGCTGTCCCAGGCCTTGGTGTGAAAGAAGAAGCCGCGCATCGCGTCGGCCAGGATCCAGCACCGCGAGGGATCCGAGGTGGTGGCCGCCGCTCTGAGGAGAGCGGCCAGTTGGGGCATCTCCTCGGCGAACCAGGCCAGTGCGGCGTCTCGTTCGTCGACGTCGGGGATGCTGTGCGGCGGGTGGTCCACGGTGTGGGGCAGGCGGTAGCGCCCTGGTGCCACGGCAGAGTCCGCGCGGTCTGCGGTGTACAGGTAGCAGTCGATCAACCTGTCCATGGCCGCTCTGGTACCCGCCTCGGGCACGTCCTTGTGTGCCCGTTCCCGGGCGCAGACGTGGAGCAGATCGTGCAGCTTGTAGTGGCCGGCGCCGTCCGTCTCGACCAGGTGGGCGTTACGCAGTGTCTGCATCCGGCGCCGCACGTCGCGCAGCGGCAGGTCGGCCAAGGCGGCGACGGCATGGACGCCCACGCGCGGTCCGGGGTGCAGACCACACAGGGCGAACAGCAGTCGCTCACCGTCGTCGAGGCTGTCGTAGGAGGCCCGGAACGAAGCGGTGACGGTGCGCTCGCCGTCGTCCAGTTCCACCAGTCTTTTCCGTTCGTCGTCCAGCCATGTCGCGAGTTCGGCGAGGTGGTCGGCTGTTTCTCCCCGTACTCGTGCGGCCGCGACCCGAAGGGCGAGGGGAAGTCCGCCGCAGTTGGTGGCGATTCGTCGCGAGTGAGAGCGGGTCGCGGATTCTTCGACGTCCGTCTCGATGTGGGGCTCGGCCGCCACGAGGAACAGTTCACAGGACTCATCGGGCGAAAGGGCGGAGAGTGGGAACCGGCGGGCGTCGTCCAGCGCGGGAAGCCGGTTGCGGCTGGAGACCAGAGCCGCACAGCCGTGCGGCGGCAGCAGCGGGTGGACCTGTGCGCTGTCGCGGGTGTTGTCGAGGAGCACGAGCACCGAGCGGTCCCTGAGGCGCTCGCGGTAGACAGCGGCCCGGTCCTCCGCATGCTCCGGGATCGCGTCCAGCGGCAGTCCGAGCCGGTGCAGCAGCCGGCCCAAGGCGGCTGCCGGCGTGAGCGGTGCCAGGCCCGAGGCGTACCCCTGGAGGTCGATCGAGAGCACCCCGCCGGGGAACCAACCGCGGCCGACTGCACCATGGGCGACCTGCAGCAGCAGTTCGCTCTTGCCGATTCCCGCGGGACCGGTCACCAGCGCGACGCGAGGGCGCGGCCCGGCCTCGCCGTCCGGGGTGAGGACCGTCAACAGTTCCCGCACCTGGTGGTCGCGGCCCACGAAGACGGAGGAGGGCATGGGAAGAATCCCGAGGGGAGGGGCGGGAGTCGGCGGAAGATTCATGGTGACACTGCCGGCCTGGACCACCGGGCCGTAGTACGTTCCCCCGCTGATGCTGTTGTCGGTGCGGGACGCAGAGGGCTCGGTCATGCGGTCCTCGCACGGGGAACGGACGGCACCGGATGGTCGGGAGGCATGCCGGTCACCCTCGCTCTCCTCTCATTGGTCGCGCTCGGGCTGCGGACGCCTGGCCGGAACAGGGCGCCCGGCGGAGTGTTCCTCCCCGTCCTGGACACACACCACACGTCCGTCGCGTGCGCGCCCTATGCTCCCCTCATGGGAGAGCCGAACCAGGTCCACGATCTCGCCGTCTCGTTTGCCGGCGAACAGCGGCCCTACGTCGAACAGGTCGTCGCGGCATGCAGGGAGTCCGGCCTGTCCGTGCTCTACGACCGTGATCTCAGCATCGAGTTGTGGGGCCGCAATCTCATCATGGGATTCCGGGAAGTCTACGGCGGCAAAAGGGCACGTTACGTCGCGCCCTTCCTGTCGCGCGAGTACCTCGCGACGCCCTATCCGATGGACGAGTTCAGGGCCATGCTGGTGCCCGCCCTGGACAACCCTGACGACTACATCCTCCCGGTGCTGGTCGGGGATGTGACCGTGCCGGCGGAACTCCTCAGTCCCGCCGTCGCATTTCTCCGTATGGAGGACTACACGCCTCAGGATCTGGCCCGCGCGTTCCGCCTGCGAATCCCCGACTCCGGTTCCGCGCCCCTGGCGGGAACACCGACGCGGAGCGAGAGCACGGCGCAGGTTCTGCGGATCCCCAGGACGACACCTGAGGGCTTCAGCAGATACGCGGAGCTGGAGTCCTCGTTCCGGTATCTCACCGAGCAGTTCAAGAAAGCCGCCCCGCGGATGTCCGAGTCCGGCCTCGTCTGCACGGTCCGCAACTCCGACTCGGAACTTCGGGTGCGCGTCGAGCGGCGCGGCCGGACCCTGTACGGGATCGACATCCACATGGGCGGCATGGGGCGGGACGACGTGCTCAACTTCGTCGTCGGGTCGCGTCTGTACGGCGTCAACAGGAGCAACGGCACCGCCACACCGGTGTTCGATCGCGCTACCGGAACTCCCCGGCTGGAAATGCACGACCTGTCGGTGTTCGGGAGCGGTCCTAGCACCAGGTCCCTTTCGAAGGAGCAGCTCTTCGAGGAGCTGTGGAATCGCATCGTGGACCAGGTGCAGCAACTCGCGGACGGCTTCTGACGGATTCAGCCTGCCGTACCGCCCTGCCCGCCGCGGTCGGAGCCGCCCGGCCTGTCCGACCGCGGAGCGGCCATGGTGAACGTGAGGTTGGAGAAGTCCCGCCCCTGCAGCGCCGGACCATGCTGGGTACCGCCGCTGATGGTGTTGTGCACGGCACGGTCGTCGAGGGGAATCCGCTGCACCTGGTCCTGCCAGGCGGCGAGTACGGCGCGGAACTCCGCGTCCAGGGCGGCCCGTACCGCCAGCGTCGTGCTGAGTGCCTGTGCGATGCTCTGGTCGGCGGGGTTCTGGGCGAGCCGTGCCAGTTCCGCCTCCCCCGAACCGGCTGCCGGGCCGTCTTCGTCGGCGCCACCGCGGCGGAACGGTCGTCGCACCAGTGCGGAGAGCGCCGCCCACGCGTCTCGTCCGAGCTCGCCTCCGGCCCCGCCAGCCAGCGCGGCCAGTAATCCCACCGACACCGGATCCATGCCCCCACCCATCCATGTCATCGACATCATCAACAACGCGGTCGTCAAGAACGCGCTTTTTTGCAGCAGAAGGAGCGATCCGGCAGAGCCGACGGTCCCCCGCTGCCAGGGGTCTACCCTGCCAGGCGGCGTTTATGGGGTTTCGTCGGTATGGGGTCGGTCATTGGTCAGGCGGTCGACCAGCCGCCACACGGCACCCGGCAGGACGCCCAGGGCCGTCGCCGCCACGCTCTGCGCGTACAGGTCGTTCGTGCGTCCCATGGTTGACGGCGCGGTACGACGCACGGCCGACAGCATGCTAAGGCCCGGGCGATGCGATCCGGTGAGTACAAGTACCACGCCAAGATCGTACTGGGCGTAGAGGGTGTCGGGGTGACAGGGGCCGAGTGTGGCCAGCAGCCCCGTGTAGGCCTGCTCGCTCAGCTCCTTCGCCGTCTCGTACTCACGCAGTTGTGCATGTGAGCGGGCCAGCAGCAGCCGAGCGCGCAGCGTCATCGGGTGCTGCTGGCCGTACCGCCGATCGAGCCGTGAGATCGTCTCTGTCAGGTGTTTCCGGGCCGCCGTAGGACGGCCGAGGCACAGCAGGGCGTTGCCGTACTCCACATCGGTGCTCAACGTCCGGTCGTTCATCGGCCCGTGACTCCGGAGCAGCTGCCTTCGCTGCAGCCCCAGCGTCTCGGCGGCCTCTCGCCAGTTCGCCGGGTCCGGTCGGAGTTCCAGCAGATGCAGGGTCAGCCAGGCCTTCGCGAGGACGGTTTGTGCCGTCACGGCGTTCATGTGATCGGGCAACCTGTGGTCGTGGTACCAGCGTTGGACGGACTCGGCCGTCTGCCGTGCCTCGCGCTGGGCGTTCGTGGAGAGCTGGAGGATGGCCAGTTCGATTCGCGCGGCCTGCAGGTGGTGTCCTGCGAGTTCGGGCGGCTCATGGGCGAGGAGGTCCACCAGCGCGTAGGCGTGGGCCAGGGCCGCGCGCATGTCGCCGCGGAGCCGCCGGCTTTTCAGGTAGCCCAGCCGCAGCTCGATCCGGGTATGGTCGAGGCCCGATTCGCTCCCCGGCGTGTCCGCGCCGGTGCGCCCGGTACCGGATGATGACGGAAAAGTGGCCTGCACGATCGCCCAGTGGGGATTCGCCGCCTCGGGACGACCGAGCGCGTCGAGAGCCTGGGCCAGCAGGCCGACGGCGGACATCCGGTTCGGGTCGCGGGGCTCTGCGCCCTCCTGCGCGCGCGAGGCGTACTCCTCGGCCTGCTCGTAGTGGCCTGCGTCCAGGTGGGCTCGGGCGCCCCGCACCAGATCGGATACCGCCGGGACGCCGTACGCGAGAGCCCGGTCCCAGTACCGGGCGGCTTCGACGGGCTCTCCACGGTCTTGGTGGAAAACGCTCAGCATGCGGTGCAGCGCGTGACAGGCGTCCGGGGTGACGAGCGGATGGCGGGCGAGCACAGCGGCGAACGGCATGAGCCGGTCGGACTCCGTGCGGTGTTCTCCACTCTGCTCCCGCAGCCTCTCCGCGACGAGCCGGGCGAGTTCGGCTTCGGGAACGACAGGGGCCAGATAGCGCTGCGCGGCTTCCCGGACAATGGCGTGAACCTCCCAGCGGTCCTCGATCCGGGTCGCCAGCATGAGCTCGTGCAGACCGGCCAGTGCGTCGCCCAGGTCACCCTCGCGGGGTTGCAGCGCAGTCACCACATCGGCGATGAACCCGGCGGGCAGAGGAGCGCCCGCACCCATCGTGGCGAGTTGGAGGATCAGCCGCTGCTGCGCGGTGAGCGAGTCGAGGCTGGAGCGGACCAGACCGATGGCGGGGTCGAGGACCGCCGGATCCTCGATGAGCTGGCGGACAAGGTCGCTGACGGAGCACAGCCCCTGACGGTCCCGCAACTGACGACCGGCCAGTCGCAGGCTCAGGGGGTGGCCGCCCAGCCGCTCGGCCAAGACACCGAGGGCCTGCCGTTCGTCCTCGCTGTCCACCGGGCAGTGTTCGCGCAGAAGAATCTGGGCGTCCTCGGCGCTCATCGAGCCCAGTTCCACGACGGGCATCAACTCGGCAAAGGGGCCGCGACGGCCGATCAGAACGGTGTGCACGAGCGGACCGGCGGGCAGCAGCAGACGTTGGACCTCCCTGGGGTCCAGGTCGGGCGGCAGATCGTCGACCACCCACAGGGCGGGTTGGGCAGCCGTGAAGAGGTGATCGGACACGGCGGCGCTCAGCTCCGCCGCGTCGGCCAGGCCGACAGCGGGACCAAAACGAAGGGTGCGGGCGACCCGGCGCAACTCCTGGGCGTAACGGGTCGCCACGTCGGACGCCGTTGCGCCGCTCAGGTCCAGCCAGTGGACTCCACCTGGGTACGCCCCACCGAACTGCCAGGCGTAGGCGGCGGCGAGGGCGGACTTGCCGGCGCCGGCCACACCGAGCAGCGCCACCACAGGACCACCCATCACTTGCCTGACCATCGGGTAGGCACCCGCACGGAGCTGTGAGTGCAACTGCCATTGTTCGCGGTACCGACCGACGAAGCCGTGCACGCCGGCCACGCGATCGGCGATCCAGCGTGGCCGCTCGGTGAACCGGGGCTCACCCATGGTGCCCTGCACCGAGCTGAGACGCCGTCGGATAGCGCCTTCCAGGTCATCGAGGGCGGCTTTGTCGCCGTACCTGGGTGCACGGGCGAACGAGGCGTCCGCCAGTTCCACAGGGAACAGGTGCTCCTCGCTCGACTCCGGGTTGATCACAACGATACGGCCGGTGGGGTCGTCCTCCCGCTGCCCGGCCAGAAGCGCCGCCGTCAGCTCGAACTGGCAGGCGTACCGACTCGGGTAACCCGCCGAGTAGTACACGAGCAGTGTCCGGGACGAGGCCAGCGCCCGCTCGATGGTCTCGGTGACGCCTTGGCCGGTACGGATGTCCTCGTCGAGGAAGACGGTCAGTCCTCTGTCGCGCAACGCCCGGGCGATTCGCTCGGCCTTGGCCCTGTCATGGCCGCCGAAGGAGAGGAAGACATCGTGCACGTTCACCGGCTGCCCGCCTCGGTCGCGTCCCGGTCGGAGCCGAGACTTGCTACCCAGGTGCGAACCTCGTCAGCCGCGACCGTGGCGGCGTCGCCCGTGCCCAGGGTCAGTTCCAAGCCGGTGGTGGCGTCGTCGATGAGTACCCAGGCCTCCTCGTACTGGCCGTCGAACTGGTCCAGCGCCGCGTGCGCGTGCGCCAGGTGGCCGACAGCGATCATCGTCGCGACGTCGTCCGGGCCGAGGGCGGCCAGCCGGACGTCGTAGACACGTATCGCCGCCTCCAGCACCGCGATCCGTTCGTCCATGAGCTCGTCGTCCAGGCGGATCTGCCCCGGCACCAGACCTGCCGGAAGGGTCTCGGCCACCTCGGTCGTCGCGAACCTCGCCGCGACGGTCTCGGGTCGGCCGTGCTGGAGGGTAGGAGCCTGCTCGCCATCCCGTTCGAACAGCGTGGCGAGGAGGTGGTGCAGGGTGCGCAGGGTCGAGGGATGTGGCGGTCCCTGGGTGTGCAGGCGGATCTGGTAGGCCTCGGTGAGCAGATCGGCGGCCTCGTTCGGGTCCTCCACGACGGCGGCCAGGTTCTCCGCCGCGTCCGCGGTGTGCGGAAGCGGTCCGAGCAGACGCTGCCGTGTCCGGTGCACCGTGCGCAGCATCCCCCGGGCACCGGCGGGGTCCGAGAGCTGCAGTGTCGTGGCTGCCAGATTGTTCAGCGCGTCGAGGGTACAGGCATGAGCCTCGCCGTACAGGGAGCGGAACGTCCGATACAGGCCGGTCTTGAGCTCGTGCGCCTCGGCATGGTCCCCACACCGGCCCACGTGGATGGCGTAGTTGGTGAGGGAGTCCAGGGTGTCGGGATGCTGCGGTCCGAACACCCGGACCCTGATCTCGTGCACCGATCGAAAGATGCCCCTGGCATGGTCGTGGTCACCCGCGGCGCCGCAGACCACAGCGAGATCGTTCCACGCGGTGAGGGCGTCGGGGTGCTGTGCACCGAGCCGTTGGCACAGGGCTGAGTGCGTCGTCTCCAGCAGACGCCGGGCCGTTCCATGGTCTCCGTGCAGTCCATGGGCGACCCCCAGACCGAGCTGAAAGGCGAGCGTGGTGAGGTGATCGTCCCCCAGCCGAGACCGGCACATCGCGTGGAGCCTTCCGTACAGGCCGAGTGCGGCCCGGCTGTCACCGAGCTCGGCGTGCAGCCGTCCGGCTTCGTTGAGGAGGTGCCACTCGTCGATGTCCAGCATGTCGGCGGCCAGTCGCTCGATATGGGACAGATAGCCGGACAGGAGCGGATACCGCTGGCTGTCGCGGGCGTCGTCCATCTCGCGGGTGAAGGCTGCGACGGCGGCCAAGCGCAGCTCCTGACGGCGGTGCGGTGAGCGCTCCGACTGGCGGACAGCCTGGTTGACCAGTGGGTGGACGCTCCACGACAGCCCCGCTGCAGCGCTGAGGTCACTGGTCGCCGTGCCGCACCGCTGGCTGAGGTAGCCCGCTTCGGTCTGGCGAAGGCCTTTCTGAGCCCTGTCGTCCGCCTCCACGCGGGACAGCCCGTCGGCCTCGGCCAGAACGAGGGAGACCAGCGCCGCGGGAAGCGGCGCCGTACCGAGGACACTGGACAGCAGCAGTACGTCGAGGCCTTCCTCCGGGAGGGCGGTGATGCTGCGCGACAGGGTGGCGGCGACCCCCGTGATGTGATCGGTGGGCAATCTGGGGCGTAGCTGCTCGGCCAGCGCCAACGCGTCACGATCGGGGTCGGTGACCAGCTTCTCCAGGGCTGTGAAGTCGGCGATCCCGGTGGCCTCCGGTGAGCTGCTCAGGCCGGCCGCGAGGGCGAGAGCCAGTGGGTGAGCGCCGAGCGTGTCCACGATCCGGCGAACGGCGGCGTACTGGTGGCGTTCACCGCGCAGGTCTTCCAGACGGCGTGCCACCGGCTTGGGTCTGCCGTGCGGCCACTGGCTCGTCAGCAGGGCCATGGACGCGCCACGCTCCAGGGACGGGAGCACCAGCTGACGGTCGGAGTGGACCCAGCCGCGCAGTTGGTAGCGGGCCGTCAGAAGAGTACGGCCGTTGCTCGTCGGAGCCAGCAGCGATTTGAACCCGGCGTGGCTGATGTCCTCCGGTACGTCGTCCACGATCCACAGGTACGGCCCCAACTTGCCCAGCTGGTCTAACCATCTGACGGTGTCCCCGAAGGACACCGGGCTCTCGCCGGGAAGTAGCTGGTCGGCGACGCGTGTCAGGTGCGTCTCCACCACCCGCCCCACCGCCGTGTCACCGCCCCCTCCCGTCCCGTGTCCCTCGAAGCCCTGAAGCGAGAACACCCCCACCGGAAAATCGGCGGCGAAGGTCCGGGCGTAGTGCCGTACGAGCTGTGTCTTGCCCTGGCCTCCGACACCAGTGACGGCCACGACCTGACCGCCATGATGTGGAGAGTCGTCGGGAAAGAAGGCGTCGTGAATCCGCCACAGCTCCAGTTCCCGCCCGTACGTCTCCACGATGTCCGGCATCGGCTCCGAATACCACCTCGGAGCCGGCGGATTCGGCGCGTCACCCAGTCGGCGCCGGTCCTGCTCGCCGAGCCGACGCACCTGAGCCGCGACGGACGCGGCCAAGCGGTCAAGAGATTGGTTGGGCGCCGGCAGTCGCCAGTGCTTCAGCCTTTCCGGCCGGACCTGCTCGATGCCGAGGTGCTGGGTAAGGACGAGGACCCGTGCCCGGCTGCGATGCAGGTGATACGAGCTCAGGAGCGCAAAGTGCAACTCCTGCCGACAGTACTCGCTGGCCAGAAAGGCGGGCGAGTAGAGGGCCAGAAAAACATGGCTCCCACGGAGCGCGGCATCGATGCGGTCGGGAATGCAGTCGTAGTCCCGCATACCGTCGTGGTCCTGGAATACCTCCAGGCCCAACGCGGTCAACTCAGTACGCAGGGCGTCGGCCTGTTCCTTGTCCTCCCACGCATAACAGAGGAAGACATCATGACCGTCGGGCCTCACCACGACCATGGCACACCGCCCCCATCCACGATCGGGCACACCACACCGGCGACCCGACACCCCTCGATACCTGTCGGCTACGGCCAACTCCGACGCTTCACCATGGACACAGCGACCAACGAGCGACTCCGTGCACGCGTTCCTTCACTCGACGGCAGAGCCCGCGTGGGGGCGGCCCCAGAGCTGGCTCGGCTCGGCGATCCCCGCGGCACCCAGTTCCTCCTCGCCCTTGCCCACGACCCGGCCCTCGACGGCTTCGAATGTGCGGAGGCGGCCTTGAACCTTGCGCGTGCCGAAAACCGTGTCACCTTATGCGACCTGCGTGTATTCGTGGATAAGACTGCCAAGGCGGTCGCGCCGGATGACACGCCATTGGTCATCAGCGGCGGGCGGTTCAGGTGTGCCGACGGCGTCAGGGCAGCGTTGTCCCAGTGATCGGTGCGGTCGATGTTCGTTGTGGTGGGCGGCGTACTCGTCGATGACGAGGCGAAGGTGGCGTTCTCCGGTGATCAGGAGGCGGTCGGTGGACTCGCGTCTGCAGGATCCGACCCAGCGCTCGGCGATCGCGTTCATCCGGGGCACGCCGGGAAGGACAGGCACCACGCGGGCGCCGAGAGCGGTGAAGACCGCATCGAAGGCCTCAGTGAAGTAGCCGGCGTTGTCGCGGATCAGGTACCGGATACCGGTAGTGCGCACGTCGTCCAGGTTCATCAGCAGGTTACGCGCCTGCTGGGTTGCCCACTCCGCGGTGACGTTGCGGGTGACGCCGGCGACGTGCACGCGCCGGGTGCCGTGCTCGATGAAGAACAGGACGAACAGGCGCCGGAGAAACACGGTGTCCACGTGGAAGACGTCGACGGCGAGGATCCCTTGCGCCTGAGTGGTGAGGAACCGTGACCAGGAGCGGTCGGCGCGTTGGGGCGCCGGATGCCGGCCTTCTTCAAGATCTCCCAGATCGTGGAGGCGGCGACCTTCCAGCCCAGGTTGAGCAGTTCGCCGTGGATCCGGCGATATCCCCAGGTGTCGTTCTCGCGGGCCAGGCGCAGTACCAGGGCGCGTAGTGCCTCGGGCTTGGCCGGCCGTCCCGGCCCTCGGTGCGGATAGGTCCACTTCCGCGCGACCAGCCTCGCATGCCAGCGCAGGACCGTGCGCGGGGTGATCGAGAGTTTCAGGCTGAGGCGCTGACGCTTGCTCAGCAGCCCGACCAGAGCAGCGATCACGGCCCGGTCGCCGAGGGCGAAGGGCTGCTTCGGCCTGCCCCGTTCGAGGACGCTCAGCTGGTGCCGCAGCACCAGTATCTCGGCATCCTTGGCCGCGGAGGAACGGGCCAGCATGTCACCATTACCCCGAGCTGCCGTAGGCCCGTCAAGCTGGTCGACCGTCGGCTTGCTCTGCGCGCCGGGAAGCATCGTGAGGCCGCCCCGCTTGGTCGGCCTCGTCCAGCCTCTGCCAACGAGGTGGGCCACCGTCAGAAGTAGAGAACCTCGGCCTTCCTATCCGGGGAAGGCGACACTCTGGATACGCTCTGCGGTCATGAGCACGATAAGCAGGGCGCAACTGGAGGCTATGGCTGAGGAGGCCACGGTCGACTGTTACGACGAGGACGAGGCGCTCTCTGGTTGGCACGCGATGTTCGAGGAGCACTTGGCCGAGCCCTTCACCTTCGTTGTCGATCAAGCTGGGGCCCTGCGTCTTGCGCCGCGCCGCAGGGAGCACGTGGTGTGTGCTACCGGAGGAGCAGTCCTGGGAGCCGGTGAGATCAGCTTCCACGGGGCGTCCGAGCGGTGGGCTGTCGACGAGGTCAGCAATCAGTCGACCGGCTACTGCCAGGACGTCAGCTCGTGGCCCACCGTCGCCGAGGCTGAGGTGTACGCCAGGGGCGTTTCAAAGTCCTGGTGATCACATGAGTTCGCAGGCCAGAGCGGTCTGGAGGGTCCGGGTAGGCCCGTCACGTACGCATCGAAGCTCCAGTTGAACGAGGTGACCTTGCCAAGTCGCCTTGAACCGCTGGAGCTTCGATGTGCCGTCAGTCTGCCACCGTCTGTCTCGTCAAGTCGCCCACTCTGGAGGAGGTGGCGGGACTCTCGCTGGTGGAGCGGTTGCGGGTGCTGCCGGATCCGCGTCGGCGGCGCGGTGTGCGTCACCCGTTCGTGGCGGTGCTGCTGGTTGCTGCCTCGGCGGTGGTCGCCGGCGCGCGCTCGTATGCGGCGATCGGCCAGTGGTCCGCGAATGCTCCGCAGCAGGCCCTGGCCCGGCTGGGTGCTCGTGTGGCGGGCGCGTTGGGGGTGCGCATCGGGCCGAGCGCCGCCACGATCCGACGGGTCGTCAACCTGGTCTGCCCCCGGGGCCTGGCCGATCTAACCGGTGCTGATCCCGGCGGTGCGGACTCGGTGGCCGTGGACGGCAAGACCGCCCGTGGCTCCCGGAACGGCCAGACTCCCGCCGCCCACCTGCTGGCCGCGATGACCGGTGACGGCCGGACCGTCACCCAGCTACGGGTTCCCGACAAGACCAACGAAATCACGTGCTTCGCCACGCTGCTGGAGCCCTACGACCTGACCGGGATCACCGTCACCGCCGACGCCCTGCACACCCAGCGCGCCCACGCGCGCTTCCTCGTGGAGGAGAAGAAGGCCCACTACCTGCTGGTGGTCAAGGCCAACCAGCCTGAGCTGCACCGCCGGCTGCGGTCACTGCCGTGGAAGGACGTCACCGCGAGGCGCTACGACCGCGAGATCGGCCACGGCCGCAAGGAGACCCGCGTGACCAGGGCACTCACCATCACCGGTCTCGGCCTGGACTTTCCCCACGCCGTCCAGGCCGTGCGGATCCTGCGACACCGCACCGACCTCAAGGTTGGCACCGTGAGCCGTCAGACCGTCTATGCGATCACCGACTTGACCTCACAAGAAGCCTCACCCCAGCGCCTGGGCCAGCTCGCCAGGTCACAGTGGACCATCGAGAACCGGCTGCACTTCGTCCGCGACACCACCTTCGGCGAGGACGCCTCGAAGATCCGCACCGGCCACGGACCCGAGAACATGGCGACCCTCCGCAACTTGGCGATCAACACGCTGCGACAGCACGGACACCGCAACATCGCTGCCGGCCTCCGCCACGTCTCCTACGAGCCCTTCAACAGGCCGCTGGACCTCCTGGGCATCGCCTGACCAGCCGGTCTACATGATCACCGGGACTTTGAAACGCCCCTGAGGTGTACGCGCCGCCGCCCATCTTCCCGGCCTGGCGGCGGCACCAAGACGGCATCCGATTCGCGGAGCTGATCTTGCGTCACTCATCGAGGGCTGCCAGCCCGCGCCCCGGCCGCTGACCTGACATCAGGCTCCTTCATCAGGTTGTCCCGCAGCTGAGCCAGTCGGTCCCTCACTACTGCCGTTGGCCGGTCAGGGTGACGGTCTCGATCAGCGGGCGTGACGCTGTTTCATCAGGTCACGATGCCAGCGCAACACGGTGTCCGGTCGGGCCAGCAGCCGAAGGCGGCGCAGGACCTCGCGCGGCAGCGGGGCAAGGAGCGCCGCGAGGAAAGCACGGTCCTCAGCGGCGAATCTCACCCTCACCGCGCCGAGCTGCCGTTCAAGGACGTTAAACTGATGGCGCAAGGCGAGGATCTCCACGTCCTTGTCACGGTAACTCATCGACAGCAGCCGCAGGGCGGCGAACCTTGGTGACACCAGGTATGCCAGGCGAAGCAACATGAGTGATCATCCTGCCGCAACCACCGAGCACGCCCTTGAGCCGCATGGATGGCATTCTCGGCAAGCGCAGTTTCATCGACGTTTCCCTATCAATGCCGAACGACATTGAATTCTACGACAGGCCCATCCTCGGTTTCCAGCGCCGCCACATGGAACCTGACACCAGGAAATTGCTCTGCCAGACGAAGTTTCCAGCACTGTGCGATCGAGTCCGCCACAGTGCTGGCAGCCGCCGCGTCTTCCGCGGACTCGCCGTAGTCAATGAGCTGCCAGAGCCTCAACCGGTTCAACACGGTTTCGACCCCGGTTCGGTCGCCGGATAGCTCTGTCATCCACGTGTCGAAGTTCTGACGTTCGAACGATCGATTCCAGAGGATGCAGCCCTCTATCTCGATAAAGCTTGGGCGAAAGATCTCCGAGAGAGAAATCCAGTCAGCGAGACTAAAGCGCCCGGAGATAAAGTCGAATGAGTCGAGACTCCCACCGAAGCCCTCGGCCCACGAGGCAACCTCAGAGTACTCACTAGCCTTCATCAGCTGCTCCAATAAATTTCCTCGTCAGGCCTGAGGGGGCGGGGCATCTTATCCCACACCGGAAACTCTTGACCAGTTTTCGGATTGGTATTGATATGCATTTCCAACGCATGCGGAGCAGGTATGCCGGCATGCGGCGCGGAATTCGGGTCCACATCGACACGCTTGACCAACCGCCCCAGATCATCGTAGACCGCGTATGCCGTCACCGTACCATCGGTTTTTTGGCGGTAGACGATCTCATTGGGGTTCCCCTTGTTCTCGAACCTGCCGCTCACCCTACGCGCTTTCGAAAGGTCGACTCCCTTGGGGTCGTACGGCGCCAGGCCGAGCGGATCGCTCCAGGTGTGTGGGTTGTGGACGTAAGTGGCGGGGTTGGGCGCTGGGGTGAGCCCGAGGGGGTCGGGGCTGAGATAGCGCGCGGTGGTGGGGTCGTAGTGGCGGTGGTGGTTGTAGTGGAGGCGGGTTTCGGGGTCGTAGTACTGGCCGGGAAAGCGGAGGGGGGTTGTGGTGGTGCTGGTTTTGGGGTGGGTGGTGGTGCCCCAGAGGGTGGTGCGGGCTTGCCAGGCTGTGGTGCCGTCGGGGTTGAGGAGGTGGGTGGGGGTTCCGATGAGGTCGGTGATGATGGCGAAGAAGCGGCGGTCGACGGCTTCTTGGGAGTGGAGGTGTTCGGTCTGGGTGAGGGGGTGGAGGCCGTCGTGGTCCCAGGTGAGGGTGTAGGGGCCCGGGAGGTTGGGGCTGTGGGCGCTCTGCTCAGCGAGAGTGGGGCCGTCCCAGGTGAAATCGGTCCACTCCGCCACCGTTGTGCCGTCAGAAGCCATGCGCTGCTTGGTGATGCGGCGGCCGAAGGGGTCGTAGAGGTAGTGCCACTTGGTGCCGTCGGGGGTGGTGACGGCTGTGAGGCGATCCTCCGCATCCCAGGTGTAGCGCCAGGTGTCGGTGCGGCCGGAGAGGGTGGTCTGGCGGCGAGAGGTGACGCGGCCTTGGGTGTCGTGCTCGTAGCGGGTGCGGCCGGCGTTGGTGATCCGTGTGCCGGTGTAGGTGCGGGCGCCGACAGCACTGTCCTCGCGGGTGGGCCACGCGGCGTCGGCGAGATTGCCTGCCGGGTCGTAGGCGTAGCGCTCGGTCCAGTTGGCGGCATGGACGGCGGTGACGCGGCCAAGGTCGTCGAGGTCGAAGCGGCGGGTACCGGTGTGCTGGTCGTCGAGGGCGATCAGGTTGCCGTCGGCGCGGTAGTGGTAGGCGCGGTCTTGGAGGGTGCGGGCGCTGTCGGTGAGCGTCTGGGTGCTGCGGCGGTGGGCGGCGTCCCAGGTGGTGGTGAGGCGGACGGCCTCGCTGAGGTGGCGGGTGGTCTCGCGGCCGGCGGCGTCGCGATCGAAGGTGACGGTGTGTCCGGCGGTGGTGAGTGCGAGCGGGTTGCCGGCCGGGTCGTAGGCCCAAGCGCTGAGGGTGCTGGTGGGGGTGGTGCGGGTTGTGCGCCGACCGAGGAGGTCATAGGTGGCGGTGAGGGTTCGCCCGTTGACGGTTTCGGTGAGGACCCGGCCGAGGGGGTCAAGAGTACGAGTGAGGTGGGCGGTAGGGCTGGTGGCGGAGAGGAGCCGGCCCAGGGGGTCGTAGGTGTAGGTGGTGGGAGTGCCGGCCGCGTCCTTTTCGGTGAGGTTGCCCAGCGAGTCGTAGCTGTAGCTGATCCGCTGGCCCAGACCGTTGGTCCGGGCAGTTAGTTGCCCGGCCTCGTCATGGGTGTAGGTGAGTGTGCGGTTGTCGAAGTCAGTCTCGGCTGTCAGACGGCCTGCGGTGTCGTACTGATAGGTCCAGGTGAGGCCTTGGGGGTTGGTGACCTGGGTGAGGCGCAGTTCGTCGTCGTAGGCGAAGGCATAACGCGTGCCGTCCGGGTCGGTGCGGGCGGCGAGCAGGTCGAAGTCGGTGTACTCCATGGCGGTGACCGCGCCGAGGGGGTTGGTGTGGGTGAGGGCGTTACCCTCACCGTCATAGGTCCAGGTCTCGGTCGCGCCGTCGGGACCGGTCCGGGAGGCGATCAGGCCCTCGGGGGTCCAGGCGAGGTGCGTGGTGTTGCCGAGGGAATCGGTGACGGCGATCGGGCGGCCGAAGGCGTCTCGCTGGTAGCGGGTCACTCCGCCGAGCTGGTCAGTGGCGGCGAGGACGAGGCCGGCCGCGTCGCACTTCACGGTGGTGGTGTTGCCGAGCGCGTCGGTAACGGCGGATAGGTGGCCGCTCGGGCCGTAGGTGAAGTCGGTAGTGGCGCCGGCTGGGTCGGTCAGTGAGGTGCGGTTGCCACTGCTGTCGTAGGTCTGGCGCCAGGCGGACCCGTCCGGGTCGACGACAGTAGTGGGCAGGTTGCTCGCGTCGTAGCGGGCGTGGGACTGGGTGCCGTCCGGGCGGGTCACCGTGATGACGTTTCCGGTCGCGTCGTACTCGTAGGCCGTGGTGCGGCCGAGCGGGTCGGTGACGGACAGCAGGCGGTGGTAGCGGTCGCGGGTGAAGCGGGTGGTGTGGCCGAGCGCGTTGGTGTGAGCGGTGATCTGGTGGCTCTCGTTGACCTCGTACTGCTCCACCGCGCCAAGGGAGTTGGTGGCGATCGTGCGTCCTGGGCGGTACTCGTATCGCCAGCGCAGGTGGCCGCCGGAGCCGCCCTGGGCGATGCAGCGGTCCTGCTCGTCGTAGGCGTAGTCGTAGCGGGAGTTGTTGCGGTCAATCCAGGCGGTCATCCGCCCGGCGTCGTCGTACTCGAAGCGCAGTGGAAGGCCGGAGGAGTTGATGACCTCAGTGAGGTGGCCGTCGGTGTAGTGGTAGCGGACGAGTTCGAGGTCGCCGACGCGCAGGGCGGTAACGCGGGAGTCGGTGATGTCGATTTCGAGGTGGTAGCCGGCGCTG
The DNA here is from genome assembly GCF_000744785.1 of Kitasatospora azatica KCTC 9699. Classification (NCBI taxonomy): domain Bacteria; kingdom Bacillati; phylum Actinomycetota; class Actinomycetes; order Kitasatosporales; family Streptomycetaceae; genus Kitasatospora; species Kitasatospora azatica. The sequence goes on along the minus strand of NZ_JQMO01000003.1, from coordinate 5,217,624 downwards.
TGGCGGATGCCGGTGGGTGCGCCGTCGTGGTCGTAGTCGAACGTGAGGCGGTGGCCGGGGCGGTCGGTGAGCGAGTCGATCGGAGCAAGCTCGGGGTTGGCCGGGTCGACAGTGAAGGTGCGTATGTGGCCGGAGACTGGGTCGGTGACGGTATAGCGGCCCTCGGAGTCCAGGGCGAGGGGCCAGCGGGCGCCTGTGCTCGGGAGGGTGGGCAGGCCGGGGGTGGGGTGGGGGTAGGCCAGGGCGATGCAGTCGCCGAGGAGGAGGACGACCCCTTCCTTATCGATCTCCAGGCGCTCGTCCAGGGTGCAGGCCCACGTCGGGCCCATCCAGCGCCCGGCCCGGTAGTGCGAGTCGTGGGTGCGGGTGAATAGCAGCGGCAGGACGCCGGCCAGGTGGGCGTCGGTCTGGGTGAGCGTCATGTGGCCGGTAGCCATGTCGATCGGGTCGTTCTCGCAGACCCGGTCGTCCTTGCCGCGGCCCGGGACCTCGGGGTCCTTGACGGCGTCACGGCCTGCGTTTCCGCCCGCGTTCTCAGCCGCGTCTTTGGCCGCGTTCTCGGCGACGTCCTTGGTGGCGTTGACGCCCACGTCCGTGGCGACCGAGGCGGCCTCGCCCGTACCGCCGGTGGCGATGCCGAAGGCGACGTTGGTGAACAGCTTGCCGCTCGCCTCGAACGGGTCCGATCCCCACCCCGACCCCACCACTGCGGAGAGCAGCTGGGTGGGGTGGTTGGAGACGTTGACCAGGCCGGCGGCGACCGTGTTGACATGGTCGAGGTACAGGGCGGGGTGGGTGATGTTGTAGACGTCCAGCGGGTTCATGCCCCGGCCGAACTTGATGATGTCCGCCGCACCCTTCACGACCCCGCCGTACAGGTGCTCGTAGCCGTCCATGCCGCCCTCGGCCAGGTCGACCGCGTCCAGCTTCATCCGCTCGGTGAAGCTCGGCTTCGCCGGCGCCGCGTCCGTGGCAGCCCTGATCGCCTTCGCCGCCGCGTCGGCCGCGCTGTCCCGAGCCGCCCGGGCGCCGCGCAGCAGGTCCTGGGCATGGCTGAGCTGCTCGGTGGACGGGTCCTGGAACGCGCCCGGATCGGTGGGCTTGGGACCGGGGTTGGGGTTGGACTTGGCGGCGTCGTTCCACGTCCTGACGGCCTTGTTGTAGCTGTCGACGCTCGCGTTGTACGCGTCCTGCGCCTGCTGGTGAGCCTTCTTCGCCGCGTTGTACGCGTCGATGGCCTGCTTCGCCTGGTCCTGCGCCCAACCGACCGTGTGCGAGAACTCGTCCAACGCCACCGCAGCCGCCGCGCACGCGTCCGCCGTCACCAGCCACTGCGTCGGATGAGGCTGGAACTTGGCACGGAACGCATCCGCGGCCTGCCCCTGCCAGTGCTCCGAATCCATCGACCGCAGCCCGCTGCCGGTCTCCTCGAACGCGGCATGGAACGCCCGCAGATGCCCCGCCGACTCGGTGATCGCCTTCACATCACCGTGCACCAGCTCCTTCGGATCATCCGAGTCCCCGAGCTGCAACTCCCCGACCTGCGCACCCAGATTGTCGGCCACCTTGTCGCCGAACGTGTCCACCGCATGCGCCGCCTCGTGCAGGCCGACGAAGTCCAGCATCCCGCCCAACGCATGGGCGTTCTGGTCGATCGCCTGCCCAACCGCCTTCTTACCGTCCTTGTACAGACCCTCCAGACCGTCCCCGACCGAATCCAGAAACCCCATCAACCCCGCTCCCCCATCAACCCCGCAACCCCATCAGCCCTGGCCGCCCTGCCCGTTGGCCATCGCCCGCAGCCGCTTCGACTCCTCCAGCAACCGCTGCTGCTCCGCCTTGTTCGCATCCGAGGTCCCCGTCAACGCGGCCACCGCAGCTTCTTCAACTCCGCGATCGCGTCGCCGATCCCATTCGCCGTGTTGCTCAGCGCGTATGCGTACAACCACTGAATGCCCCCTGCCAACGGCTCCCCGCCTTGCGTCGGCACCAACACCACACTCCACCGAAACTCCGCTACCACCCTGAGACCGTCAGCCTGCCCGGCGTGCAGCCCAACCAGCCGCTCCGCCAACCCCAGCCCCGACACTCGCCCCCCAGCTACACTCAGCAATCACCCCAACACTCGCCAGATTATCCGACAGGGCTCGGTCATGGTCCTTGACCAAGGCCGGTGAGGTCGTTCGGGTTTCGGTGGCAGGCCGGGCAACGCCACAGGGTGGTGATCAGCGCGATCTGTAGGAAGGACACGACCTGATACAGGCTCAGGGCGTGTCCTGATCTTTTGGGTTGAGGCGCTGTTCCAGGCAGAACAGGTGCGCGGCTGACACCAGGGTGACGTGGTGGTGGAATCCGCGGTAGGTCCGGCCCTCGTAGTCTCCCAGACCCAGGGCCTGCTCCATCTCGCGGTAGTCGGTCTCGATACGCCAGCGGCTGGTGGCGTGCCTGACCAGGGCCGACAGTGGAGTATCCGGGGGCAGGTCGGTGATCCAGGAGCGGAACACCCCTCCGCCGTTCTTGCGCCGCCACTGAACCAGCAGGGTGCGCTGGGGCAGGAGCCGGCTGTCGGTTTCCGCGACGTGTCCGCGTTCGATGATGCCGGCGATGTGCACGGGAATGGCGGCGAACCAGCCAGAGCGGGCTCGGTGGCTCGCGGTCTTGGCGCGGTCGATGAATCGGGTGGCCCGGTGCCGGTTGGCCCCGGCGAGGGTGTCGACGGAGACGGTGGGGCGTCGTTTCGCCCAGGCGGTGACCGGCGTACCCGTGGCAGGCGGGACCACCGTGTCCCCCTGGACTGCCAGCAGCCAGCGGATGTCGCGGGCTGTGAGCCCGGTCCGGAACGCGACGTTGGTGCCGTAGTCACTGTCGGCGATGACCAGAGGCGGGGCGTTCCCCCATTCGGCGAGTTCGTCGAGCAGGTCCAGGGCGATCTGCTGCTTGGTGCGGTGCGCGAGCCCGGGCGGGACCCCGGCCTTCGCGCACTGCACCGGATCCTCTGCCCACTTCTGTGGAAGGAACAGGCGCCAGTGCAGCGGGGTCGACCCTCGCCCGGACACCGCGTGCACGGACACTCCGACCTGGCACAAGTGCTGGTTGCGTTCGCCGCAGTGCTGCACGATCGCCCCCGCAGTGCCGTGGCCGTAGCGGACGAACGGATGGTCGTCGATCAGCCAGGCCGACGGTGAGATGACATTGACCGCCCGCGCCGCAACCCGTCGCATCACCTCGGAGTAGTCCCAGGTGGACTGGGCGACGAAGTGGCCCAGATTCTGTCGTGGGATGCCCAGGCGCTCAGCCATCGGCTCCACCGACTTGCGTTTGCCGTCGAGCATCAACCCCCGCAAGTACTGCTGTCCATACCTGCGTTGGCCCTCATAGGCCAGGTACTTGAAGATGTCACCGGTGAACTCCGCGAGGTCCGCGTCCAGCGCGGGCATGGCCTGTAGCTCCATGGATTGACCATCGCCCCAACGGCCATAGTCAGTCAGCTACTTGGCCGAATAGGTCGAGAATCATGACCGAGCCCTGTCCGATCGTAATGACATGGTGACCGCGCAACCCTGTACCCGGCTCGTCGCGCTCGAACTCGTTCAGCCCGATGGCGATGCAGCCCACACTCGCCCCCCACGGCCCGGCTTCGCGGGCGGGAGACGGCCAACCACTCGTGCAACGGCTCAGGAGCGGCGCTCCACCGGCCACGCCAACCGCTACGCCAACGGCAGTTCCCCGCGCAGCGACGGGATGTAGATATGGTTCAACTCGGTCTCGGACACACTCTTTCCCCGCAGTGCTCGGTTTCCGAGCGCCGTGGTTTGGCGCCCGTTCCAGGCCTTCGGCCAGGTGCGGGCGTCCGTCGTTCCACATCGTCCTCAGCTCGTCGCATGTCCTGCTGGAATATCAGCCAATCAGGATCCTCTCCGCTCGCTCAGTGCCAGCGGTCAAGGCCTTGGAGACCGCGTCATACGTCAGCGTGATGCCGCTGGCACGCAGGTACTCGACGGCGTCGCTGGCGGTGGGCGGCTCACCGCCATGCCCCCGACTGCACCCGTGACGCGCAAGACAAGAGCCGGAAGGTGGGCGAGGATCTGGTCCTCTCGCACGTACGCGTTGCGTGGCCGGTCTGACTGCGGGGTGGTGGCGCTGTTGTGGCCGTGGCGGCAGCGGTAGCCGGGGCGTTGGTGGGTCCAGTGGGAGTCCATCCGGCGGGCGCAAAGGCCGCAGTGCAGGATTCCGGCCAGCCGGTACGTGCGGCCCGGTGTCACTTCTCGGGTCACGCGGATGTGCTGGGCGGCGACGAAGTCGCTCTCGCTGACCAGGGCCGGGTGTGCCTGTTTGTGGGAGACGGCCCAGTCGTCGGGGGTGTTCCAGCGCATGATGTCGCGGTGGCCGAGGGTGGTGTTGTCCGGGTCGATCAGCTCGCGGTCGGTGCGCGGCGGTTCCAGACCTGGCGGCCGGTGTAGCGAGGGTTCGCCAGGATGGCCCGCACGGTGGGGACCTGCCAGTGTCGGCCGTCGCGGTGCGGGTTGCGGTCCGGGTCGACGGCGGACGGGGGCGGGACCTGCACGTCGTTCAGGGCGCGGGTGATCCGGGCGAGGCTGTGGCCGGCCAGGCGCTGGGCGAAGATCCATCGCACGATCGGGCCCGTGTGCGGGTCGGTGTCCAGCCGTCGCAGGCGCACGCCGCGGCGGGCGAAGGACCGGTTGGGGTGCGGGCCCGCGTCCACCAGACGGTAGCCGTAGGGAGGCCGTCCGCCCAAGGTAGCGGCCCTGGTCGCGGGTCTGCACCGTCATGGCGGAGCGGACCCGGATCCGGGCACGGGTGACCTCGCGTTTGGCGAGGATGCCGAGCAGGACCATCAGCTCCTCGTGCCCGGCGACCGTCGGGTCGACACAGCCGCCCAGTTCCGGGCCCTCGCAGTCCCGCAGCGACTCGACGTACGCATGTTCAGTCCCGCCGGGTCGACGGCCGCCAACGCCTTCAGATAGGCCGATCGCTCGGTGGGGTTGGTCGGCCTGACCAGTTGCCGGTCGATGAATGGCTGATTGGCGCCAAACGCTTGGTGTGATTGGTCGTTAGCGATCGGGGTTGTCAGGCCCGTCCCTACACTGGAGAAGCGAGTACGTCGACAGTTCCGCCGATTCGAAGGCGAGGCCATGACCGACTCCCCGACGCCCGTTTCTGCCCAGCTTCAGTCCGCCGCCGGGCCCACCTCGCAGTTGTCCGTCCCCGAGCCGCTGGCCGGCCGTCTGCTGGTTCACGTCGTGCCGCAGCGGGTGGGCTACGTCCTCGACCAGGTCGACCCTGTCCGCAGCGGGCTGGTCGTGACCGGCAAGGGGGCGCTGAAGAAGGTGGCTGAGCTCAGATCTAGCGGCGGCCCGGTGGCTCTGCTGGCTGACCCGGCGTTCTACGAGACCATGGTGGCAACCGAGCAGGAGCCGTTCGTGGAGCCGAGCGACCAACTGCCGTTCGGCGATCCGCTCGGCAGGGCGGTTCAGGAGCAGTTGGCCGTCGGGGCGAGCGCTGTACTCACCCCGACTGGGTACCTCCGGGCCGGTGACGGCGGGGCGCTTCGAGCGGCTGCACGGGCGGTCGGGGCGCTGGACGATCCGCGCGTGGTGTTCGTGGTGCCGGCGGATGCGGGTTGGCTGGCGCCGGATCAACTAGGCCTGTTGATCGATTCGTTGGCTGGCGTTCCGGGGGTGAAAGCGGTGATGCTCGGCGGGCAGTTGGATCCGCTGGCGGGACTTCACGGCGCGGTGGAGGGGCTGGTACGGCTCCTGGCCGAGGTGCCGGGGGTGGCACTGTTGCGCTCGGACCTGGCCGCATTCGGTGCGTTGGCGCGCGGTGCGGTGTTCGCCGGATACGGGGCGGGAAGCAAGCAGCGGCACGTGGTTCCGCCGTGGGAGCCGGCCCAGAAGTCGGTGCCGGTGACGTCGCCGTCGGTGCTGTACCCGGAACTGATGGGACTGTTCCTCGGCCAGACGCTCGCCAGGCGGTTCGCCGCGAGCTCCGTGCCGGTGTGCGACTGCGCCGCCTGCGGGCGGCGGGACTTGGACTCATTCGCCACTCAGGGGCAGTCGGTCGCGGCGGCCGGACACAACACCGCAGTTCTGATGTCGTGGCTCCGCGCCCTGGAGGCGAAGCCTCCGGGTGCCGAACGCGAACAATGGTGGCAGCAGTGGTGCAGCGCGGCGGTGGCACGCTATCCACTGGTGAACGTCGCGATCGGGCAGCCGGGAGCCTTCAAGCCGCAACCGCAGCTGCTCCGCTGGGCGGAACTCGGTGCCGCGGTTCGGGCGATCCGTCCAGCGCGGTGACCGTCAGCTGACGGTAGCGTCCGGCTCGGTGCGCGGGCTCAGCCTCTCGTAGAGGTCCTCGACGAAGTGCCAGGCCGCGGCGGTGTGCCGCTGGGGCCGGTGCTCGGCCGGTGCCAGGAGCAGCCGGATGCCGCCGCGATCCTGGGCGAGGACGCCGATCCCGTAGAGGGCGGCCTCCAGGACGAGATCGTCGTGCCGAACAGGCGGCTGCTTGAGGAGGATCGCGCGGCGGCAGAACGGGGCGAACTGCCCGGCGGCTTCCAGGGGGTGCCGGGTCCTCGTGGCGCGGGCCACGGCCAAGTCGACGGCGAGGGGTCGCACCGCCGACCGGGTGACCGTACGCGCCGTCACCCGGGCGGCACCGGACGGGAGGCGGCGGACCTCGGCCTGCTCGGGACGGGTGAGAGTCTCGAGCGGGACGGGGAGCCCGGCGGGGAGAGCGTGCAGGACCTGCAGAGCACCCATCGAGTTCACGGGCTCGGCTGCGGCGGCTTCGCGCCGCTGATGCTCGTCGCGTACCAGGCGGTGGAACAGCAGGACGTCCGTACCCAGGAGACGCAGCCGCACCATGCTGGTGCGCGCGGGCAGCAGCGGCGCGACGCAGTCGCGGATCGCCCGGTCCGCCGGGGTCTGGGTCAGCACCGTCATGGGCCCCACCCTGCCGCATTCGGCTACGGGTTGGTTGACCGACCCGCCCGCAGCGCGCAACCGCGCCGGCGTGAGCAGGCGGGCACGGTAGGGCCCGTTCCTGGCTGCGCGCGGGGCGGGGCGGCCGACCAGGGACGATGACGTTGCGTCAGGTGTCAGGGGTGGTCGATAGGGTTTCGTTCATTGATCACCGGATGATCACTACACCCGGTGGCTGGCCACGGCATGGAGGTGGAGCTGTGCAGCGCTGGGAGCTCGTCGGTGACGGTTCTGCGAAGTTCTGGGAGGCTGCGGTCGAGGGCGCGTCAGTGCAGGTGCGCTACGGCCGGATCGGCTCCGAGGGCCGCGTCCAGGTGAAGGAGTTGGACTCCACCGCCGCGGCACGGGCGCACCTGGCCAAGCAGGTGGCGGAGAAGGAGCGGAAGGGGTACGCCGAGGTCGCGGTGGCCGATGACGTCGTGCCGGTTGTGGAGCCCGAGTCGTCCACCGAACTGCCTGACGAGGACTCCTTCGTGCTGCCCGAAGCCTGGCGGGAGACGGCGCTGCCGCGCCGCGGAGGTGTGGTGCGGGTCGTGCCCCAGCCCGGCCCGGAAGCGGTCGAGCAGGAGGAGCGACGGATCGACGACGACCGCGAGTGGATCGCCCAGGTGCTGGCTGCCGCCGACTCCGACCCCGAACTGGTGCGCGCCGCCCATGCTTACCTGTCTGGTGAGCCGGACCCGGTGGGCGCCGCCGCCGTTGCGAGCATGTTGCCGCCCGAGTGGCAGGACGGCCGCACCGAGGACACGCCGTTCGCCGACGCGTGGGTCGCCCGGCACGGACTGGGCTTCGCCGCCCGCGCGATGCTGGCGATGCACGAGGTCGAGACCCATTACCTGCAGCAAGGATCCCGGCGGTACGACCTGGCGCTGCGGCTGCGGGTCTCGTACCCACACCGCTACGTCTCCCCGCAGCGTCAGTTGGATGACCGGGTCCGTGCGCTGCTCGCCTGCGCGGAGGAGCCGGTGTACCAGGAGGCCGTCGCGGCGATCGCGAACCACCGGACCACTCCCCGGCGCCGGGTCGTCGCGGCCTACCTCGCCCCGGGCATGTCCGGCTGGGTGGATGATTGCCTCGCGGACGAGCCCGGATACGGCGAGGACGGGCCGGCGCTGCGGGTGCTGCTGCTGCACGCGCTGGACCACCCAGCGCAGGTGGAGCGGCTCGGTCCCTTCCCCAAGCTGTACTGGAGCGCGTGGTCGGTGCAACTCGTCGCGACCCTCGCCGATGGCATCGGCACGGCCTGCGTGCCGTTCCTCGGCGGCGCGATAGATCTGGCCTACGGCGCGGACGGGATCCGGGCGATCACCGCACTGGCGGCGCAGTTCCCGACCGATGACGCGTTCCACCTGCTGGTCGCCCGTCTGGATGACAAGCACATCCGCCCCGCACTGCAGGACGCCATGCAGCGGTACCCGGTGCGAGCCGTGCGACTGCTCGCCGATGCGGCGCTCAAGGGCGGCAAGAACGCGCCGGCCGCCCGGCAGCTGCTCAACACTCATGTGCTGCTGCACAAGGCCCGGCTGCCCGAGATACTGCCGCGACTCGACGCTGCGGCAGCGGAGTTGGTCGCCAGCCTGGACGGTGCCCGGGAGCGGGTGGCCGAGGCTGCGCCGGCAGCGCTGCCGCCGGTGCTGGTGTCGGCGCCGTGGATGACCCGCCCGCGCGTACCCCGCAAGGCGCGAGTTCTCGCCGGCCTCCAGGCGGACGAGGCGGCGCAGTTGGCCTGGCGCCCCGGCGAGCGGGAGCGCTGGGCTCGGGCCGACTTCCCCGGGTGGCAGTATCCGGAGAACACCGACTGGACCGCGGAGGCGGAGCGCGTACTTAGCGGCCGCAGCTCCGGCCTCTGGTACGCGGCCCGGCTGCTGGCGCAAGGCCCCGAGGAGGAGCTCGCCCCGTTCGTCGCCGAGTGGAGCCCCACCGACTTGTGGGGCGCGACGGAGTATCTGCAGCCCGTGGTCGGCAAGTACGGCTTGGCGGCGTTGCCGATGGTGCGTGCGGCCGCGCGGGCCAAGCCGGCCAACCTCGCGCCGTTGTTGCTGCCGTTCCTCGATGCGGAGGTGGCGCGGGTGCTGGCGGACGGCTTCGTGCGGCTCAAGTCGGTGCAGCCGACGGCGCGTTCCTGGTTCGCCCGGCATGGCATACCCGCGGCCCTGCTGCTGGTTCCCGACGCGGTCGGCCCCGCCGGACCGGCCCGGAACGCGGCCGAACAGGCGCTGCGGCTGGTCGCGACCGGCGAGGGTGTCGAGCCCGTGCTGGCCGCCGTTGCCGCCCGCTACGGGGAGCAGGCGGCGGAGATCGTCGCCGAGGTGCTGGCCGCGGATCCGATGGAGAACGCCCTTCCCGCGCGGATGCCGGTACTGCCGGTCTGGGTGCAGCCGGCGGTGCTGCCGCAGTTGCTGATCGCCTCGGGCGAGGCGCTGCCGGACGAGGCGGTGCGGCATGTGCTGACCATGCTGGCGCTCTCCAAGCCCGGCGCCGCGTACCCCGGCCTCGCCGTCGTCATCGAGGCCTGCCGGGCCGACTCGCTCGCCGGGTTCGCCTGGGCGCTGTTCGAGGAGTGGCGGCAGGCCGGACTGCCCGCCAAGGAGAGCTGGATCCTGCACGCGCTCGGGGCCCTGGGGGACGACGAGACGGTGCGCCGGCTCACCCCGATCCTGCGCGACTGGCCGGGCCAGGGCGCGCACCACCGCGCCGTCGAGGGCCTGGACGTGCTGGCCGCGATCGGCACCGATGTCGCACTGCTGCACCTGCACGGCATCGCCCAGCGGGTGAAGTTCAAGGCGCTCAAGGTCCGTGCCCAGGAGAAGATCGCCGAGGTGGCGGAGGGCCTGGGCCTGACCGGCGAGCAGCTCTCGGACCGTCTGGTCCCCGATCTCGGCCTCGGCCCGGACGGCACCGCGGTGATCGACTACGGTCCGTGCCAGTTCACCGTCGGCTTCGACGAGCAGCTGCGCCCGTTCGTGCTGGACGCCGACGGCAAGCGGCGCAAGGATCTGCCCGCCCCCGGCGCACGGGACGACCAGGAGCTGGCCCCGGCCGAGCGGAAGCGATTCACCGCGTTGAAGAAGGACGTGCGCACCGTAGCGGTCGACCAGATCCATCGGTTGGAGGCTGCCATGGTCGCCCAACGCACCTGGACCGCAGTCGGGTTCCAGGGACTCTTCGTCGAGCACCCGCTCGTCTGGCACCTCGCGCGCCGGCTGGTCTGGCTCGCTGACGCGGCCGACGGCACTTCGACGGCCTTCAGGGTCGCCGAGGACCGCACCTTCGCCGACGTGACGGACGACGCCTTCGTCCTCTCCGAGGACGCGACGGTTCGACTCGCGCACCCGCTGCACCTCGGTGAGCAGGTGGCGGCATGGTCGGAGGTCTTCGCCGACTACGAGATCCTCCAGCCGTTCCGTCAGCTCGGCCGCCAGGTGCACCTGCTGACGCCACAGGAGGCGAGCGCCAATCGGCTGCACCGCTTCGAAGGCTGCACGGTGCCGGTCGGCCGTCTGCTCGGTCTGACCAAGCGCGGCTGGGAGCGCGGCGAGCCGCAGGACGCCGGCATCGAGCGCTGGTTCTCCAAGCCCCTCGCCGACGGCTGCCACCTGGTCATCCAGCTCGACGAGGGCATCTGTGTCGGCTTGGTGACCGAGTTTCCCGACCAGACCTTCGAGACGGTCTGGCTGGACTCGGCGCCCGGCGACCACTGGAGCAGCCGCGAGTACCCCCTGCGGTTCGGCGACCTGGACCCGGTCATCGCCTCCGAACTGCTCGCCGACCTGGAGGAGGTGACGGCCAAGTGACCACCGTCGAGCAGAACACCGAGGACACCACGCTTCACAGTCCCTAGATCCAGCCGCGTTCGCGGGCCATTCTGACCGCCGTGTGGCGGTTGTCGGCGGAGAGCTTGGCCGTGGCGGAGGAGAGGTAGTTGCGCACCGTGCCCGGGGAGAGCGAGGCCCGCCGGGCCACCTCGGCGATCGGGGCGCCGTCCGCCGCCAGTGCCAGCACCTGGGCCTCGCGCACGGTCAGCAAGGAGTCGCCGGCGCTGATCGCGTCAGCGGCCAGCTCCGGGTCCACATAGCGCCCGCCGGCGTGCAGGCTGCGGATGATCTCGGCCAGTCGCGCCGCGGACACCGTCTTCGGCACGAAGCCGCGCACCCCGGCGGCCAGGGCCCGCTTGAGGTGCCCGGGACGGCCGTGGCTGGTGACGATCATCGTCCGGCACCCGGGCAGCTCGGCCTGCAGCGCCGCGGCCACCGCGACCCCGTCCAGGCCGCCCGGCATCTGCAGATCCAGCACCGCCACGTCAGGCCGGTGCGCCCTGGCCATCGCCAGGGCCTCCGGGCCCGACGCGGCCTCGGCCACCACCAGCAGGTCCTCCTCGTAGGACAGCAGCGCGGCGACCGCGCCCCGGATCAGGTGCTCGTCGTCGGCCAGCAGCACCCGCACGCGCTCGCTCATACGGCCGCTCCCCGCTGCCGCGCCCCGAGCCGGTCCGGCCCGGCCAGCGGCACCTCGGCGGTCAGCCGGAAGGAACCGGCCCCCGACTCCACCGCCAGGGTCCCGCCGAGTGCCGCGAGCCGTTCGCGCAGCCCGTCCAGGCCGCTCCCTGACGCAGCGTCACTGCCGCGCGGGCCCACCCCGTCGTTGTGCATCGAGAGCACCGCCGCGCCGTCCGTGCCCAGCCGGATGACGCAGCTCCTGGCCTCGCTGTGGCGCAGCACGTTGGTGGTGGCCTCGCGGACGACCCAGCCCAGCGCGGCCTGCACCTCGGGCGGCAGCGCGCCGCCGCCCTCCCCCTCGGCTTCCGCGTCGATCCCCGCCGCGCGCAGCACGGACAGCGCCCCGGCCAGCTCCACGGACAGGTCGGCCTGCCGGTAGCCGCGCACCACCTCGCGCACCTCGTGTTGGGACTCCCGGGCGATCCGCTGCACCTCGATCATCTGCTCCACCGCCTCCGGACGGCCCTGCCGCGCCAGGTGCACGGCCAGTTCGCTCTTGAGGGCGATCACCGCCAGATTGCGCCCCATCACATCGTGCAGATCGCGGCCGAACCGCAGCCGCTCCTCGGCGACGGCCAGCCTCGGCTCCAGCTCCCGGGCCGCGTCCAGCTCCCAGACCACGTTCATCAGCCACATCGAGCAGCCGCTGGTGAACATCATCAGCGCCCCCACCCCGAGCACCCCGGCGGCCAACCCGACCACCGCCCCGCCGGGGAGCCCCAGCAGTGCACAGGGCGCAGCCAGCAGCGCCGCCGCGCCCACCAGGCACCACACCAGCTCGCGGAGCCCGCGGATGCCGAGGACCATCGCGCCCAGGCCGAAGGCGATCAGGCCCACGGCGAGCACCACCACGTCCACGCCGCTGCCGAGCAGCCCCGTCTGCCGCAGCGTCACGGCGAGCACCGCGCCCCCCATGGACAGCGCGGCGACGGCGGCGAGCAGTCGGACCGGGCGCTCCCGGCGGCCCAGCAGCCAGTCCAGGCCCCTGGCCGAGAGCAGCGCGCACAGCGCGGCGTGCACCGCTCCCAGGCCGATCAGCCCGATCCACGGCCCCGCCGAGGCGCGCCCGCCGAGCAGCGAGCCGCTGAGCACGCCCACCTCGGAGAGCGCGAAGAAGTAGAACGAGGACCGGGTGTAGAGCTCGATCCGGGCAGGGTCGCTGCGCCGCTGCCACCAGCCGGTCAGGCTTGCCATCGGTCCCTCCGGGCGGTCATCGGCGGGGTTCCCAGCGGAACCAGCGGCGGACAGCGAACGCGGCGAACAGGGTCCAGGCCGACGCGGCGGCCAGCTCGAGCAGCACCTGGGCCGCTCCGGCCGAGGAGCCGCCGATCCAGCCGGCCCGTACCAGCTCCATCACCGGGGTGAGCGGCAGCCATCGGCAGACTTCCCCCATCAGCTGCGGCATCGACCCCAGCGGGATCAGGACGCCCGAGCCTACCGCCGAGAGCAGGATCAGCGGGGCGGTGGTGAGCTGGGCCAGCTCCACGCTGCGGGTGAAGGCAGTGGACGCGGCGGCAAGCGCCGCCTGCAACGGGACGCCCAGCGCGAGGCCGGCGAGCAGCAGTTCCGGACGCCTCGGCAGCCCCAGGTGCAGCAGCGCGGCCCCGGCCGCGACCAACGCCAGGCACTGGGCCAGTGCCACGGCCACGGCCGGGAGGGCGGTACCGGCCAAAATCTCCAGGTCGGTCGGCTCCCCGGTGCGCAGCCGCTTCAGCACCAGCTCCTCGCGGCGCGCGACATAGGCGGTGACCAGGTTGTAGTAGACGACATAGAGCAGCACCAGGCCGATCCCGCCGCTGACCAGTTGCTCGTTCAGCGGCCCGGCCGCCCCGCCCTCGGCGAACTGCCCCATGGCGGGGCGCCAGGCGGCCACCGTGCCGACCGGCAGCAGCAGTGCCACGGCGACGGCCGTGCGGTTGCGCAGCAGCAGCGTCAGCTCCGCCCGGCCGAGCGCCCTCACCCGTGTCGCGGCGGTCATGCGGCGATCCCCTCTCCGGTTTGTCCGGCGTGTGTGTCCTGTCCGGCGATGGCCAGGAAGGCCTCCTCCAGGGAGGCCGTGCGCGCGTCCAGCCGGTCCAGCGGGACCTCGCGCTGCTCGGCCCAGCGCAGCAGGGCGGTGAGCGTGTGCTGGAGCCTGTCGGTGTGCAGCACCACCCGGCCCTCGCGCAGCTCGTGCCGCAGCACGCCGAGCTCGGGGAAGGGCGGCAGGTCGCCGGGGTGCCAGCCCGGGGGCAGGCCGAAGGCGATCCGGGCCGGACGTGCGCCGGTCACCTCGGCGGGGGTACCGAGAGCGACGATCCGGCCCTGGTGCAGGATCGCCAGCTGGTCGGCCAGCGCCTCCGCCTCCTCCAGGTAGTGGGTGGTCAGCAGCACCGTCGTGCCCTCGGCCCGCAGCGCGCGGACCAGCTCCCAGGTGTCGTGCCGGCCCTGCGGGTCCAGGCCGGTGGTCGGCTCGTCCAGGAACAGCACCTGCGGCCGACCCAGCAACGCGAGCGCCAGGTCCAGTCGGCGCCGCTCGCCCCCCGACAGCTGCCGGACCCGTACGCCGGACCGGTGCCCCAGGCCCACCAGGTCCAGCGACTCCTGCCGGGGCCGGGCCCCGGTGACGCACCCCGCCCACATCCGCGCGGTCTCGTCCACCGTCAGATCGACCGGGAAGCCGCCCTCCTGGAGCATCACCCCGATCCTGGGCCGTACCGACGCCCGCTCTGCGTACGGATCGCGGCCCAGCACCCTGATCGTCCCGGCGCTCGGACGGGCCAGCCCCTCCAGCAGTTCCAGAATCGAGGTCTTGCCCGCCCCGTTGGTTCCCAGCAGCGCGAACAGCTCGCCCCTCGCCACCGAGAACGACACTCCGCGCACCGCCTCGAAGCCGCCGCCGTACCTGCGGCGTGCCCCGGCGGCCTCGATCACCCTCGCTCCGTCGTCCATGCCTCAAGCCTCCGGCGCGCGGGCGGCGCCGGGCAGTGCGGACCGTCATCGACAACGATGACAAACCTCATGCCTGTGGGGCTCGAAAGGTCGTCGCTGCTGAACCTGCGGTGCCAGGCTTGGCGTCGAAACCCTGGTCCGGCCCGGCCAGCGAACCGCGCGTCGCCGCCACGCCTTGGAGGCGGAGCTGACGGGCGGTCGACGTGGCTGCCTGCCGGATTCGGCTCGTGGCTACTGCGGGCCCGGCGACACTGGGGAAAGTGTGTTCTTCGAAGTGTCACAAACCTTTCTCGGCAAGGATCTTCATGAGATTGCGCTTGCGCTTCTGGTCGGCTCGCAGTGCAGCCAGGTAGGTGGCGAACTCTGTTTCCGTGCCCAGTGCCCGGTGGCAGGCGCGGGCGTTCAGCAGCAGCGTGGCCATCTGCTGATAGTTGCCATCGCCGGTTACCTGCTTGAGCGGCTCGATGGCGCGGCGGTACACCTCCAGTGCATCGGCCGGACGGCGATCGCGGACCCGGTCGGCCAGTGTCAGCCACTGCCGGGTGCCGGCGCGTCCCGGGGCGGCCTCCCATGCCGCGTCCAGGTCCCCCTCGTCGATCAGGGCGTCGATCAGCACCGGCCCGTCGCCGTACCACCCGCGGCCGCGTCCCTGGTCGGCGTCGGTGCGCAGCAGGTCCAGTGCGGTGGCGCGTTCGATGTCCCAGGTCCCAGCCGCCCGTGCGGCGTCCCGGAGCTTCCCGTAGGCGGCCAGCGTGCGCGCTGCCTTGAACCGATCGCGGCGCACGGCTGCGGCATCGGCGAGCCGCCCGGCTCGGACGTAGCGACCGGTGACGTAGTCCAGCAGCCGGTCGTCGACCTGGGCCTGCCCGGCGGTGCTGCGCAGCCCTCGCTCGGCCCACTCAAGCGCCTCGGCCTCGCGGCCGGCCGCGTCCAGTTCCTGCGCGATCACCAGGTGGGTCCAGCCGGACGGGGCGAGGTCGGCGGCGTACACGGCGATCAGCGCGTCGACGTCGCCCTCGGCCTTGACCAGGTCCTGCATGAGGTTCTTCTCGGCCCAGCCGGACGGCCTGCGCCGCCACGCTTCCTGCGCGAGTTCCCGCACCCGCGCGAGCCCCGTCTCCCCGAGGATGTCGCGGTAATCCTCCAGATCGATCTCCGGCAGGTGGCTCAGGCCGCCCAACAGGTGACCGACCAGCCACTCGGCGATCTCCTTCGGATCGGGCGAGGCCCCACGGCAGGCCTCCAGGTGCGCCTCGCCCAGATCCGCTGCCACCCCGCCGAGGTGTCCGTCGGAGTCGTCCACCTGGTCAGACGCCTCGCCGAGCAACCTGATCGCCTCCCGCGCGAGGACGACCGCCTGCCCTGCCTGCCCCGTGTCGGTCAGAGCGCTGATCGCCTCGACCGCCTCACCGGCCTGGCGCGCGTAGGCGTGGGCGTCGGCGTACTCGACGTATCCGTACCGGCTGAAGCGGCCCACCGCGAGCAGGTCCGCGATCCGTGCGCGCATCTGACCCAGGTCGGCACCGGCGGTCGCGGCCCGCAGCTCCAGGCGCCGGCGCAAGTCCCGGTCACCGTCGATCAGTTCGCGGACCAGGGCCAGCAGGTCCTCGCGTGAGCGCGACGAAAGCCACGACTCCAGGCTGCCGGTCCTCGCCCCGCTGTCGGCCCGGAGCCGGGGCAGCTCCCCGTGCCGCTGCAGCACGACCAGGCCCACCGCGACACAGTGCTTGCAGAAGTTGCCGTCCAGACCGTAGGGGCAATCGCACTCCCCCCACAGCCCGTCCTCCTCGTCCATCTCCAGCACGACCTCATAGGCATCGGTCCCATGGACGATGGCGGTGAACCGGTGCCCGTCCACCTCGAGCGAGTCGACCGCGTCGCGGTAGCCCCGGCCCCGGTCGAAGGAACGCGGCCCCGCCAGCGCGCGCAGGTCGTCCTCAGTGAATCCAGCAGTGCTCGTCACGGCGCCCATCCAAACGGACCAGGTCGGAAGCGTTCCAGAAGTCGGTCCTTTCACCCTCAGGACCCGGGCTTCATACGATAGGCGGCCACCGCTCTCACCCGGGAGGAAAATCTCGTCCTGATGCGGGCCGAGCGCTTCGAGGTCACCGTGTCAGGCCTGCGCATCGCGGCGCGTTCACTCGAGCGGCTCGCCGACCTGGTCGCCGGGGCCGACGCCGGCCTCCGTCGGGCCGAGCGTGCGCCGCTGGGTCAGGGTGTGTGGCCGGCGGCCACCGTCTCGATGACGGTGGCCGCCGGCGCCTCTTGGAGCACTGCGCTCCCGGCCGCCGTGCGGCTACTGCAAGCCGTTCCGCAGGCGGCGCAGGGTGGATGCGGCATCGGGCAGGCCGGCTGCGTCCGCTTCGGCGGCGGCCTTGTCCAGGCGGGTCCGTGCCGCGGTGGTGCGCTCCAGTGCCCGGCTCTCCACCAGAGCGGCCATCCTCAGCGCTTCGAAGCGCGGCGGGCTCGTCGCGTACCCCGCGCGGTCGTAGACGGCGACGGCCTGCTCGAACGCTGCCAGCGCCTGCTCCGACCGACCCGTGGCGGCATGCACCCGGCCGCGGGTGTACAGGCATTGCGCGAGGTCGACGTCCACGCTGCGGAACTGCTCACGAGCGGCGTCCGGGAACTCCTCGCGCAACCGATCGGCCTCGGCCAGGTACCCGAGCGCCTCGTCCGCGGCGTCTGCGCCGCGTGCGTCGACCGCTTCGACCGCGAGGGTGCGCAGGGCGTCGGTGATGTCCGGCAGGACCGGCGCCGCGCGGTTGGACTCGAGTGCGCGTTCCAGGGCCGCCTTCGCGCCGTCCCAGTTGCCCGCCAGCGCCAACGCGCCCGCGGCTCCGGCTGCCGCGGAGGTCAGCAGTTCCTTCTCCGGCCACCTGTCGGCGATGTCCGCCAGGTGCAGGTACTGCACCGCAGCGTCCCGAGGCTCGCCCAGCGAGAGCAGGGCGCCGGCCAGGTCGGCCCGGATCTGGGCCGTCAACTGCTCGGCCTGCGACGGTTCCCGGTCCGCTCCGACTCCGACCGCCTGCTCCGGTGCGCCCGGTCCGGCCGGATCGAGCAGCGACTCCAGGACGGCCACGCCGTCGCCGAACGAGCCCTGCGCGCACAGCGCCCGGCCCAGTTGGAGGCGCGTCTCCCGGGCGTCCAGCGCTTGGCCCTCGCGGTCCAGCCGGGCCGCCGCCTCCGAGAGCGCGCGCACGGCCGTCTGGTACTGCCGGGTGCGCAGCGCCATCGCGCCGAGCATCCGGTGCAGCGGGGTCAGCTCCTCGGCGGGG
The DNA here is from genome assembly GCF_000744785.1 of Kitasatospora azatica KCTC 9699. Lineage (NCBI taxonomy): Bacteria > Bacillati > Actinomycetota > Actinomycetes > Kitasatosporales > Streptomycetaceae > Kitasatospora > Kitasatospora azatica. The sequence continues at coordinate 5,199,915 of NZ_JQMO01000003.1, read as the reverse complement.
ACGTCCGTCGGGGCCTGCGCAAGGGCTCGTTCGAGTTCGCCCATCGCCTCGGTGATCCGGTCCTGCCCGCCGAGCGCCAGCGCCAGCAGCAGCCGGCCACGAGGTATCCGATGAGGGTCGTGACTCGCCGGTCACGATCCGTCCAGGCGCCCCGGGCAACGACCGGGGATCGGCCATGGCGAGACTTCTCCGATGAGAGTCAGGTGCCTGCAGATCATCCACCCCGCAGCCGACATCCCGGTCGCGGAGTTCGACGGGATTCGGGTGGGTGGCGTCTACCCGGTTGCGGAGATGGTCACCTCCGACATCGACTGCCAGATCCGCGTGCTCGGCCCCGACGTACCCGATCCCGGACTGCTCTGGGACCCGGCCGACTTCGAGACGGTGGACACCCGGATACCGCGTGGCTGGACCCTGGTCATCGCAGACGGCCGCACCCGCCTCGCCGACGCCCGTTGGCAGCGCCCCGGTTTCTGGACCGACTACGACCACGGCGACTCGCAGGCCCGGGCCGACTTCGAGCACGTGAAGCGCGAACTCCTCGACGCCGCCCCGCCACCCGAGTTCTGACCTCTGCGCCCGAGTGTGCCGCCCGACGGCGGCGTACCAGGTCAACCGAGACAGCCTGGTCGCCGTGCCGATCGGGCGGCCCAGTGGGCCTCGTCAGCGCAGGGCGCGGTCCACCAGGGAGGACGCGGCTCCGGTGTAGGCCGAGGGGTCGCACAGGGTGGCGAGGGCGGCGGGGTCGAGGATGCCTTGGAGGGCGGGGGTCGCGGCGAGGACGGTGGGAAGTGGGTCACCGGTTTCCTGGGAGCGGGTCGCAGCATCGGTGAGGAGTTGCTTGGCCGCGACCTTGCCGAGGTGGGGGGCGAGCACGGCGGCGATGCGTTCGGACACGATCTGACTGCCGGTCAGCTGGAGGTTGGCGAACATCCGGTCGGTACGCACGTCCAGGCCCTCGGCCAGTTCGACCGCCGTGTGGGCGGCGCCGCCGGTGAGGCGCAGGCACTCGCGCAGCAGCTGCCACTCGGCGTGCCAGACGCCGGCCGAGCGTTCGTCCTCCGAGACCAGGCACTGACTGAGCGCGCCGGCGATCGCCGGGACCTGGAGGGCGGCACTGCGGATCAACGTGGCCAGCACCGGGTTGCGTTTGTGCGGCATCGCCGAGGAGCTGCCCCGGCCGGCTACCGCGGGTTCGGTGACCTCGCCGACCTCGGTGCGGGTGAGGGACTGCACATCGATCGCGATCTTGCCCAGGGCGCCTGCGGTGAAGGCCAGCGCTGCGGCGAGGTCGGCGATCGGGGTTCGCAGCACGTGCCAGGGCAGGACCGGGCGGGCGAGCCCGGTCTCGTCGGCGAAGGCGTCCACCAGGGCGTCGAGGTAGCGGTCGAGGTCGAGGTAGCGGTCGAGGTCGGGCTCGCCTCGCTCGCCGCCGTCGAGCCTGGCGTACTCCAGGTACCCGGCCAGGGTTCCGGCCGCACCACCGAGGGCAACGGGCAGGCCGTGGTCGTACACCTGACCCAGACGCCGGTCCGCGTCCAGGAGCAGCTGCCGCCAGCCGGCCGCCTTGAGTCCGAAGGTGGTCGGGACGGCCTGCAGCGCCAAGGTGCGGCCTGCCATCACGGTGTCGCGGTGCCGCTTGGCGAGTGCTCCCAACGCGGTGGTCGTCCGGGCCAGATCGGCGCGGATGATCAGCAGGGCCCGCCGGGCGACCAGCATCGCCCCGGTGTCGAAGACGTCCTGGCTGGTGGATCCGCGATGGACGTACTCGGCCGCGGCCGGGTCCGTCGCGCTGACCACCCTGGTGAGCGCCTGCACCAGCCCGACCACGGGGTTGGCGGTTTCCCGGGCGGCCAGGGCGAGTTCGCGCAGCTCGAAGTTCTCGGCCCGGGCGGCCTCGCTGATGGTCCGGGCGGCGGCCGCCGGCACGGTGCCGAGCCTGGCCTGGGCACGGGCCAGGGCGGCTTCGGCGTCGAGCATGGCCTGCAGCCATGCCTGGTCGCAGACGGCCTCCTCGACCGGCGTACCGGCTCGGACCGGGGAGAGCAGTCCCGCGTCCTGCGTCGTGTCGCCTCGCCCGCTCATACGATCACCCCGGCGCCCTCGGCCGCAGTCGCCGCGCTCTCGGCTGCCTCGCCCCGGTCCACCACCGGCAGGGCGAGCACCGCTCGGGCGATCGAGTCGGAGTCACCCAGGGTCACCGAGTCCACCCCGGGCCGGATGCCCGCGGCCGTGACCCAGTGCACGGACTCGGTGGGCACCCCGTAGGCGAAGCGGCGCGGGTGCGGCGCGCCCTGCGCGTCGAGGATCCGGTACGGACGCTCGGTCACGGCGAGGCCGCCGGTCTCGTAGCTGCCCTCGGACGTGGCGATGCGGAAGGTGGCCGCCTGCGCGGACTCCAGCAGTGCGCGCAGCAGCGGGTCGGCGGTGCGCCGCAGGTCGGGTTCCTGCAGCCTGGCCTCGATCAGCACCGTGGACCGGACCACGGGCCCGGGAACCACGGAGCTGTGCGCGACGAACGCCCCGGACTCGGTGTCGATCCGGATCTCCGTCTGCGGGCCGGTCAGCTCCAGCACCCCGGCCTCGATCAGCGCGATCATCTGCTCGATCCGCGAGGCCGGCGGGCCGATCGAGAGGAAGGCGTTGAGCGGGGTGTACCAGCCCTCCAGCTCGTCGCGGTGCGAGTCGCCGTACAGCCCACCGTGGTCCACCGCCAGGCGGATCTCGTTGCGCAGGTCTCGCAGCACGTCCAGGGCTGCCTTCAGAGGACCGGTCAGGTTCCCTTGCATCGCGGCCGCGACATCCTGCGCCAGGTACCCCAGCAGCCACTCCTGGAAGTCCTCCCGGCTGTCGAACTCCCGGTCGCGGTACGGCTGGGAGAGCAGTTCCCAACTCCAGCGGTCGTCCGCCGCGATACCGAAGGCGTGCACCACCTCGGCGCTGTCCGCCGCGGCCAGGTACGCCTCGACGAAAGCGTCCCGCTCCTCGCCACGGCCGCGGGAGTCGAGCAGCGCCCCGTAGTAGACGCTCTCCACCTCGCGGGCGATCAGCGGCCACAAGTCGGTGCCGAAGCGCACCTCGTCGCCCTTGCCGGCGCGCTCGCGAAGGGCCGCGACGTACTGGGCCGTGAGCAGCTTCGGGAAGTAGCGACCGAAGGCGCCCTTCTCGTTCTCACCGCGGGCGTGGTACGGCACGCCGCGCCGGGAGCTCGCGTACAGTCGCGGTTCCAGGCCCGAGGGCTGGTAGGCCAGGCGCCCGTCGGCGGCCCGGACGAAGACGCCCCCGCGGCCCATGGTGAACAGTGCCATGTGGTCGAAGAAGTTGAGGCCGAGTCCGCGCAGCAGCACGTTCTGGCCGGGCAGGACGCCGCTGAGGTCCTGGTCCGCCGGGTTGCCGGGACGGATGTACGTCAGGCGGTGCGCCCGCGCCAACTCCGCGGTGCGCTCCTCACGGGAGGACAGCTGCGTCGGCACATGGCCCTGAGCCAGGACGACGGCGTTCAGGTCGTCCAGCCAGAGGCCGTTCTCCAGGCAGACGGCCTGGGTCTCCCCGCTGCCCCGGGAGTCGGCCACGGCGACCGCGCGCGAGCGGTGCACCTGGATGGTGACGTGCTCCGGAGCCCGATCCACCACCCGGCGGAAGCTGTCGTGCAGGTAACTGCCGTAGAACGCACGGGTGGGGTACGTGTTCGGCTGCAGGTCGCGGGCCTCCGCCAGCGTCTGGTCGTCGAAGCCCTGCGCACCGTCGAGCTCCTGCGCACCATCGAAGCCATGCGCACCGTCGAACCCCTGCGCACCGTCGAACCCCTGCGCACCGTCGGATCCGGCCAGCTGTCGGGCCCACTCGTAGAGGGTGGGGCCCGGTTCGATCGGGCCGTCGATCTGCGAGCTGTCGTCGGTGTAGACGCTGATCTGCGAGGCCACGGTGTTCATCAGCAGGTGTCGGGACTGGTCGGTGCGCCAGACCGCGCCGGCGCCCGGCTGGAACGGGTCCACGACATGCACCACCAGGGCCGAACACAAGGGCTGCGCACGCTCGTTGGCACACAGGCGCTCCAGGACGGAGAGCCCGCGCGGGCCAGCACCGATGATGCAGACGTTGGTCCTGCTGCCGGTCATGCGACTACTCCCGTATTTGACGACTTAACAGCTTGACCGTAAGCCAGTCTTCTGTCCGCCAATGGGCCACTCACCCACCGGTCCACTGGACCACTTTCGGATCGTCCGCCCGGCCGCCCGCCCGCGAACTCGGGATCATCGTGGGTATCGAAGATTCCTTACGGTCATCTCGTAGTCGGGGGAAGATCATTGACTTACCGTCATAGACATGGTGAAATCCCTTCCGCTCCACCCGACTTGTGGCGAATGCCGGCGCGCGAGTGCCCATCCGGCCCAAATCACCCCTTTTTCGTCCAGATTTCCTCCCGTCGCCTTGATCGACCGATTCGTTCGGAAGGCCCGGGGGGTGCAGCCGCCTGGATCCGCTCGCACAGAACGATGATGATGACCCCAAATCCCCTAGCGCCGCCCGCAGTCCAGTCGACCGAAGGCCCCGACGCCAGGGAGGTGTTGTGGCGCGAGGCGGAGGCGTTCTACCGACTGCCAGAGCTCAGCCACCTGCCGAAGGCCCGGCTGGCCGAGGTCAGACGGGCCATCGAGACGGACGGCAGCTACCAGCACACCCCTGACGAGCTGCTGATCGGGGCCAAGGTCGCCTGGCGCAACCACGCACGGTGCATCGGTCGGATGCATTGGCGCTCACTGCGACTGCTCGACTTCCGGCACTGCCGAACCGCCGAGGAGGTCGCGCAGGCCTGTTGGGAGCATCTGCGGCAGTCCACCAACAAGGGCCAGCTACGCTCGGTGATAACGATTTTCGCTCCGCGCACCGCACAGGGCGAGATCCGCATTCTCAACCCCCAGCTGATCCGTTACGCCGGGTACCGGCAGGCCGACGGCACGGTGATCGGCGATCCGCTGCATGTGGAAATCACCGAGCTGGCCCAAGCATTGGGATGGAACGGGACTGGTGGGGCATTTGATGTCCTGCCTGTCATCATCCAGATGCCCGGCGATCACCCACGGGCCTTCGACGTCCCGGCGGACGCGCTGCTCGAGGTGCCGATCAGTCATCCGGAGCTGCCGGGGATCGCCGAACTCGGGCTGAAATGGCACGCGAATCCGGCGGTCTCCAACATGGGCCTGGAGATCGGCGGAATCAGCTACACCGCGGCGCCGTTCAGTGGTTGGTACGTCGGCTCCGAGATAGGCGCCCGCAATCTCAGTGACACCTACCGCTACGACGTCCTGCCGGACGTCGCCGCGTGCATGGGACTCGACACCCGCCACGACCGCACCCTGTGGAAGGACCGCGCCCTGGTCGAGCTCACCTATGCTGTCCTGCACAGCTACCGCCAGGCCGGCGTGCTGATCGTCGACCACCACAGCGCGGCCCGCCAGTTCCTCAACCACGTGGACGCCGAGGGCCAGGCCGGGCGGCCGGTGCCGACCCAGTGGTCCTGGGTCAATCCCCCGCTCTCCGCCAGCGCCACGCCCACGTACCACCGAACGTACGACGCCCCCGACTTCGGTCTCCGTCCGAACTTCGTCAGCCAGGACACCGTGCTGAGCTGCCCGGTGACCGGCGCCGTCCGGGCGGTCGAGCAGTGACGGCTCTCACCGACGCGGCACCCGGCACCTCGCCGCGCAGGTCCGTGGCCACGGTGGTCCGGCATGCCCCACGGCCCGTCAAGCTCCTGGTCACGGGCGTCTTCGTGAACCGCCTCGGATCGTTCTTCGCCACCTTCGCGACGCTCTTCCTGCAGAGCCGTGGCTTCTCCGGCGCACTGCTCACCTACGCGCTGACGGCGATCGCGGCGGCGAGCATGATCGGTTCCTGGGCCGGCGGGGTGCTCGCGGGGCGGTACGGGAACCATCGGGTGATCGTGCTCTCGATGGCGGCCTCCTCGGCCTCGCTCGTGCTGCTCTCGCAGGCTCACCAGCACCTCACCGTCGGCCTGGCGGTCTGCCTGGTCTCGACCACCTCCCAGGCCTACGTGCCGGCCGCGAGCACTCTGCTCGCGGCGCACAGCAGTCCCGAGGACCGGGTGCCGATCTTCGCGCTGTTCCGGCTGGCGCTGAACCTGGGCAGTGCCGTGGGCCCGCTGCTGGCCGGCCTGCTCGCCCTGCACTCCTTCACCACGCTGTTCGCGGTCAATGCCGCGACCTGTGCGCTCTGCGCGGCGGTGTTGCAGTGGGGAGCCCGCAGCCGGTCCGGCTCGGACGGCCCGCAGCAGCAGGACGAACCCGCGCCAGACGATCGCGCCGGCGCGGCCGAGCGGGCTCGGACGGGCCAGGTGCGCATCCTGTGCGGCCTGCTCTTCGTGGTCGCCGCGGTGTACGCCCTGCACCTCTCCGCCCTGCCGCTGCAGCTCACCGCCGACGGGCAGTCAGCGGCCTTCTACGCGATGCTGCTCTCCGTCAACGGCTTCGTCGTGCTCGGCGGGGAACTGCCGATCAGCTCCGTCACCCGACGGGCTCCATGGCGCGTCCCGCTGGCCGGAGGGGTCCTGGTGATGGCGACGGGGCTGGTGCTGGCCGGCCTGCTGCGCCAGAGCTGGGCCATCATCGGCGGGATCGTGCTGTTCACCGTCGGCGAGATGATCTTCGCGCCGGTCGCGAACGCCGCCGTCGCGGCGCTCGCCCCGCAGAGCCAACTCGCCCGCTACCAAGGCTTGCTGGCCGTTGCCCAGACCGCCGGCTTCACGATCGGCCCGGCGGTCGGGGTCGCGCTCTGGAACGAGGCTCGCCACGGCTTCTGGATCGGGGTGCTCGCCCTCGCCGCGGTCCTGGCGCTGGCCATCCTGTTGATCGGAACCACCCGAGGTGAGACGAATGAGTGAGCTGCCCCCGCTGGACGGACTGGACGTCGTGTTGGCGATGCGCCAGGGCCTGCTGACCCGCCACGACCATGTCGAGACGATGTTCCGGCTCGGCCTGGCCGTTCACCTGGTCACCGAGGACGCCGGCGCCCAGCAGGACCCCCGCTACGCCTCGGTGCGGCTGCTGCCGTCGGGCAGCGCCACCGGCGCGCTGCTCGATGCGGTCAAGGACGTGCTGCACCAGCGGGACGCGGCCTTCGCGGTCACCTTCCAGGAGACCGACATCGAGGCCGTCGGCGAGGCCAACGCCGCCCGTGGGGTGAGCTGGTCCCGACCCGTGGCGGACGCGACCGCGCGTGACAAGGCGCGGCAGCGGGCGCACTTCGCGGCAGCCGGGCTGCCGACGCCGGGCCACTGGGCGATCGGCGACCGGCAGCTGACCGCGGGCCTGCCCGAGGTCGGCTACCCCTGTGTCGTCAAGCCCACCCGGGGCGCGAGCAGTTCGCACGTGGAGCTGGTGGCGGACGCAGCGGGCGCGCTACGGGTCCTGGCGGAGATCCGGACGCTGGCCGCCTCCGGTCAGAACCACTTCTACGACCAGCTCGACGACAGCTGGGCGCTCCTGGAGGAGTTCCTTCCCGGGGAGGAGGTCACCTGCGACGGGGTGGTCGTCGACGGCGAGTTCCAGCTGGGCGGGATCCACTCGAAGGTCCTCAGTCCGCCGCCGTTCTTCGAGGAGGACCTGTACACCCTGCCCGGGGTCGACCAGGCCACCGAGGAGGAACTCACCGCGGTGATGCGCCGGTTGAGCAGGTCGCTGGATCTGGAGACCTGCCTGCTGAACGCCGAGTTCCGCAAGGACACCGAAGGGCGTTTCCGGCTGGTCGAGTTCAGCACCCGGATCAGCGGCGGTCACGTGTACCGCAACATCCGGGACGCTCACCGCATCGACCTGGTCGAGGCCTTCCTGCTGGCCGCCGCAGGTCGGTCCGCCGCTGCCCGGGCCGCGGCCGCCCGCCGCACTCCGGCCCGCCTGGCCACCTGCATCCGATTCGTCTACCGGTCCGGCACGGTCGCGGCCAACCAGGTCGGCGAGGCCTGGCGCCATCCGGGCTTTCGCGCGTACTACGCGCTCGCCGCTCCCGGCGACCGGATCGGGCACGCCCCTGAGGGGTTCGACATCTGCGGCCTTCTGTCGGTCTGGTCCACTCCGGATCCGGCCGGGCACCCGATCGGGATCCATCAGCTGGCGGCCGAGGTGGAGGCGTTGCTCGACATCAGGGTGGACTAGGGCGTGTTCCGGGTGCCTTGGTCGAAGACCCTGCCGAAGGCCCTGGTCAGGGCGGCCAGGGCGCCCGCGTAGCCGTGCTGCGGCGGCGAGGCGTAGCCGAGCACCAGACCCGGCTGGTGCGGACCGGGCGTTGCCCAGTAGGGCCCCAGCGTGCTCAGGGCGAGCGACTCCCGCTTCGCGGCGAGCAGCATGTCGCGCTCGCTGGGCCCGTCCTCGGCCCATCGGACCAAGGCGTGCAGACCCGCGCTCGGGCCCACGAGCTCGACCTGGGGCACGTGGTCGGCCAGCACTTCGGCGAGCCGCGCGCGCCGCTCCCGGTACTGGGCCCGGCAGCGCCGGATGTGCCGGTCGTAAGCACCGGAGGTGATCAGTTGGGCCAGCACCATCTGGCCCAGCGCGGCCGAGTGTTGATCGGCGTTGCGCTTGGCCACCGCCACCGGCTCGACCCAGTCGGGCGGCAGCACCAGCCAGGAGAGCCGAAGGCCGGGGGCCAGCGTCTTGCTGGTCGTGCCGGCGTAGACGACCCGACCGGGGTCCAGCGCCTGCAGCGCCCCGGTCGGCTTGCGGTGGAACTGGAACTCCCCGTCGTAGTCGTCCTCGATGATGACCGCGTCGGCCTCGCGCGCCCAGGCGATCAGCTCCTGGCGGCGGCGGGCGGAGAGCTCCGCGCCGAGCGGGTACTGGTGGATCGGGGTGACCAGCACCGCGCTCGACGGGCCGAGGGTCTCGGGACGCAGCCCCTGGTCGTCGACCTCGGCGGTCAGCGTGCTCAGCCCGGCGGTGCGGACGATCTCCCGGAACAGCGGGTACGACGGATCCTCGAAGGTCATGGTCGGCGCCTTCCGGTCGGCGATCACCTTGGCCAGCAGGCCGAGCGCCTGGGTGAAGCCGTGGCAGACCACGATCCGGTCCGGGTGGGCGACCACACCCCGGGCCCGCCCCAGGTAGTTGGCCAGGGCGAGGCGCAACTCGGGTCGGCCGCGCGGGTCTCCGTAGTCGAGGGCTTCCGCCGGGGCCTCGCGGAGCACCCGTTGGGTGGCCGCCACCCATGCCGTCCGTGGGAAGAGCGTGACGTCCGGCAGCCCCGGGCGCAGGTTCCAGCTCGGCGCGGGTGAGCCTGCGGCCGCCGGTCCACTCGATGTCCGGGCGTCCTCGCTCCGGCTCCGCAGCGGTGCCACCCGGGTACCCGAGCCGTGACTGACCTCCAGGTACCCGGCGACCACGAGTTGCTCGTAGGCGCTGGCCACTGTCCCGCGGGCGACCTCGAGTTGCAATGCCATGCTGCGAGTGGACGGCATCTTGCCGCCGGGCAGCAGTCGGCCGGCATCAATCGCCTCGCGAATCGCCGCCACCAACCTGTCCGCCCGTCCGTGGCGTCGGCTCAGATCCAATTCCAGATGAAGATCGAGCGACGCGGTGGACCATTCAGTAGACATGGAACTGGACCTTAGCGACATGTTGCGCGGCCAGAGAATCACCGACCGCCGCGCGGGCTCGGAATGCCGGGCAACGGGCGGTTCAGGCGCCTTTCGTGTGCACAGGGCTCCGGCGACATCCGCAGGACCGGTAGCGCCCGTCCACCTGCGACGGTACAGTCCTCGCAGGGGCACTTGCACCCCCGGCGGACGCCTGAGCGGGCATCACGTCGGAGGGCGCGCAGCACTGGGGGAATCGCCGGGTCGACGGCGACTTACGGACCGGAACTTCACAGGACGTGCGGTCCTGCGCCACTGGCGGTTTGACCGGTCCGATGACACTGTCCTAGGAGCGCTGCTTTGTCGTGCCGCCGTGCCTGAAAGCGGCCGCCCCAGGGTGCCGAATTTCACATCCAGCGCCCTTCCCTGACAAGCCAGATGACAGCATGTCAGATTTTGCTGGGATCGTTGACTGGCTGATGTGACAGCCTTTAGCATGACCGCGACAGAACCACCGATCCACGAGTGGAGAGCTCTCACATGCCGAACCGGCGCCTCCTTGTTATCGGCAGTGGCGGGAAGCCATTCCGTGAATATGCTCTGGCGGCAATGAGCAGGCGGGTCGACATCATCCTCGCCAGTGATTCCGAAATATCGTGGCAGCAGCCGTATGTGACAGAGTCTCATGTGGTCGGCTCCTACGATCCGGAGGTGCTGGAGGCCCTGGTCCGCAAGGTCGCGCCGGACGGGCTGCTCACCTACGACGAGCTGCTGGTCGAGCCGGTGGCCAGGCTGGCCGCCTCGGTGGGACTGCCGTACACCGACGCCGAGGCGGTCCGCCACTGCAAGGACAAGAGCGCCCTGCGCGCCCTGCTCTCCGAGGCCGGCGTGAGCCCGGTCCGGTTCGCGGTGGCCCTGACCGAGCAGGAGGCGATACGCGCCGCCGATGAGATCGGCTATCCGGTCGTGCTCAAGCCGCGCGCCCTCGGCGGGAGCATCGGCGTCGTCCGGGTCCAGGACGAGAAGGAGCTGCTGACCGCCTTCACGGTCGCAGCCGACGCGCAGGCTCCCGACGGCACCGCCTCCGCCCACAGCGGTGTCCTGATCGAGGAGTACCTCGACGGCCCCGAGTACAGCGTCGACTGCGTGACCTGGGAGGGCCGCACCACGCCGCTGGTCGTCGCGGAGAAGGAGATCGGCTTCCCGCCGTACTTCGAGGAGACCGGCCACATCGTCCCGGCGGCGGAGCACCCGGACCTGGCGGCCGCCATCGACATGGTGGTCCAGGCACACGCGGTGGTCGGGCTGGACCGCCTGGTCAGCCACAGCGAGTTCAAGCTGACCAGCCGCGGACCGCGGATCGTGGAGATCAACGTACGGCTCGGCGGCGACCTGATCCCCTACCTCGGTCACCTCTCCAGCGGAGTCGATGTGGCGGGTGCCGCCGCCAGTGTGGCGGTGGGTCTGGAGCCGGACCTGTCGACGGACCGCTCGGTGCACGCGGCGATCGGCATGATCTACCCCGAGCAGGACATCCGGCTGGAGTCCGTGGCGCTGCGCGGCGAGGCCGAGCACCCGGGCCTGGAACAGTTCACCACGTTCGTACCGGCCGGCACCGAGGTCAAGTTGCCGCCGGAGGGGTTCCTCTCCCGCATCGCGATCGCGATCGTCACCGCGGAGAGCCGCCCGGACTGTCAGGCAAGGCTCGCAGCCGTGCGGGCCGACGTGGTCGTCGAAGGTACGCCGCTGGGCGCCCGATGAGCACGGACACCGACGCCGAGCGGTCGCAGGCCCCGGACCGCTCGATCCTCCAGGTGGTGCTGAAGTCTCCGCGACCGGTCAAGGTCCTGGTGGCCGGGGTGTTCCTCAATCGCACCGGTTCGTTCTTCTCCACCTTCCTGGTGCTCTTCCTGCGACAACTCGGCTTCTCGCTCACGCAGATGCCGATCGTGCTGCTCTTCGTCGGTGCGGCCACCCCGATCGGCTCGCTGTTGGGCGGCTGGGCCGCGGACCGCTTCTCCCGGCGGATCGCCCTGGTCTCCTCGACCCTGCTCGCCAGCGGCGGGCTGGCGGTGATCGGCCTCTCCCCCAACCGGAACACGGCCCTGGTCGGCGTGTTCCTCGCCGCCCTGTTCGCGCAGGCGTACCTGCCCGCCGCGTCCGCGCTGCTGGTGGACAACACCCGCGAACGGGACCGGGTGCCGACCTTCGCGTTCTTCCGGCTGGCGCTGAACCTCGGTGCGGCGCTCGGCCCGGTGATCGCCGTCTTCATCGCGCCCCACGGTCTCAAGGGCCTCTTCCTGGCCAGCGCGTGCTGCTACGCGGTCTTCGCCGCCGTGCTCTGGTTCGGGCTTCGCCACCCCTCGGCGAAGCCGACCGACGCCGAGGCGGGGCCGGCGGCCGACCAGGACCGGACCGGGCACACCCCGCTGGGCCTGCTCGCCTTCTTCGGGGCGGTGCTCGGCATCACCGTGGTGTACGTCCAGTACTCCTCGACGGTCTCACTGGCGGTCAGCGCCGCGCACAGCGCCAGTGCCTACGCCTCGCTGCTGACCCTCAACGGTGTCCTGGTCATCATCGCCGAGATGCCGCTGAGCGCCTGGACCAGGCGCCTGCCCTGGTGGGTCCCGATGGCGCTGGGCACCGCCGCGATGGCGATCGGCATCGCCATGTGCGGGGCGCTGCACTCCTACCTCCTGATCGCCCTCGGCGTGGTCGTCTGGTCGGCCGGCGAGATGCTCTTCTCGCCCGTTGTCAGCAGCGCCACGGCCGCGCTCTCGCCCGCCGACCGGATCGGCCGCTACCAGGGCTATCTGGCCACCGTCCAGGCGGTGGCCTTCGCCCTGGGGCCCGCCATCGGCATCTTCGTCTACGGCCGGTCCACCGGGGCCCTGTGGGCGGCCTGCCTGGTCGTCGGCGTCCTCGCCTGCGCCGGGATCGCCGTGGCCGGGCGGTCCGCGCACCGCTTGGCGGCGCGGTCGGCCTCGGCCAGTGCCTGACATGACCAACCCCTTCCCTTCGATTCCGCCAGAACGGCACCGCGTGGCCGTCACCCGGGAGTCCCACTGTGCGTACTGACCACCCGTCCGCCTCGACCGAAGCCGTCGACGACCCGCGCCCCGGCGTACTGATGGACTGGCTGCGCGCCGCCCGCACCGGCGGTGTCCGCCTCGTCGAGCGGGGCGAGACCCGGCTCGTCCCGTGGAGCCAGGTCCACCAGGACGTCGAAGCGCTCGCCGCCGGGCTCGCCCGGCGGGGCGTCGGCCCCGGCGACCGGATCGGCATCCGAGGCCACAACTCCTACGAGTGGCTCGCCCTCGATCTGGCCCTGCTGCACCTGGGCGCCGTCCCGGTGGCGGTCCCGGTGCCGGACTTCAAGGGGACGTCGAACGCACAGGTGGCCGCCCGCTACGGCCTGGCGGCGATGTTCGCCGGGAAGGAGAGCCGCTCCGGCACGGACGGCCCCGAAGTCGGCGCGCTGGAACAGGTCCTGACCGAGCCGGCCGTCGAGCCGGTCGCCGATCCGCCGGCCCCGGAGGGCGAGCAGGTCCGGGTGAGCGACCGCGAGGTGTTCACCCTGGCCTTCTCCTCGGGGACGGCCGGCCGGGTCAAGTGCCTGCTGCTCGCCTGGCCCGGGGTGCAGGCCCTGGTCGAGGCGCAGAGCGCGGCCTACCCCTGCGGGCCCGAGGACCGCATCATGATCGCGCTGCCGCTGTCCACCTTCCAGCAGCGGTACCTGTGCTACCTCGCCATCCGCAACGGCTGCGAGGTCATCATGACGACGGCGGCGCGGATGCTGCCGACGCTGCCGCTGACCAAGCCCACCATCATGCTCGGCCCGCCGAACTTCTACGAGTTCGTCGAGAAGCGCTACCGCAACCTGGACCCGGACAAGCGCGCCCGGTTGGACGCGGCCGCCGCCTCGGCGGAGCAACTGCCCGATGCGCAGGCACGCGAGCTGCGGCGCTCGGTGTTCCGCGAGTTCCACGACATGTACGGCGGCTCGCTGCGCCTGATGCTGGTCGGCTCCGCACCGGTCCGTCCCGGCATGCTGGAGTTCTTCACCCACGCCGGATTCGAGCTCTACCAGATCTACGGCATGACCGAGATCGGGTACCTCACCTGGAACCGGCGCGAAGGCAACCGGCTGGGCTCGGTGGGCACCGAGGTGTACCCGGGCACGGTGCGGATCGGCGAGGACGGCGAGGTGCTGGTCCAGCACCAGTGGCACCTGTGTGTCGGCTACGAGGGCGAGTCGCCCGAGGACACCGCCCTGGTCTTCCGTGCCGCCGACACCATCGCCACCGGGGACATCGGCGAGTTCGACGCCGACGGCTACCTGCACCTGAAGGGCCGGAAGAAGAACATCATCATCACCACCGGCGGCCAGAAGATCCAGACCGAGGATCTGGAGGCCGAGCTGTGCCGGCCGAGCAGTGTGCACCAGGCGGCACTGTTCCAGGTCGAGACCGGGGTGCTGGCCGCCGCCGCCTTCTACGAGGGCTCCGAGGAGCAGACCCGGGCCGCCGTGCTGGGGGCCATCACCCAGATCAACTCCCGGCTCGGAACAGATCTGCAGATCCGCCACCTGGCACTGCTGGAGGGCGCGCTGACGCCGGAGAGCCCGCTGCTCAACCGGAACCTGAAGATCAACCGGGAAGCGGTCAGGACCGCGGTGGCCGACCGCCTGGCACCACTGTAGGACTGTCCCGGGCCTCGAACCCGAGGCCCGGGACCCCGATCCGATCCACCGATCCGGATCCGATCCACCCGGCCCGACCAGGGCCGGTTCGCACGAGGGGAACACCTGACATGACCGAGGGACAGACGCCCTCCCTGGCAGTACCGGTGGACGAGGTCGCACAGCTGTGGGGCAGGTTGCTGCACCGCGAGGACGTCGCACACGACGTGTCGTTCATCGAGCTGGGCGGCGACTCGCTGCTGATCATCGCGATGCTCTCGGAGATCGAGGAGCAGTTCGAGGTCTACCTGGAGGCCGAGGAGGTACTGGCGGACCTGACCGTGCGCGGTATCGCCTCGGCCATCGCGAAGGCGCGCGCCGAGGCGTGACAGCACGTGCGGTGGCCCGCCGCCCCGGGAGACCGGGGCGGCGGGCCACTGTGCTGTGTCCGACCGTGCGTCAGGCGTCGGCCGGGGCGGGCTCCACACTCATGGCGGCTGCTCGCAGCAGCACCGCGCACTGCTCGTCGAGCGAGCGGCGGGTCAGCGTCGCCTCGGGGGCGGCCGCGTCGAAGCCGTGGAAGGCGCCGGGGAACTGGTGCAGCTCGGTCGGCACGTCGGCGGCGAGCAGCCGGACGGCGAACCGGATCCCCTCGTCGCGCAGCGGGTCGAACTCGGCCGTCATGACGTAGGCCGGGGGCAGCCCGGACAGGTCCGTGGCCCGCCACGGGGCGGCGTACGGCGAGACCTCGCCGCGGTCCCCGGTCCCGAGGTAGTGGTTCCACATGTGCACGCTGTTGGGCTGGTTCCAGCCCGGGGTCGTGTCGAACTCCTTCATCGACCTGGTGTCCAGCGCGTCGTCGATCACCGGGTAGAGCAGCATCTGCAGCATGATGCGCGGGCCGCCCAGGTCGCGGGCCGCCAGTGACACCGCCGCTGCCAGCGCGCCGCCGGCGCTGCTGCCGCCGACCGCGATCCGGTTCGGGTCCACGCCGAGTTCGGCAGCCTGGTCGGCCACCCAGACCAGGACGTCGTAGCAGTCCTGGAAGCCGGCCGGGAACGGGTGTTCCGGGGCGAGCCGGTAGTCGACGGAGACCACCAGCGCGCCGGTGCGGCGGGCGATCTCGGCGCAGCGGGCGTCCTCGGTCTCCAGGTCTCCGGCGACGAACGCGCCACCGTGGAAGAAGACCAGGGCCGCGGAGGCCGCAGGGCGGTCGGCGGCGTCGTAGACCCGGACCGGGATGTCGGGAGAGCCTTCGCGGGCCGGCACGTGGCGGTCGGTCGTGGTGAGCCCGTCCAGTGCGGACGGCGCCGGGCGCATGGCCTTGGAGAACTTGAACGCCCGGTTCAGCGAAGCGCGGACGTGCGGCGGGTCGGCGAAGTCCAGATCCGGCTGGAGGCCCGCCGACCTGGCGAGTTCGGGGTCGATTCCATCGGGAACAATGAGGGTCAAGGTCGGTGCCTGTTCGGTGATGTGGCGCGGCGTCAGATTTCTGGCACAGCTTCGAGAGCGCTCGGCGGCCGTCGGTCGGCGAGGGCGGGAAAGGTGCGGCGGGCCTGCGCGGTGCTGGTGAGGTCCAGGTCGACGGAGCGGATCTCGGGGTCGGAGCCGGTCTGCAGCAGGACCTGGCCCGAGGCGTCGACCACCATGCTGTGACCGCCGAGCTCCACCTCCCCCTGGCGGCCGCCCGCGTTGACCGCGACCACCATGGCCTGGTTCTCGATCGCCCGGGCCCGCAGCAGCAGCTGCCAGTGCTCGATCCGGGCGAGCGGCCAGGCGGCCGAGAGCAGCAGCAGCTCGGCTCCCTGCTCGGTCTGCGCCCGGAAGAGCTCCGGGAACCGCAGGTCGTAGCAGGCGGCCAGGCCGATCCGGCCGAACGGGGTGGGCACCACAGCGGCGCCTTGGCCTGCGGTCAGCAGCGCCGACTCCCGGGAGTCGTACCCGAAGAGGTGGATCTTCCGGTAGGCGTGCAGCAGTTCGCCGTCCGGCCCGTACAGCAGGCTGGTGTTGTAGAGCCGCCCCTGCTCGTCCCGCTCCACCAGGCTGCCCGCGTGCAGGTGGACGCCGGCCGCGCGAGCGGCCGCGGCCAGTGCCCGGGCGGCCTCGCCCGAGCGGGGCTGGGCCGTGGCGGCGTAGTCGTCGAAGTGGAAGTAGCCGGTGGCCCACAGTTCGGGCAGGACGACCAGGTCCGCGCCGTGGCATGCGGCGATCTGCTCGCATGCCACGGCGATCCGCTGCTCGAACGGCAGCGTTCGGTCGGTCTCCGCCTGGATCAGGGTGAGACGCATGAGACTCCTTGGCCGAGTGGGCCTCAGCGGGCGCGGCCGACCAGCAGGAACGCGTCCAGCGGGCCGAGCTGACCGCGGAAGAGCTTGTCCAGGTCGGCGTCGCCGGTGGTCGGCAGCTCCCCGTACAGCTCGTCCAGCGCCTGGTAGGCGCCGCGCACGGTCAGACTGGGCGCGTCCAGGATGTCCTCCTGGCCCAGCCACTTCGCCAGGTGCCGGGCTGCCTCGACCACGTCCTCGGGCGCCGGCTGGTGCGGGTGCGGGTAGAGCTCGCCGGAGTCCAGCAGCTTGCGCATGAGCCGGTAGAAGATCGGGCTCTCGCTGCGCGCCGTCAGGTAGACCGGGCGGTCCGCCGGACAGTCGGCCAGCCCCGAGTCGACCACCTGACGCCGCATCAACGCCCGCATCACGCCACCGGACTGGCGGGTCGGCACCATCCCGGTCGAGTCCAGGTAGACCAGGGTGAAGGTGTCGTACGGCAGGATGTGGAAACCGGTCCAGCCGACCATCGTGCCCTCGGAGTCCGAGATCAGCACGAATTCGGCCAGCCGCTCCAGGTATCCCTCCTTGCTCCGCTGCGTCCAGTACGGGGTCATGTCCGCACCGAAGCTGCTCGTGGTCACCGGGATCAGGGCCTGGTAGATCCGCTCCTGGTCCGACAGGTTCAGCACCCGTCCCGGGCGGCTGATCACGAAGGCGGTGAGGCCGGCGCCCAGGTCGACCGTCTCGCAGCGCTCGGCGGCCGCACCGAGGACGTCGGCGACGGCGGGCAGGGTGGCGGGCTGCTCCTGGGTGATGGTCATGCGGAGGTGTTCCCTTCCGAGTCCTGGGTGGCGGCGAAGACGACGCCGTGGGCCGAGGCGGTGCCGCCGGCCAGCTCGCCGCCGTCGACGATCAGTTGCTGCCCGGTGATGAACTTGGCCTGCGGCGAGGCGAGGAAGAAGAACGCCTCGCCGATCTCGGCCGGGTCGGCGTGGCGCTTGGCCGGGATCCGCTCGTTCACCTCGGCCAGCATCTCGTCGGTGTACTCGGCCCGCTGCATCGGCGTCATGACGTAGCCGGGGCTGACGCAGGCGGTGCGCACGTAGGGCGAGAGCTCCAGGGCCAGCGAGCGGGACAGCGCGAGCACGGCCGCCTTGGAGGCGTTGTAGTCGGCGTAGTAGGGGTAGCCGGCGGTGCCGTTGGTCGACGCGGTCGCGAGCAGGACGCCCTCCTTGGCCTCCACCATGTGGCGGGCGGCAGCCTGCCAGAGCGCGATGACGCCCATCAGGTTGATGTCCAGCAGCTTGCGGATGTCCTTCTCGGTCATCTCCAGGAAGGTGCGGCGCAGGCTGATACCGGCGTTGGCGATGGCGACGCCGATGCCGCCGTGCGTCGCCGCCACGGTGTCGACCGCGGCGGCGACCTGGGCGAAGTCGGTCACGTCGACCTGGACCCACTCGCCCACCGCGTCCTCGGGAGCCGGGGGCTGGAGGTCGAAGTTCACGACCGTGTCACCGGCGGCGGCGAAGCGCCGCGCGGTGGCCAGGCCGATGCCCGAGGAAGCCCCGGAGATGATGACAGTGCGGTTGTGCATGATTCCCTTAGCCGAAGGTGTATTCGAGGTCGGTCGGGATGGTCTGGTACAGCTCGGCGAGCCCGTCGCGGTACCGGGTACCGATGGCAAGCGCGTCGCGCAGCTCGTCGAGGTCGGTCGAGTCAGCTTCCCACAGCGCGCGGTGCAGGCAAACGGCCAACTCCTCGAGCAGCGGCAGCGCCTTGTCGAGCCAGTGGTCGTCGCGGTTCTGCAGCGAGACGCCCTTGGCGACCAGCCAGCCGGCCGTGAGCATCGCCGCGCCGCTGTCCGCGAAGTGGTGGTGGCGGCGCGACAGGTAGCGCAGCAGCTCGGCGAGGTAGGCCTGTCCGAGTGAGGTGCCCGGGAAGAACGAGGCTGCGGAGACCAGGCCCAACACGTCGGCGTAGGTCTCCTCCAACGTCATCGCCTCGAACGGGGTGAGGCCCGGCGCCGGGCTCCCGTTCCCCTCGACGGCCGTCCGCCGCCAGAAGTGCGCGAGGTCGTGGCAGCGGAACCAGCGCAGCGAGGCCCGCAACGTCTCCTGCAGGTCGGTGGCCTCACCCGCCTCCTGGTAGCGGTCCAGGAGGTTGAGCGAGCAGCGCTCCAACCGGTCGGCGTGCACGTTGGCGAAGACCACGGTGAACTCGGGCCCCTCCACCCGGGAGTGCGGTGCCTCCAACGGGAAGAAGTGGGCGAAGTTCTTGTGGCCGACCCGGGACTCGCCACCGGCCAGCAGCAGGTCGACGATCTGCATCGTCGGGTGCTCCGGCTGGATGGACTTCGCCGCGCCGCCCAGCACCCCGCCGATGACCGGCTGGATGCCGGGCAGCAGCACGTTCACGGCCTCGATCTCCTGCTGCAGCGAGGCGTTGGGGGTGACGACCAGCATGCCGATCGGCAGGTTGACCGTGTTCATGGCCCAGGTGTTGAGCGGCCCGCAGTAGAGCCACGGCGTGCCCGGCACCGGCTCGCTGAGGATGATCTCCTTCCACACCTGGGTGTGGGCGTAGTGCAGCAGCCGGTCCGCCGCGGTGCGGGCCTGCTCGGCCGCCGGGGCGGCGGCGCCGACCTGCTCGGTCTCCGCGAACTGGATCAGCTCGTGGGCGGCCGCGGTGAGCAGCGGGGCGACCCGCCGCAGGTGCACGGCGGCCGGGACGACCTCCGGAACCTCCAGTGCGGCCACGCCGTCGATCAGGGACTTCGCCTGGGCCAGGTGCACCCAGCCCTCGGGGAACAACTCCCGCAGCCGCGCGTACTGCGGGTCCACGTGGGTGACCGCCAGCAGTGGGCTGTCGGTGTGCCAGTACGGGGTCCGGGTCGCGGGAACCCGCACCGGAATGTCGAGCACTTCGGTCCGAGCCGCGGGCGCAGGGGTGGTGCGCAGGGACATCAGACGCTCCGGGGCTCAGCGACGGCAGCCGCGACCGGGACGGAGGCAGACTTGGCAGGCTGCGCGGCGGTGGCCGCGGTGGTCTCGACCGGGATCAGGCTCACCGACCACTTCTTGCGGTTGGCGAGGAACGCGAAGACGTGGCCGAGGTACTGCACGGTGAACCAGAGCGGCAGGAAGGCGGTGAACGCCGGGGCCGAACCGGTCTGGACCCAGCCGATGGTGGCCCAGGTGACCACGCCGATGGCGGCGGAGAGGGCGACCGTGGTGGAGAGGTCGGTCTGCTGCTGACCCCAGTCCTTGGCCTCGGGCTTGCTGATCGTGCCGATCACCAGGCCGGAGAGCACGGCCGCCAGCAGACCGGCGCCGCCGGCCTTGGCCATCTCGATCGGGGTGTCCGCCTTGGCGCCGATCAGGAAGTGGTAGAGCACACCGAGGCCGATTCCGACGACCAGGCCGGGCAGGTGCATGAGCGGCTTGCGCCAGTGCTGCGGGGCGGGCATCTCCAGGTCGGCGGCACCGCGCGGCATCCGGTAGACGGGCGGCCAGATCAGACCGGTCACGTCCAGGTAGGGACGGTAGGCGTCGCCCGCCAGCGTGATCAGGCGCTTGTCGTAGAGGATGCTGCCGATCACGTTGTAGATGTTGAGGACCACGGCCAGCAGGAGCAGGTCGGTCGTCATGGTCGGCAGGCAGAAGAACATGCCGAAGAACGCGGTGTGCACCGGGAAGCGGATCCAGCGGCGGCTGCCGACCTTCCAGGAGATCAGCTTCGGGCCCTGGGCGCCGGCGATCTGCGCCACCAGGGTGGTCGATCCGAAGGCCAGTCCGCAGTCGTACTCGAACAGGTGCAGCTGCCAGTACCACAGCCAGTGGGCGACTGCGAGGACGAGCATCACGACCATCGGCACGCCGCTCAGGTGCCACACCACGTTGCTGGTGTGCTGCCAGAGCGCGCCGGCGCAGAGGATGTAGAGCACGTTGGAAAGCGACTCGACGGAACGCCAGGCCAGCGCCTCCATTCCGGTTTTCGCCTTGACCACGCGCTTGACTCGCAGAGTCGCCAGCACGGAATGCTGGACTCCGAATCCGAGGACAAGAAGAGTATCTATGGTGAGCTGGGCTGTAGTTCCCATGGTGAGTCAGTCCCAAACGTCTGGTTGCCGGTAGGCATACGAGAAAGCAGCTCGCTTCGGAGCCTATGGGTAAGGCGCCGATAAAGCTGCTTGGATTCGACTGAGCGATGCGCGAATGGCAAAGGGATGAACAATCCGAACGACCGCCCCCCGCGATGGCTCGCCTCATTGCCAATAGCACCGTAGTCAGCCGACCGTGAGCCTGTCAATAGGTATGTGGATCGTCAGTCTCCGTATATTTTGGGCCAGTTGAACCCACGGAGGGTGAGACGCGACCAGTCCGTCCAGTCCTGACGAGCCGTCAAACTCGACAAAATCGGACCTACTGGACCATGGTCACTACGCTACGTGCATGAGCCTCGTCGCCCGACCTCAGGTCCGGAACCGGATCATCGGCGGGCGGCCGGTTTGTCGGCCGGTCTGCCTGAACAAGTCGCTCAGCCGGTAGAGTCTTGACCATGACGTTGAATACCGGAAATGCGGACCGGCTGGATTCCGAACTGGCCAGGGCAGCCCAGCTCCAGCCCTATGTGGCTTTCGCCGACCCGCTCGGATCGCGGCGCAATTTCGCCAGATCCGTCAAGATCTCCCGAGCGCTCCGCGGAAAGGCTCCCGCCGAGGCCTCGGTACGGACCGAGGACACCAGCTTCACCGTCCCCGAGGACGGCCGGCGGATACCGGTGCGGATCTACCGCCCGGACGGGCTCCAGGAGTCGGCGCCGGTCCTGATCTATTTCCACGGCGGAGCATTCGTCGCCGGAGACCTCGAGACCGAGCACGACCGCCTGCTCGCACTCGCGTTGGACACGGACTGCGCCATCGTCTCGGTCGAATACCGCCGACCGCCCGAGAACCCG
Source organism: Kitasatospora azatica KCTC 9699 (assembly GCF_000744785.1). Lineage (NCBI taxonomy): Bacteria > Bacillati > Actinomycetota > Actinomycetes > Kitasatosporales > Streptomycetaceae > Kitasatospora > Kitasatospora azatica. The sequence continues at coordinate 5,178,425 of NZ_JQMO01000003.1, read as the reverse complement.
TTCCCGGCACCGACCGAGGACTGCTACGCGGCGGTCCGCTGGGTCGCCGCCGAGGCCGAGTCGCTGAGCCTGGACGCCGGGCGGATCGCGATCGGCGGCAGCAGCGCCGGCGGCACCCTGGCGGCCGCCACCGCACTGATGTGCCGGGACCGCCAGGGCCCCGAACTGGTGCTGCAACTCCTGCTCTTCCCCGCCCTGGACGACCGCTTGGACTCCGACTCGATGCGCCGCTACCCGCGGACCGCGGCCTGGCACATCGAGGACAGCCACCACATGTGGCGGCACTACCTGGGCCCCGCCTTCGGGACCGAGGACCCGTACGCGGTCCCCGCTCGACGGGTCGACTTCACCGGTGTCGCCCCCGCCTACGTCCTGGTCGCCGAGGTGGACGCGCTGCGCGACGAGGGCATCGCGTACGCGGCCCGGATGCTGGAGGACGGCGTCTCGGTCGAACTCCACCACTTCGCGGGCGGGTTCCACAGCTTCGATGCCGCGGTTCCGCATGCGGGGCTCTCGGTGCGGGCGCTGGCCGAGCAGAGCGCCGCGCTGCGCCGGGCGTTCGCCAGGAACTGACACCCCATCATGGGGCGGCCGCCCGGCCGGAGGCCGCCCCATGATCCGGATCAGTGCGCGGTCCAGCCGCCGTCGACACCCAGCGCCTGCCCGGTGATGTAGGAGGCCTCGTCCGAGGAGAGCCACAGGATGGCCGAGGCGACCTCCTCGGGTCGGCACAGCCGTCCCAACGGGATGTTGCGCAGATAGAACTCGTCGGCGCTCGGGCCCCGGTCACGACGGGCCTGTTCCAGCATCGGCGTCAAGACCGGCCCGGGACAGACCGCATTGACCCGAACTCCCTTGGGCCCGTAGTCGATCGCACTGCTTCGGGTCAGCCCGACCACGCCGTGCTTGGCCGCGGTGTACGGAGCCGCGTCCAGGTATCCCACCAGGCCGGCGATCGAGGCCACATTCACCACCGCTCCGCCGCCCTCCTGCTGAAGCATGGCCTGGATCTCGTACTTCATCGAGAGCCAGACGCCCTGCAGGTTGGTGTCGGTGATCCGGCGCCAGTCCGCGAGGCCGAACTCGTGGAGCCGGCGCCCCGATCCGGGCACGCCGGCGTTGTTGCAGGCGACGTCCAAACGGCCGTGACGGGCGATCACCTGCTCGACCAGCGCGGCGACTTCGGACTCCTCGGTGATGTCGGCCGGCAGCGCGACGGCGGAGCCGCCGGCGGCCTCGATCAGCGCCACCGTCTCGGCCAGCGGCTCGGGCCGCCGACCGGAAACGGTGACCCGGGCGCCGGCCGCCGCGAATGCCAGCGCGGTCGTCCGGCCGATCCCGGTGCCGCCACCGGTCACCAGGACGGACTTGTCGAGAAAGCGCACCTGGGTGCTCCGTTCCATGGGTGTTGGTCTGCTACTGCCTCAGCCGGTGCGCTCAGGGAGTGCGTTTGACCAGCTGCTCGACCGCCTGCTGGATCGCCGCGGCGTCGGGCAGCACGGCCTGCTCCAGTGCGGGACTCGCGGGGTAGGGAACGCCGAGCGAGCCCAGCCGGACCACGGGTGCACGCAGGTCGTCGAACGCGCTCTCGGTCACGGCCGCCGCGATCTCCGCCGACGGTCCGTACCGGACCCACGCCTCTGCCGCGACGACCACGCGTCCGGTCCGGCGCGCGGAGGCGGCCAGCGTGGCCACGTCCAGCGGTCGCAGCGATCGCACGTCGACCACTTCGCAGTCCAGGCCCTGCTCGGCGAGCCGGGCCGCCGCCACCAGTGCCTCGGGCACCATCCGGGACAGCGCGAGCACGGTCGCGTCAGTGCCGGGGCGGACCACCTGGGCCGTCCCCAGGGGCACCAGGTGCTCCCCCGACGGGACCTCGCCCTCGGTCGAGTAGAGCAGCTTGTGCTCCACCAGGATCACCGGTTCGTCGGAGCGCAGCGCCGCGGTCAGCAGGCCCTTGGCGTCCGCCGGGTTGCTCGGGAGCACGGTGTGCAGACCGGGCAGGTGGGCGGTCCAGGCCTCCAGGGACTTCGAGTGCTGAGGACCGGCGTTGATCCCGGCTCCGCCCTGGGTGCGCACCACCACCGGCATGGTCACCTGCCCGTTGTAGGCGAACGGGAAGGCTGCGACGCCGTTGGCGATGCTGTCCAAGGCCAGGCAGAGGAAGTCGGTGTACATGATCTCGACCACCGGCCGCAGGCCGCTCATCGCCATGCCCATCGCCGCGCCGACGATCCCGTTCTCGGAGATCGGCGTGTCCAGCACCCGGTCGGCGCCGAACTCGTCCATCAGGCCCCGGGTCACCGAGAAGACGCCGCCGTAGCGGCCGACGTCCTCACCGAGCACGACCACCCGATCGTCGGCCAGCATCTCGAGGCGCAGCGCGTCGTTCAGCGCCTGCGCGTACGTCATCCTGGCGGTCGTCGTCCCCGTCACAGCAGCGCTCCCTGGTCCCACTTGGCCGCGTACTCGAACAGCTCCGCCGGATCCGGCCACGGGCTCGCCTTGGCGAACACCACCGCCTCCTCGACCTCCTGGGCCGCGCGCTGGTCCACCTCGGCCAGTCGCGCCGCCGTGGTGCCGCCGGCCACCAGACGCCGGGCCGCGAGTTCCAGCGGATCGGTGAACTCCGCGCCCTCGCCCGGGTCCTGGTAGCCGCCGCGGTCGGAGCTGGAGAAGCCGGTGTTGCGGAAGGTCAGCGCCTCCACCAGGGTCGGCCCCTGCGCGGCACGGGCCCGTTCGGCGGCCGCCGAGACCACGTCGCGCACCGCCTCGACGTCGTTCCCGTCCACCAGTACTCCGGGTACTCCGTAGCCGGCCGCCCGCTTGTACAGCTCGGTCTCGCGGGAGTGCCGGTCCAGGCGCACGCTCAGGCCGTAGCCGTTGTTCTCCACCAGGACCACGACCGGCAGCTGCCACAGCGCCATCATGTTCAACGCCTCGTTGAAGGCACCGGAGTTGACCGCACCGTCACCGGTCACGCAGAGCGTGACGGCGCCCTGCCCGGCCCGCCGCTGGGCGAAGCCGTGGCCCACCGCCAGCAGCAGGGAGTGCCCGACGATCCCGGACGGGCCGAGGAGGCCGCGCTCCTGGTCCGCGATCAGCATGTGCCCGGCCCGGCCGCCGCACTGTCCGTCCGCCCGGCCCATCATCTCCGCGAAGGTGCGTCCCAACGACAGACCGAGGCCCACGTACTGGGCGTGCGGGCGGTGCGTGGCGGTGACCAGGTCGCCGGGCCGCAGCGCCGCGGTGGCACCGATCCCGGTCGCCTCCTGGCCGATCCCGAGGTGCATCGGCCCGGTGACCAGCTTGTCGGCCACCAACTCGGCGAGCACCTCGTCCATCCGGCGCAGCACCCGCATCCGCCGGTAGAGCTCCAGCAGGTCGATCGCGGTCGAGGTCGGTGGGTACGAGCCGTGGTTGCGCATGGCTTGAGTCACAGTGCGTTCTCCAGAAGTGGGGTGGAAGCGGGCGCAGCGCTCCGGCGTCGGACCGGAGCCACCAGCGCCAGGCCACCGGCCGCGCCGAGGACGGCGAGCAGCCCGCAGGACCACCACAGGGCCCAGGGCGCGACCGATCCGTACAGATAGGCGCCGCCGAGCGGGCCGAGCAGTTGGGCGGCCGCGTAGGACCAGCCGAAGGCTGCCTGATAGCGGCCCTGAGCGTGCGCGGGGGCCAGGTCCGCGATGATCGCGCCGACGAAGCTGGCCGCACCGATCTCGCCGAGAGTCCACACGACCACGGTTGCCAGGTACTCCGGCGCGGTGCGCGCCAGACCGGTGGCCGCGACGCCGAGGCCGAAGACGGCCCAGGAGACGGAGAGCACCACGATCCGGTCGAACCGCTCGAGCCAGCCGGCGAGCAGCGGCTGCAGTACACCGATGAGCAGGCCGCTGACCATGAACACCGCGCCGTAGACCACCGAGGACAGACCGCTGTTCTTGATCGCCAGCGGCAGCCCGACAGTGATCTGAGCATTGATCAGGCCGCTGACGATGTTGAGCCCGATCAGCGCCAGCAACAGCCGATCCCGCAACAGCCCGACGGTCGTGGACCGCGAGGTCGCAGGCGGGGACCACCCCGTCGCGGACCGCCCGGGCACCAGGATGGCGACCAACAGCGCGAAGGCCGCGGCCGCGGCTGCCTGGACCAGGAAGAGCAAGCCGTAGCCGTAGGTGGCGAGCAGACCCGCGAGCAGCCCGGCGAGCCCGACCCCCAGGTTCACCGCCCAGTAGATCAGGCTGTAGGCCCGTGGGCGCGATTGCGCGGGCACCACGGCGGCCACCAGGGCGGCCGCGGCCGGCCGGTAGATGTCAGCCACCGCGCCGACCAGCACGGCGGCCGCGAGGACGGTCGGCAGACCGCGGGCAGCGCCCAGGAGCACGATGCTCACGGCACTGGCCGACAACCCTGCCACCAGGGCGATGCGCGGCCCGAAACGGTCGGCCAGCACGCCGCCCATCGGCTGCGAAACCAGTCCGCCGAGGCCCACCGCGGCGAGCACGGTCCCCGCGTCCGAGGCGGAAAGGCCTTGGTTCCCCAGATAGAGCACCAGAAATGGCACCGCCATGCTGCCGATCCGGTTCACGAACTGGCCGGCGAAGACGATCCAGAAGCTCCGTGGCAGACCGCCGAACTGACGGTACATCAAATCTTTCGCGCGCCCGCTGATTTCCGAAACCCCGATCCCCCGATTCGGCGGCACCCCGGTACGGCGTAAGGGAGTTGGTGACAACGCCGGAGAACCCCTCGAGAAGGAGCCTCAGTACGCGGTCCGGACGTGCGCTTTCACTTCCACCGTACAAGCTGTTCGAGGTTTTTTGAAGAGTCCCTGGCAAGACAACCTTGCTGACCGGAGCGCTGTTGACAGGTCCACGGGGGTGTGTTGAGATCCCATTGCCGGTCAGGCATTCGCTGTCGACCGCCGCAGTACTGGGGGAATTTCACGGCGCTTCAGGCGCCGTTCACCGGCGCAATTCTCCGGCAGGGCAAGGCCGTCGAGTTCAGTCGACGGCCTCCTACTGCGCTACCTGTCGACCGCCCTCGCTCCCCCAGATCGCCAGCTGCTAGAGAGGCCCAGTCAATTGGCTACCCGGCGTGTGGTTCTCGTCGATACCTATGCCCTGTCACGCCGACTCGCGGCCGCCTTCATCGAGGACGGGATCGAGCCGGTCCGAGTCCAGAGCACCACCGAGGTGCCCCGGCTCTACGCCGGAAAGCCGGACCCCAATCCCTATCTGGCCGACCTGGTGCACCACGGCGACATCGCGGCCACCGCCGCGCAGTTGGAGCCGTTCGAACCGCTGGCGGTGCTGGCCGGCGGCGAGCTCGGCGTGGAGCTCGCCGACGCGTTGAGCGAGCAGCTGTCCACCCGTCAGCCGATCCCGACCAACGGCACCGCGCTGAGCCGGGCGCGGCGCGACAAGTACGCCATGGTCGAACGGATCAAGGCGAGCGGGCTCCGCGGAGCCGAGCAGATCCTGGTCCGCGACGAGGACCAACTGCGCGATTGGCACCAGCGGCTGGGCGGCCGGGCGATCCTCAAGCCGCTGCGCAGCGCGGCCAACGACGGCGTGTTCTGGTGCGACACCCCCGAGGAGTCGGTGCGGGCCTTGCGCACCCTCGCGGGCCGCGAGAACATCTTCTCGGAGGCCGGTGACGGCGTGGTGGCGCAGGAGTACCTGGTCGGCGCCGAGTACCTGCTGAACACGGTCAGCCGGGACGGCCGCCACCACGTCTGCGACATCTGGAAGACCCATCGGATCAGCGCCAACGGCAAGCGCGACCTGGCCGTCGCCTGTCAACTGCTGCCGCGCCGGGGCGAGGTGCAGGAGCAGATCGTCGACTACGGTCTCCAGGTCCTCGACGCACTCGGCATCGCGCACGGCCCGGCCCACGTGGAGATCAAGCTGACCCCGCAAGGTCCGTGCATCATCGAGGTGGGCGCCCGGATCTCGGGGCTCGACCTGCCCGGCTACACGCACAGTGCCACCGGCGAGTCGCAGATCAGCTGGACCGTCGACGCTTTCACCCGTCCCGAACGCTTCCTGGAGCGCCATCAGGAGGACTACCTGATGAGCCGGAGCGTGGCCTGGGCCGGCATGGTGTCGCCGGCCCGGGGCATCCTGCGCGGCTACCGCGGGCTGGAGGAGGTCCGGGCCCTGGAGAGCTTCCGCGAGCTGCACATGATGGTCGAACCCGGCGGCTCGATCGCCCCGACGGTGGACGACTCGACCTACCCGCTGGCGGTGTCACTGGCCCACGAGGTGGACGAGGTGCTGCTGCGCGACCTCGGTACGCTGCGCTGGCTGGACGGCCAGGGCTTCTACGACGTGGCCGAGGTCGCCACTGTCGCTGACGGACAGGAGAGTTGAGCACCCGTGATGCCCGCCACCACCGTGCTGGTGATCGAGCCCGGCTCGTCCGGAGTCGGACTGGTCGACGCCGCCCGGCGGCTCGGTCTGCGCCCGCACGTCTTCGACCGCCGCGAACGCGCCGAGCTGCCGCCTCCCGTACAGGCCGCGCTGGCCGAGGGCGGCGCGGACTTCACCCGGCTGGAGATTCGGGACCACGACGTCGTGCTGAGCGCAGCCGCGTCCCTGCACAGCGCCGCTGAGCTGGTCGCCGTGGTCCCCGGCTACGAGTACGCGGTGGAGACCTGCGCGTTGGTGGCCGACAAGCTCGGTCTGCCGGGCATTGACCCGGTCGCCGCGCGGGCCCTGCGGGACAAGCGCCTGATGAAGCGTGCTCTCATCGAGGCCGGCGTCCCGGTCGCCCCCGGAGCCGCCCTCGGCTCCGGCGACGACGCGGCCACCGTCCTCGCCTCCGTCGGCACACCCGCCGTCGCCAAGCCCGTGGACGGCTCCGGCAGCCAACTGGTGCGCCGGATCGACACCCTCGCCGAGCTTCGCGAGCATGTGGCCGCCGTGCTCGACCGGAGCCACGTCGACCTGGGCCAGGTGATCGCCGAGGAGATGCTGATCGAGCGGTACGTCGCCGGGCCCGAGTACAGCGTCGAGGGCTACCTCAGGCAGACCCCGCAGGGCCCGCAACCGCAGGTGTCGGCGGTGACTTCCAAGCAGCTCGGGCCCGAGCCCTCGTTCGTCGAGATCGGCCATCTGGTGGACGCGCCGCTGACCGAGGCCGAGCGGGCGCTGCTGGTGGCCACTGCCGAACGGGCCGTCCGGGCCCTGGGGATCACGGTGGGCGCGTTCCACCTGGAGGCTCGGCTGACCCCGGCCGGCCCGGTGGTGATGGAGGTCGGCGCCAGACTCGGCGGCGACCGCATTCCGTGGCTCGTCCGGCACGCCTGGGGGTTCGACCTGTGGGAGGCTGCCGTCCGCTCGCACGCCGGCCTGCCGCAGGCCGCGCCCGATCCCACCTCGACGCCGGTACGGTGCGCCGCCATCCGGTACTTCACGACCGAGCGCTCGGCCGTGCTTCTCGAACCCAGGAGCCTGACCGAGCGACTGCGCGGCGTCAAGGGCTGCACAGAGGTTGAGGTCGCTGCCGCCCCGGAGACCAGACTCGGACCCGCGTGCGACTTCCGCGGGCGTTTCGGTCATACGCTTCTGGTGGCCGACAGCCATCCGGAACTGTCCGAACGCCTGGAGCAGGTGGACGAACTGGTCCGCTCGGCGCTCCGGCTCGACCAGGCTGACGAGAAGGGTACGCAGGTGGACATCCCTGACCTCCAGGTGCGTGTGCGCGAGATCATCGCGCAGATGTCACCGTCGGGTGCGACGGTCGCCGCGTCCTCCGACCGACTGGTCGAAGACCTCGGCTACGACTCGTTGACCCTGCTGGATCTCGCGATCGCACTGGAGGACGAGCTGGTCCCGGCAGCGATCGACGAGGAGGCCGGCGCCGACCTGCTGACCGTCGGCGATGTCGAGGAACTGATGGTACGGATGGCGCCGCCGGCCACCCGATGAGCCGGATCGGCCCGCTCCGACTCCAACGTCCCCGGCTGCGCCGGTTCACCGCCTTCGGCTGTCAGGTGGAGACCTGGGTCAGCCGGATCGTCCGGAACGGCCCGGCGCCCGGCCTCAGCTGCGCCGGTCTGCTCGCCCCGGCCGAGGTCGAGCAGGCCGCGGGCATGGCGGATCCGGGCTCGGCGGATCGCTTCCTCGCCGGACGTGCGCTGACTCGGCTCGCGCTGGCTCGCCGGCACCGGCTCGCTCCGGCGCGGATCGAACTCGCCCGCGACGAGCGCGGCCGCCCGTACGCCGTGAGCCGCGGCGGGCCGGCCCGACTGGACTTCAACCTGTCCCACACCGGTGACTTCGCCGCCGTGGCGGTCGCCGTCGGGTTGCGCGTCGGGATAGACATCGAGACGGTCACGTCCCGCCCGCAACTCGACAGGATAGCGGCCCGGGTGTTCACCGAGGCAGAGCGCTCGCAACTGCGGCGGGCGCCCGCCGATCGGCGGCTGGAGCGCTGGTACGCCCTCTGGACCTCGCACGAGGCGCTGGCCAAGTGCACCGGGGAAGGCCTGCGCGCCGTCTCCGCCGTACCAGCCGGCTACGGCCACAGCTGGCTGAAGCGCGGGGTACCGGTAGCACCGGGCTACCAGGGCACGGTCGTCGTGCTGAACCGGAGACCCGCGCGCTGAAGGCCGCCCCGCCCCACGTCCGGGCACGGGGCGGCTCCCCCGGGGCCGGCCCGGCCCCCCCGTCTTCCTGGTCGGGTCCCTCGTTCATGGCGTTCATGCCCTGCCAACGCCCGGGGACCGCCCCGCGACACGGCCGACGGATCGGCGCGCCGCCCCCGGTCGGCGGATCAGCCTCGCCACATCGGGTGTCACCCGCCTGCTCCTGCGCGCGGTGTCCCGATCAAGCGTCAGCCGGCGTACCGTCAGCTCCATGCGGAGATCGGATGCCAGCAGGATCGTGCCGGAGCGCACCGGCGAGGCTTTCGAGTTGGGCGAGCGTCTCACCGTGCTGGGTGAGCGGCTCCAGGTGGGGCAGGCGGCTCCAGGGTTCACGCTGGACTGGCTGGCGCAGCCGGACGGGGCGATCAGCCAGGTCCAACTCTCCGACACCAGCGGCACGGTGCGGCTGCTCAACGTGATCAACTCGATCGACACGCCGGTGTGCAGGGTCGAGACCCGCTCCTGGGAGGACCGGTTGGCTGACCGGGTCGCGGACGGCTCGGTCCAGCTCTACACGGTGAGCATGGACCTTCCGTTCGCGCTGGCCGCGCGGGGTGCGGGCGAACCGGGGAACGGCCACCTACTGCTGTCGGCGCACCGCAGTGCGCGGTTCGGGCAGGACTACGGCGTGCTGCTCAAGGAATGGCGGCTGCTCCAGCGGTCGGTGTTCGTCATCGACCGGCACGACCGCCTCGCCTACACCGAGTACGTCGCGGACCAGATGCGCGAGCCGGACTACGAGGCGGCGCTGGCGGCGCTGGACCAGTTGCCCTGACGCATTGGGACGGGCGCCGGCGGAGCTAGCGGAGCGGGCCGGCCGCTCCCCAGATCCGCGCTCGCTGCTGTGCTGGGGGCCTCCCGGGACCAAGCAGCTGTCCTACGGGTTCCACTCGACGTCCTCCATCTCCCTGCGCCGAGCACCCGGTGGAGTCCTCGGCGACCACAACGCCGAAGGCGCCCGGTTGGGGCGGCCCCGGCTGAGCGCCTGAACGGACCGCTCGTGGCGTCCAGGACGTTATGGGCGGCGCGTCTGACGGCTGTAAGATCGCCGCAACATCCGGGCCTTGGAGCGAGGAGCGGGAGCTGGGAGCTGGGAGCGGGAGCGATGAGCGACAGTCCTGGGTCCGTGCGCTTCAACCTGCTGGGGCCGGTGAGTGTCACCGTCGGGGACGGCGAGGTGGTGTTGCCCTCGGGGATCCCGCGCACCGTGCTGGTGATGCTGCTGATCAACGCGAACCGGGTCGTGCCGGCGGAGCAGCTGGCGTCGGCGGTGTGGGGCGAGCAGCGTCCGGCCGCGGCCGGCCCGGGGCTGCGCAATCACGTACTGCGCCTGCGACGGATGCTCGGTGACGACGCGGGGCCGAGGCTGCGCACCATTGCGCCGGGCTACCTCATCGCGACGAACCCTGGTGAGCTGGACGTCGAGGTGTTCCTCGACGGGTGTCGGCTCGGCGCCGAGCAGTTGCGCGCGGGTGAGGTCGCGAGGGCACGACAGACCCTGAGCAGCGCGCTGGACCTGTGGCGCGGCGACCCGTTCGCCGACCTGCCGCCCGGCGTGGACGGCGCCGCGAGGGCGCACCAGCTGGACGAGACCCGGATGAAGGCCTGGCAGGACCGCGTCGACGCGGACCTGAGCCTGGGACGGCATCGGGAGCTGGTCGCCGAACTCCGCGGGCTCACCCGGGCCCACCCGTTGCGCGAGGCGCTGCACGGGCAGCTGATGCTGGCGCTGTACGGGGCGGATCGCCAGGCTGAGGCCCTCGCGGTCTACCAGGAGCTGCGCAAGCGTCTGGTCGCGGAACTCGGGGTCGAGCCCTCGGCGCAGGTCGCGGACCTCCAGCTTCGGATCCTCGCTGCGGACGCCTCGCTGCTCGAGTCGGTGGAGCGGTCCGAGAGCGGCGAGAGCGGCTCCGCGGCCTCGAGGACAGGGCCGGGCTCCGGGGCCTCGACGACGGCGACCGCCAAGACTGCGGCGGCGACCGCCAGGAATGCCCCGGCTCGGTACACGCCACGCAACAGCCTCCCGCGAGACGTGGCCGACTTCACCGGCCGCGGCCAGGAGACGGATCGCCTGCTGGCGGCAGCGGCCGCCCCGGCGACGAACGCCGTCGTGATCTCCGCGATCGACGGGATGGCGGGGGTCGGCAAGACCGCCCTGGCCGTCCACGTCGCCCACACCCTGGCCGATCAGTACGCCGACGGCCAGGTCTTCATCGACCTGCACGGCTTCACCCCGGGCCAGACCCCGCTCGACCCCGGCACCGCGCTGGCCCGCCTGCTGCGCGCCGTCGGGGTGAGCGAGGACGCCCTTCCCTCGGACCCCGAGGAGCGCGCGGTCCTGTGGCGCAGCGAGGCCGCCGAGCGTCGCCTCCTGATCGTCCTGGACAACGCCGTCGACGCCGCCCAGGTCCGGCCCCTGGTCCCCGGCTCCCCCGGCAGCCTGGTCCTGGTGACCTCGCGGCGCCGGATGCCTGCGCTCGCCGGGGCCGGCGCGCTTTCGCTGGACGTCCTCGACCAGGACGCGGCCGTCGCCCTGTTCGGCCAGATCTGCGGCGCGGACCGGGTCGTCGGCGAGGAGGAGGCCGTCGCCGAGATCGTCAGGCTGTGCGGACGCCTGCCGCTCGCCATCCGCATCACCGCCGCGCGCCTGGCGCACCGCGGCACCTGGACCCCGTCCCACCTGCTCGCCCGGCTCCGGGACCGGATCAGCCTGCCCACCGAGTTCAGGACCCAGGACCAGAGCGTCGCCGCCGCCTTCGCCGTGTCCTACGACGCCCTGACCCCCGATCAGCAGCGGCTCTTCCGCCTCGCCGGACTGCACCCCGGCGACGACTTCTCGGCGTACGCCCTGGCGGCCCTCGCCGATCTGCCGCTGACCGAGACCGAGGACCTCCTCGACGAGCTCCACGACCACCACCTGCTGATCGAGCAGTCCCTGGGCCGCTACACCTTCCACGACCTGCTGCGCCACCACGCCCACGGTCTCGCCCGCTCCGAGGAGTCCGACGCCTCCAGGCAGGCCGCGCTGGAACGGCTCTTCGACTACTACAACCACACCGCAGCGGCGGCGGTGGACATTCTCTACCCCCATGAGTCGCATCGGCGCCCGCATCCGCCGAAGCCCGCCACGCCCACCGACCGGCTGCGCACCGACGAGGACGCCCGCGCCTGGCTCGACAGCGAGCTGACCAACCTGATCACCGCCGGCACGCACCCCGTCGCGGCCGGCACGCAGCACGCCGGCGACCTCTCCTCGATCCTCGCGCGCTATCTGGATCACTACGGCCACTACAGCAAGTCCCTGACCCTCCATGCCGCGGCCGTCGAATCCACCACAGCCACCGGCAACCGGGCCGGGAACGCCACCGCCCGGACGAACCTGGCCGGTTCGTACTGGCTGCTGGGCCGCTACCCGGAGGCCATCGAGTGCTTCGAGGCCGCGCTCCTCGGCTTCCGGAACATCGAGGACCAAGCGGGCGAGCGCCGGGTGCTGACCAATCTCGGCGTGACCTTCGCCCATCTGAGCCGCCATCAGGAGGCGATCGAGCACCTCACGCGGGCGATGGCCGCCTACGGAGCGGCGGGCGACCGCGCGGGCCAGGTGATCGTCCTGAACAACCTGGGCTCGGTCTGCGAGCAGCTGGAGGACTTCGAGCAGGCGGGCCAGTACCACCGCCAGGCCCTCGCCCTGGCCCGGGAAGTCGGCGACCACGTCACCGAAGGAAAAGCCCTGGCCAACCTCGGGATGACGTTGAACCGCCTCGGCCGGCCCACCGAGGCCGCGGACATGCTGCACCAGGCCCTGGCGATAGCGACCACCGCCGGCGACCGAACCCGCGAGCTGGTCGCCCTCAACGGCCTCGGCGACGTCGAACGCGCAACCGACCCCGCCCAGGCCCTCACCCGCCACCAGCAGGCCCGCGAGATCTGCGCGGCGATCGGAGACCGCTTCTCCCTGGCCGGCTGCCACCTGCGCATCGGCGACGACCACCAGGCGATGGGCAATCCCGGCCTGGCCCAGGAGCATTGGGAGCAGAGCGCCGCCCTGTACACCGAACTGAACGCGACCTCCCAGCTCGAAACGGTGCGCGCCCGACTCAAGGGACTGTGACCTCGCGGCGCGCCCACGCCCAGGAGCGCCTTGAAGCCGAAAGCAGCTGAATTCTCCTTCGCCAGCTGCGAGGATCCGGGGATGATCTACACCATCAGGACTGTGCGGCACGAGGACTGGCCGAAGGCCAAGGAGATTCGGCTGGCCGCGCTCCGGGACCCCGTCGCGCACCTCGCCTTCCTGGAGACCCTGGAGCAGGCTCTGGCCAGGCCCGACGACTTCTGGCAGGCCCGCGCCGCAGCCTCCGCCGACGGGACGTCGCTGCGGCAGTTCGTGGCGCAGGCGCCGGACGGCGAGTGGCTGGGCACGCTCACGGCCCGCGTCGAACTGCCCGGCGACGACACGGTGTTCGGGCAGGCCCCGAAGGCACCGCAGACCCATGTCGTCGGCGTCTTCGTCCGGCCCGCGGCACGCGGCGCCGGCCTCGCCGAGCGGTTGTTCGGCGCCGTCCTGGACTGGTCCTGGTCGCTCTCCGAACCCCGCATCGAACGTGTCCGCCTGCACGTCCACCAGGACAACGCCCGGGCCGAGGCCCTCTACCGCAGGGTCGGCTTCGAGCGCACCGGCACCACGGTCCTCGTCCCCGGCGACGCCCCGTTCCGCGAGATCGAGCTCGCCATCCCGAGAGGCTGACGCGGACAGGCCTGCGGTGATCAGCGAACCAGTGCCGCGTGGACGGCGGCCGCGGCGTGGAGTCGTGCGGTGGGGAAGAGCGGGACGGTACTGTCCTCGGGACCGATCAGAAGCTCGATTTCGGTGCAGCCCAGAATGATGCCTTCCGCACCGCCGGCGACCAGGTCCGTGATGACCTTCCGGTAGGCGGCGCGTGACTCCTCCCGCACGATGCCCAGGCAGAGTTCCTGGTAGATCACCTGGTGAACGATCGCACGCCCGTCGGCGTCCGGGATGCGCACGTCGAGTCCGCCGGCTTCGAGACGGCCTCGGTAGAAGTCCTGCTCCATGGTGAACGCGGTGCCCAACAGGCCGACGCGGTGCAGGCCCGCCGCCCGTACGGCCTCCGCGGTGGCGTCGGCCAGGTGCAGCAGGGGGATGGAGACGGCCGCCTCGACCTGGTCGGCGACCTTGTGCATGGTGTTGGTGCAGATCAGCACCATGTCCGCGCCGGCAGCCTCGAGGGCCTGGGCAGCCGCAGCCAGGATCTCGCCGGCCTCCGCCCAGCGGCCCTGGACCTGCAGCTGCTCGATCTCCGCGAAGTCCACCGAGTAGAGCACGCACCGCGCCGAGTGGAGTCCACCAAGGCGGTCGCGGGTGAACTCGTTCAACAGCCGGTAGTACTCCGCTGTCGACTCCCAGCTCATCCCACCGATCAGCCCGACCGTCTTCATCGCCTTCATCGCCACACCCCTCGCCTCGGCTCGGCTCGGCTCCGAGCGGCATCGCGTTCGCCGCCGAAGGCCTCCATAGACTCCATATAAGGGAATCAAGCTTGGCAGACCCCAAGCTATAAGCCTCACTTGGAGTCACGCCGTCACTTGGCTTCGGTGGCAGCCGTCCTGTCTGCGGCTGCGCGCGCCGCCCTGGCGGCTCCGGTGCGGAGCAGCAGGCCGACCAGCACCGCGGCGGTGGCCATCAGTGCCGTGACGCACCACATCGCCGCCTCCGCTGCTGCGGCGTACCCGGCGGCGTCGGTGCGCGATCCGAGCACCGCGAAGAAGACCGCGCCGACCCCGGCCACCCCGATCGCGCCGGAGAACTGCTGAGTGGTGGTGAGCACACCGGAGGCGGCACCGATCCGCTGCGGGGCGATGCCGGCCAGGATCGAACCCATCAGCGGCGGCATGGTCAGGCCGTTGCCGAGACCGGTGAGGGCGAGCGGCAGGAGCAGGGCCACCGGGCTGACGGAGCCGCCGGCCAGCCGCAGGGTGACGGCCATCAGCAGGCTGGCGATGGCGCTGAGCAGAGTGCCGCCGATCAGCACTCGTTGACCGTAGCGGGCGGCCAGGCGGCGGCCGAGCAGCGAGGCGGCCATGGTGGCCAGGCCCAGCGGCAGGAATTCCAGCCCGGCGGCGCGGGAGTCGAGGCCCAGGCCGGCCTGGAGCAGCAGGGTGGTGGTGAACATCTGGCTGCCGATGGCGGCCGGCACACAGACGTTGATCAGCAGACCGCTGGTGAACACGCGGTCGCGGAACAGGGCCAGGTCGAGCAGGGGCTGGCGGCCGAGGCGGGTGAGCCGCCGTTCCCAGCCGACGGTGGCGGCCAGCACCGGTAGAGCGGCGGCCAGGCTCAACCAGGTCCACAGCGGCCAGCCGGCCTCCCGGCCGAGCACCAGCGGAACCAGCGCCAGGGCGAGGGCGGCGGAGAGGCCGAGGCGCCGCACCGCCCGGCACTGGCCGACCACCCCACGCAGGGGTGGCCGCTGCTGCTGGCGGGGCTCCGGGCAATGGAACTGGCTGACCGGTGGTCTCGCGGCGGCCCACCTGCCAGTGATCGGGTACCGACAGGTGTTCTAGGCTGTCGGCCCATGACGGACACCCAGGGGCCAGCACCGAGCTGGAACGGCAAGCCGGTGGGGGCTGCCACCACCGAGCCCGACTGGGCGGCTCTGGCGGAGAGTTACTCGCAGTCGTCCAAGCGGCGCAGGCAGCTGCGCGGGGTGGCGGCCTGTGCTGCGGCCGTGGCGGCCGTCGGCGGCATCGTCATCACCGCGGTTCAGGTCACGGGCTCGGGGCAGCCGTCCGGGCACGGCGCCGGCTTCACGGGAGTCGGGCTCGACGGCGTGTCAGGGCAGGTCGGTAGCACGGCGCCGGGCACCGAGCACGGTCCCAGCGCCTCGCCGTCCGGCAGTGCCCCCGCCGGCCCGTCCGCTTCGGCCGGCGCGCCTTCCTCGGCCGCTCCCAGCGCGTCGACCGCCACCCGATCGGCCGCCCCGACCGGATCCACCACCCGACCGGCCGCCCCGACAACGGGCGGTCCGACAACGGGCGGTCCGGCAGCGAGCACCACGGCACCGGCACCGTCCGCCCCCGCGCAGACTCCGGGCGCCGGCCCGACCACCAAGGGGGCGCCGACGCCGACGCCCTCTCCGTCCCCGGTGGCCACCAACCCGTACAGCCCCGGGCAGGTGTGCGGCAGCGGGTACGGCGTCATCGACTCGCACGGCCTCGGCGAGGCCACCATCTACCTGCTGTACAACAACGCCACGGGCGTGGACTGCGTGGTCACGCTCGCGGCGCACCCGAACGGCGCGGTCCCGATGAACGCCACCCTGGCCGTCCAGGGCGGGGCCTCGACCAGCAACCCGGGCAACTTCGTCGACTACGCCGGCCCGGTCACCGAGCACGCCCCGCACATCTGCGTGTCCTGGGGCGGCTCCTACCGCGGCACCTCCTGGACCAGCGGTTGGAGCCACTGCGGTTGAGCCGCCACCGGTCGGCGGGACGGGTTGAGTAACGTGGGCCGCGTCGGCCGGGCGACCCCGGCCGACGGACCGACCACTTCTGGAGGACCTCGTGGACGCCGGACCCGTGGACACCGGACTCGAGACCACTCGGCGCGCGCTGCACGCGGTGGCCGAACTCCTCCTGGCCGGACCGCAGTACCGGGCCAGCGGCACGATCAGGCTCCGGGTGCAGCCCGGCGGTTTCGCCACGGTCGCCGACCCGGAGCTGCGCGTGGACGGCACCGCACTGGTCTCGGCGGGCCGGCGGTTCGCGCTTCAGGGCACCTCCTGCGCGGCCCTGGCCCGGGCGGTCGGCATCGAGGTCGGGCGCCCGGTCGGCCTGTACGAGCAGGGGTGCGGGGTCGACCCGGCGGAGGTGCTCGATCTCGACCCCGCGGCGGCGGCCTGGATCGCGGACTGCTTCGCCTCGGGGGACGCGGCCTTGCGCCGGTTCGCGCACGATCAGCAACCCGTGCTCTGGCCCGAGCACTTCGACCTGGGGGTCGACCTGGACTCGGTGAACTACGGGGTCTCGCCGGGCGACGGGTACCTGGGCGAGCCGTACGCCTACGTCGGCCCGTGGACCCGGCGTGACGGCGAGTTCTGGAACGCCCCGTTCGGCGCCGTCCGCCCGATGCGTGAGCTGGCCGGCGTCGAGGCGGTCGAGGAGTTCTTCGGCGCGGGGCGAACCAACGCCGGACTCGACCCGCCGGCCGCCGACGACTGACGGTCGGCCGGGTCGCTTCAAGGCGCCGCTACGCCCCGCTCATCACCGCCGTCGGGTCCTGGTACACCGCGTCCAGCGCCAGCAGTGCGCCACCGCGCGCGGTGCCGGTGAGGCCGAGTTGGGACAGCACGATCTCGCAGCCGCCGGCGTCGGGGGCCATCACCAGCTCGTGCACCTGGGCGGTGACCGCGTCGATCAGGTGCTCGCCGAAGTAGGCGAAGTGCCCGCCCAGCACCAGCAGTCGGGGGTTGAGGATGTCCGCCAGCAGGGCCAGCCCGGGCGCCAGGTGGTCGGCGATCCGGCCGAGCGCGGCCAGGGTGCGCGGGTCGCCGGCGTGTGCGCGGTTGCGCAGTTCGGCGAGCCGCCGCCCGAGGTCGATCATCGGGTCGCAGACCATGTCGGTGGGCTCGGCGGCGTACCGCAGTAGTGCGTCCCGGCCGACCGTGGTCTCCCAGCAGCCGCGCCGCCCGCAGGCGCAGGGCTCCTGCGAGGGGACCAGCCGCAGGTGGCCGACCTCGCCCGCGTATCCGCCGGTGCCGCGCACCAGTTGGCCGCCGGCGATGATGCCGACGCCGACGCCGGTCTGGCCGGTGACGTAGACCAGGTCGCGCACGTTGTCGGCGGAGACCAGCACGTATTCGGCCAGCGCGCCGAGCTTGGCGTCGTTCTCCAGGTGCAGTTCCGGGGTGCCGGGGCCGAGCCGCGCGCGCAGCCCGGCCAGCGCGTGGACCTCGCGCCACCCGATGTTGGAGGCGTACTTGACCACGCCGGCGTCCATGTCCACCGCTCCCGGTGTGGCCAGCGTGATCCCGACCACGTGCCCGCCCGTCGCGCGCACGGCGGCCATGCCGTCCGCGGTCAGCCGGGCCACCGCGTCCAGCGCGGCCTCGGGGCCGCAGGCGCGGACGTCCAGCGGGGTGCGCCGCTCGAAGGTGACCTCGCCGCGCAGGTTGAGGGCGAGCAGGCTGATGTAGTCCACGTTGATCTCGGCGCCCAGCCCGTGCACGCTGCGGCCGTCCACCTCCACCGCCTGTCCGGGCCGGCCCACCGCGCCGCGGCCGCGTTCCGCCTCGCCCTCGCGGACCAGGCCGCCGTCCAGCAGTTCGGCGATCAGGTGCGAGACGGTGGCCTTGGGCAGGCCGGTGTCCTCGGCGATCCGGGCCCGGGAGCGCGACCCCTCGTCGCGCAGCAGCCGCAGCACCAGGCTCAGATTCGCCCGCCGGGACGCGGACCGGTCCCGTGCGACGGCGGGTCGCGCCATGGCCAGATCGCGCACGCCCGTTCCCTGCAGCGCCTGCTTCACCAAGTGCTCCTCTCGTGTGTGCGGTCCCAGCCTATTGACTTGGCCCGGATTAGTTCAAACAATAGCCGAACGAATTCGGCTTGTTCAGTCCTGCTGGAGCCTGTTCGGTCTCGTGCTCTTCCCCCCACTTCCTCCCAGGAGACGTACGTGAAGGCAAGATCCCACTCCCTGGCCGCCGCGATCGCGGTCCTCGCCGCCGCCGCGCTGGTCGCCGGCTGCTCCTCCGGCGGCTCCGGCGCCGCGGACTCGGCCGCCTCCTCCGGTGGTGTGGTGAAGCTGGACTTCTGGGGCTGGGCGCCGGGTTACGACCAGTCGGTCGCCCTGTTCAACCAGACCCACCCGAACATCCAGGTCACCTTCGACAAGACCGCCTCCGGCTCCAAGGGCGGCTACACCAAGATGCTCACCGCCGCGAAGGCCGGCAACGCCCCCTGCCTGGGCCAGGTCGGCTACGAGACGCTGCCCAGCTTCGCCGCCGCCGGCGCGCTGACCGACGTGACCAAGTACGCCGGCGACGCCAAGGGGCAGTTCGCCGACTGGACCTGGAAGCAGGTGACGATCGGCGGCCAGACCTACGGCATCCCGGTGGACACCGCGCCGATGGCCCTGATGTACCGCAAGGACCTGTTCGCCAAGTACGGGATCAGCACGCCGCCGGTCACCTGGGACGAGTACGCGGCCGACGCCGCCAAGGTGCACGCCGCCGACCCCAGCGTCTACCTCGGCGACTTCGGCAACGACTCCTACAACTACGCGGGCCTGGCCTGGCAGGCCGGCGCCGGCTGGTTCGGCACCTCCGGCGACCAGTGGCAGGTGACCGTCGACAGCGCGGCCAACCAGAAGGTGGCCGGCTACTGGCAGGGCCTGCTGGACAAGAAGCTGCTGAAGACCGACCCGAGCTACGACCCCTCGCTCTACAGCGACATGGCGAGCGGCAAGGTGCTCTCGGACGTCAACGCGGTCTGGGACGCGCCGATCATCGCCGGCAGCGTCAAGGACGGCGCGGGCCAGTGGGCGGTCGCGCCGATGCCGGTCTGGGACGCGGCCAAGCCGGTGTACGGCAACGACGGCGGCTCGGCCACCGCGGTGCTCAAGGGCTGCGGCCACGCCAAGGAGGCCGCCGAGTTCGCCACCTGGATGAGCACCAACGCGGACAGCGTCAGCAACCTGATCAAGGTCACCGGCATCTACCCGGCCGCCACCTCCGGCCTGACCAACCCCGCGCTCTCGGCGCCGGATGCCTTCTACGGCGGCCAGACCATCTTCGACGTGTTCAAGGCGGAGACCGCGCACATCAGCACCGACTGGCAGTGGGGTCCGACCATGACCCAGACCTCCACCGACCTCGGCGACGGGCTCGGCCAGGCCGGCACCGGCGGCACCACGCTGCCGAACATGCTCGCCACCGTGCAGGGCAAGACGGTCGCCGGGATGAAGCAGCAGGGCCTGAGCGTCGCGGGCGGCTGACCCACCGTCGACCGGACCGCACAGCTCCACTCAGGCGCCCGGCTCCGCCCAGGCTCCAAGCACCGAAAGGCAGCATTCGTATGACCACCGCTCTGCATGAGCGGGCAGCCGGCAGGACCACGGCCGCCGGCGCCCGCCGCGCCGGCCGTCGCCGTCGCGGGCGGCCCGTGGCCCTCTTCCTGGCCCCGTTCCTGGTGCCGTTCGTGGCGCTCTACGCGGCCCCGATCGGCTACACGATCTACCAGAGCCTGTTCCGGATGCACCGCTCGGGCCTGGGCCTGACCGCACCCACACAGGTGTTCGTTGGGATCGCCAACTACGCCACCGCGCTGGGCAACGCCGACTTCCGCGGCTCACTGCTGCGGGTGCTGCTGATCGGTCTGGTGCAGGTACCGCTGATGCTGCTGCTCGCCCTCGGCCTGGCCCTGCTGCTGGACGCCAAGTCCACGCTCTTCAAGCGGTTCTTCCGGCTGGCCTTCTTCCTGCCCTACGCACTGCCCGGCGTGGTCGGCGCGATCATGTGGTCCTACCTGGTCGCGCCGGGCCTGAGCCCGATCACGGCGCTCGGCCACCAGCTGGGCCTGCACCTCGACCTGACCTCGAACGCCATGCTCGCCCCGACCATCGGCAACATGCTGACCTGGGGCTGGACCGGCTACAACATGCTGATCATCTACTCCGCGCTGCAGGCCATCCCGGCCGAACTCAGCGAGGCCGCCACCATGGACGGCTGCTCGGCCTTCGGCATCGCCTGGCGGATCAAGGTGCCGCTGGTCCGCCCGGCGCTGGTGCTGACCACGGTCTTCTCCATCATCGGCACCGCCCAGCTGTACAACGAGCCGACCATCCTGCACAACGTCGCGCCCAACCTGAGCAGCACCTACACCCCCATCTCCGCCGCCTACGACGCCGTGAACGCCAACAACTTCAACGCCGCCGCGACCGAGTCGGTGATCCTGGCGCTGCTCGCCTTCGTGCTCTCCTTCGGCTTCCTCAAGCTGGTCCAGCGCCGCGGAGGTGCCCTGTGACCTCCACCTCGCGCCTGTCCCGCTGGCTGGTCCTCGGTGTCCTGCTGGTCGCCTCGGTGTACTTCCTGGCGCCGGTCTGGTGGCTGCTGGTCTCCTCGACCAAGACCAACGCCGACCTGTTCACCGGCAACGGCTTCTGGTTCGCCCGCTTCGCGCTCTTCGACAACGTCCACCAGGTCTTCGCCCAACAGGGCGGCATCTACTGGCAGTGGCTCGCCAACAGCGCGCTCTACGCCGTGGGCGGCGCGGCGGTCAGCACCCTGATCGCCGCGCTGGCCGGCTACACCCTGGCCAAGTACCGCTTCCGCGGCCGGGAGTTCACCTTCAACTCGGTCCTCGCGGCGGTGCTGGTGCCGCAGCCGCTGCTGGCCGTGCCGCTCTACCTGATGTTCTCCGGTGTGCACCTGGTCAATACCTACTGGGCCGTCCTGCTGCCCAGCATGGTCAGCCCGTTCGGGGTCTACCTGGCCCGGATCTACGCCGGTGCCTCGGTCCCCGACGAGCTGATCGAGGCCGGACGGATCGACGGCGCGGGCGAGTTCCGGATCTTCGCCACCATCGCGCTGCGGGTGATGTCACCGGCCCTGGTCACCGTCTTCCTCTTCCAGTTCGTCGCGATCTGGACCAACTACCTGCTGCCGGTGCTGATGCTGGCCAACGACCACCTGCAGCCGGTCACCGTCGGCATCGTCGGCTGGCAGGCCCAGCGCGGGATCGGGCCCACCGCCGTGCCGTTCAACATCGTGATCACCGCGGCCGCGATCTCCGCGATCCCGCTGGTCGTCCTCTTCCTGTCCCTGCAACGCTTCTGGCGCTCCGGCCTGGTGGCCGGCAGCACCAAGTGAGGAGGCCCGGCGTGCCCGCCAGGTACCACCTGCGCTTCCAGCTCCACCCCACCCCCGAAGCCGCCCAGCAGGCCAAGGAGTTGGCCAAGTTCTGCGGCGAGGCCGGGGTCACCGAGGTGGTGCTGCTGCTCGGGGCCGAGGAGTTGTACGCCGGCCATCCGGTCGGCCCGGCCGAGGAGCTGCTCTTCGAGACCGCCGCGACCGCGACCGCGGTCCTGCGCGAGGCCGGTCTCGAGGTCAGCCTCAATCCCTGGGTCACCGCCGGCCACGCCGACCGCGGCCGGGCCGACCGGCTCGGCTTCTCCCCCATGGTCGGCCCGGACGGCACCGTCGCCGCCGCCCAGGCCTCCTTCGCCTGCCCGCGCTGGTGTGCCTGGCTGGCCGGCCACTACGCCCGTTACGCCGGCCTCGGTGTGCGGGTGCTCTGGCTGGAGGACGACTTCCGGTACCACAACCACGCCCCGCTGCACTGGGGCGGCGGCTTCGAACCGCTGATGCTGGACCGGTTCGCGCGGCTGGCCGGCGAACCGGTCACCCGCGAGCAGCTGGTCACCGCCGTCACCGCCCCCGGGGAGCCGCACCCCTGGCGGGCGCTGCTCCAACAGGTTTGGCGAAACGCCCAGTTGGAGGCCGCCGCGATGGTCGCGATGGCGGTCGACGAGCGGTCCGGCGGACGGGTCCAGCTCGGCCTGATGAGCTCCGAACCCGGCGTCCACTCGGTGGAGGGCCGCGACTGGCCGGCCCTGTTCAAGGCACTCAGCATCAACGGCCGGGTCGCGCACCGCCCGCACTTCGCCCGCTACAGCGACGCGCCGGGACGCGAACTCAGCTTCTCGGTCTGGATGCTGGAGGCCCAGCGGGCACTGCGCCCGGAGCACGCGAGCAGCGAACCCGAGATCGAGAACTGGCCGCACACCACCTGGTCCAAGTCCGACACGCAGACCTGGTCCGAGCTGGTGGCCGCCCAACTCGCCGGTTCCGACGCGATGTTCCTCAACGTCCACCCCATGCAGTCGGGTCGCGCCCAGCGCTTCCCGCGCGTCGCCGAGCTGCTGCGCCGCGCCCGTCCCGCCCTCGACTGGGTCGCCGAACGCCAGCCGCGCTCGCTGCGCACCCACGGCGTCGGCCTGCCGATGCCGCAGCAGGCGGCCGCGCACGTGCGCACCAGCGCCGGCGGCGAACTCGCCGCCCTGGCCGTGGACGCCGGCCCCGCCGCCGACCACCTGCTGCGCTACGGCGTCCCGATCACCGCCGGTGACGCCCCCGTTCAGGCGGTATTCGGCCAACTCGCCTGGTCCTTCGGTGACTTCGACATCGAGCGGCTGCTG
This sequence comes from Kitasatospora azatica KCTC 9699, assembly GCF_000744785.1. NCBI lineage: Bacteria > Bacillati > Actinomycetota > Actinomycetes > Kitasatosporales > Streptomycetaceae > Kitasatospora > Kitasatospora azatica. Next base: position 5,155,563 of record NZ_JQMO01000003.1, on the reverse strand, counting down.
ACCGGCGGGCTGCTGCTGGACGGCACGGCCGCCGAGATCCTCACCCGGCGCGGCTTCGGCCACCTGCTCGGGATCAGCGCCTGCGAGTTGGTCGAGCGCGAGGCCGGGTGCCCGGTGGGCCCGTACGCCCTGGAGCACGTGCTGCGGGAGGACGTGTACCTGAGCGTCAACGTCCAGCCCGCCCTCGCCCGGCTGACCCTGCACCCGGCCGCCGATGTCTGGACCTCGATCCTGACGCCCGATCAGGACAGCTGGGGCCCCGGCAGGTTCGTCTTCCGCAACGAACTCGGCGGCCGGGTCGGCGTACTGGCCGCGACCGAGGTGCAGCAGCTGCCGTACGACGAGGACGGCCAGCGCCTGACCCACGCCATGGTCCGCTTCCTGGAGGGCGAGCGACCCACCCTGCCGCTGGTCAGCGGCGGCCCGCACCTGATCCCGCACCTGTCCCACTCCGAGCGCGGCTGGCTGCTCGCCGTCGCCAACGGCAGCGCCGACCCGGCCCGACCCCGGATCGACTGGCCGGCCACCCCCGAGGCCGCCGAGACCCCCGAGGCCCCGACGCCACCCTGCTGGCCCCGCTCGCCCCACCGACCTCAGCCCGTCTCACCTGCCTGCGCCACGGGCTGACCCTCGACCAGGACCTGCCGCACCGCGGCTGGCTGGTCGTGGACCGGCACTGACTCCACCGAGCGTGCTCCCCGCACAGTAAGGAGAAGCTGTGTTTCCCCCACCCCGCAGCACCCTGGTCGCCGTACTGGCCGGCGCGCTGGGTCTGACCGGCCTGGCGGCCACCCCCTCGACCGCCAGCATCCCCAGCCCCGCCAGCGCTGCCAGCACCACCGTCACCGTCTCCACCCCCGTGCCGTTCGGCCACATCGACGACAGCCCGGCGGCGCCGTACACCGACAAGGACGGCACCTTCCACTACCAGGAGTCCGACGCCCTCTACGGCGCCAACGACAACCGCTCCTGGAGCTTCTTCACCGGCACCGACTTCGACTCCGCCACGGCGGACAGCGCCCTGGACAACGCGGTCAACCCCGCCAACTCCAACGACAAGAACAACGACACCACCTGGCGCTGCAACAACAGCCCCACCGGCCTCGGCGCCAGCTACTCCGTCGGCAACACCAGCTACGCGCAGAAGAACTACTGCGACCTGGTGGGCACCTGGGTCGATCCCGACACCGGCGACTGGTACGGCCTGGTGCACAACGAGTTCACCCCCTCGCCGTTCAACGACGGCCTGCACTACGACGCCATCGACTACGCGGTCTCCACCGACCAGGGCCACACCTGGACCATCAAGGACCACGCCATCACCTCGCCGTACAGCACGCAGCGCGGCGACGCCACCCAGTTCCCCGGCCAGACCTACTACTACGGCGACGGCGACCAGCGCCTGTTCGTGGACACCGCCTCCGGCTACTTCTACGTCTTCTACGGCTCCCGCGTGATCGACAAGGCCGGTGGCTGGAAGGCCTTCTACGAGCACGCGGCGCGCGCGCCGATCGGCTCGAAGATGGCGGCCGGCTCCTGGCAGAAGTGGTACAACGGCTCCTGGTCCCAGCCCGGTCAGGGCGGCCTGGAGAGCAACATGGTGCCCGTCGACGCCACCAACTCCACCGGTTACACCCCGGCCTCGGGCGAGTACAACCCGGCCAACACCGGCACCTCCGCCCAGCAGATCGCGGCCGGCCAGATGCCGTCGACCTCACCGCTGTTCGTCATGGACGTCACCTACGACGCCTACCTGGGCCTGTACATCGGCGAGCCGCAGGGGGTCGACCAGAGCGGCAACGCCCCGCAGCAGTTCTACGCCACCGCCGACCTCTCCTCCCAGAAGTGGTCCCTGCTCGGCGACACCGGCAGCTACCACACCGCTTCCTGGTACCGCTGGTTCCTGGACGGCGCCAGCCGGACCACCAACGCCGTGGTCGGCAAGACCTTCCGCTCCTACTGCGCCTGGTCCTGCGCGAACGGCTCCAACGGCGAGTACGCCAACGTCACCATCGCCTCCCAGTCCCCGGCGGCGCCGGTGGACACCGGCAAGACCTACCGGATCGGCAACGCCGACGGCCGGGTGCTCGCCCAGGTCTCGGGCGGCTCGGCCGGCACCTCGCTGGCCGCGACCACCGGTTCCGCGCTGGAGGCCTGGAGCTTCACCGCGAACGGCGACGGCTCCTACCGGATCGTCAACTCGGCCACCGGGCAGCTGCTCGGGGTCGACTCCTCCCGGCCGGCCGGCCGCGCCTGGGGCGCCAAGCCCACCGTCACCGCGAGCAACTCCTCGGTCGGCCAGCAGTGGTTCGTGATTCCCGGCCCGGCGGGCAGCTTCCACCTGGTCAACCGCTACAGCGGCCTGGTGCTCGGGCTCTCCTCCGACAGCAGCCGGCTCGCCGAGACCACGCCCACCCGCAGCTGGACCAACACCACCGGCAACGCGGTCGGCGGCGCCCGCACCGCCGCCGAGCAGACCCTGACGTTCAGTCAGGTCGACTCGACCCCCGCGCTCAACGGCACCCACACGCTGACCGCCTCGGGCAAGGCACTGGACGACCCGAACCACTCCACCAGTCCGGGCACCCAGCTGATCACCTGGACGCCCAATGGCGGCGGCAACCAGAACTGGGTCTTCACCCAGCAGTCCGACGGCTCCTACCAGATCGTCAACAGCCAGTCGAACCTCTGCATGGACGTCAGTGGCGGCTCCACCGCCCCGGGCGCCCAGGTGATCCAGTGGACCTGCACCGGCAACGGCAACCAGCGCTGGGTGGTGACGGCGGTGAGCGGCGGCTACACCGTCGCCTCGCAGAGCAGCGGCCTGCTGCTGACCACCGCCTCCGGCTCGGACGGCGCGCTGGTCACCCAACAGGCCGACACCGGTTCCACACTGCAGCACTGGGCCGTCAACTGACCCGCCCCTGAACCCCGGTGAGGCTCCTAGGCGTGCGGTCCGGGAGCCTCACCGGTCCAACTCCCCCGACCGGGCGGATCGGCCGGTCAGCCGCCCGGGGTGATCTCGCCCTCGGTGCACACGACTTGGATCGTGAGGTCGGCCGGCTCCGCAGCATGGTTTCCGGTCGCCAGGACCCGCTTGTGCACCGCCACGATCCAGCCGGTGGCGTCGACGGTGGGTCGACTGGTCAGCACGTCGGCCGGAGTCGCGTCGAGTTGCCGGCCCGGCTCCGCGGAGACGGTGAATCCTCCGCCCATGACGTTCTCGTCCGGCGGGCACGGCAGCGTTCGCTCGATGCCGTCCGCACCGTTCTTGACGACGTCTCCGATGATCGCGTGCGGCTGCATGCGCTTCGAGCCGGCTGCCGCGCTGCTGCCGGTGACGACCAAGAGCAGTGCGGCACCTGCGGCAGCGGCCATGCCGAAACGGGTGGTGCTGATCACTGGGGCGCTCCTTCCGCTGAGGGGGTTTTCGGTCATTGCAGCATGTCCGCATCCGATGCCCGCGCCCGACACGCAGCGTGATGGATCGTGAACAAATTTACCGGTGCGCCGTTGTCCACCAAGGCGTGTCTGCATGCGAACTGACCACCGGAGTGCTTCGCTGATCACCGTTGGCCGGCGTCTGGGCGACGCCCTGGCTGCCATCGGGCCATGCACTCGGATGCAAGGAGTTCCATGTCACGCAGGAGACTGTCAGCGGCGTTCGCGGCCGGTGCCGCCACCCTCGCCCTGACCACCGCAGCAGTACTGACCACGCCCCTGTCGCAGGCCCCCGCCTTCGCCGCCGACCAGCCCGGCGGCTGGGGCGCGCTGCGGATCACCCCCGAGCAGCTGAACACGGAGCTGCGGCCCGACGAGGTGGCGACCTTCGGCCAGGCCGCCGCCGAGTCGATGGCCAGGGACCGGATCGGTCTGCGGGCGGTCGGCGAGTACCCGGACCCGATCCGGACCATGCGGTTCAAGTCCTTGACCGACTCGCAGGCCGCGCTCAACGCCAAGTTCCCCGACACGGCGAAGTACGGCCGGTTCACCGACTACTTCAAGTCCCCGGACTTCGGCGACCACGTCGCCCTGCTGCCCACCGGCAAGGTGCTGCTCTTCTCCTTCGAACGCATCGAGACCAACCCGCAGAAGGAGCCGGCGCCGACCCAGACCATCGGCAGGGAGAACGCCGGCCGCGCCTACCTGTGGGATCCGAGCCTGGGCACCGGACCGGACGCCTTCAAGTCCGTCCCGCCGCCGACGGTCAACCTGGACGACGGCAAGAACGAGCCGCGGCCCGCGCCGCTCTTCTGCGCGGGCCACTCCTACCTGCCCAACGGCATGGTGGGCGTCTTCGGCGGCAACTTCGGCGGCAACAACGGCGCCGGGGCCCGGTTCTCGATGGTCTTCGACCCGTACAACGAGAAGTGGCTGCAGCAGCAGGACATGGCGGTCGGCCGCTGGTACCCGAGCGTGGTCACCGGCGCGGACGGCCGGCAGCTGATCATGTCGGGCCAGACCGAGTTGGGCTGGGGCATGCCCACCCCGCTGATCGAACGCTTCCCGGTGTCCAAGGCCGACGTGCCGTACAGCCGGACCTTCACCGAGAACAACCCGGTGTACCAGTGGCAGAAGGCCGACGCGCCGTACCGGATGGACTATCCGCACCTGTTCTCGCTGAACGACGGCAAGGTCTACGGCTTCGGGCGCGACGCCGACCAGCAGTTCCTGTTCGATCCCAACCAGGAGACCCGCAGCCCGCTGCCCAACCGCCCCGACGGCGGCCTGCGGATGTACGGCTCCGCGGTCGCCCTGCCGAACGGCGCCGCGGGCCCGAACTCGGTGCTGATCCTCGGCGGCAACCACAACGACAAGAACACCTACAAGTTCTCCGGTGGCCGGTGGACCACCGACACCCCGCGGGCGTTCGGCCGCGCCCAGGACGACACCCTGATCCTGCCCAACGGCCAACTCTTCACGGTCAACGGCGCCTACGGCATCCGCGACTACGGCTTCGGCGACTACAACCCCAACGCGGACCTGAAGTACCGTCAGACCGAACTGCGTGACGCGAACGGCAGCTGGACGCTCGGCCCGGCCCAGCGGCTGCCGCGCGGCTACCACTCCAACGCGGTGCTGCTGCCGGACGGCCGGATCATGGTGACCGGTGACGAGCTCCAGCAGCTCGCCAGCAACCCGGACATCAACAACCCCAACGCGAACGGCACCATCGAGATCTACGAGCCGCCGTACCTGTTCCAGGGCCCCCGCCCGGAGCTGAGCAAGGTCCCGGACGGCCCGATCGGCTTCAACCAGTACTTCCCGGTGGGCACCACCACGACCGGGATCTCCAAGGCCGTCCTGGTCGCGCCGATCACCTCGACCCACTCGGTGGACACCAGCCAGCGGTACATCGAGCTGCCGATCGCCAACACCGGCCGCAACCAGCTGCTGCTGAAGTCGCCCGCGACGCCCGAGGCGGCCACGCCCGGCTACTACATGCTCTTCCTGCTCAACGACAAGGGCGTGCCCAGCATGGCCAAGTGGGTCCAGCTGGACCCGAACGCCTGACCGCCACCCCACCCCTGCCCGGCCCTGGCTGACCGCCGTCGGGCGAGCAGCCGGGGCCGGGCCACCTTGACGGAGCAGACCATGGCAACCGAACTGCCGCTGCGCGAGAACACCGAGATCCAGGGGGACGTGCTCGCCGGCTTCAAGAAGGACCACGTGTCCCTGCTGTTCCTCCAGTTCGAGGAACAGGCACGGGCCCAGGCCTGGCTCGCGGAGCTGGCGCCGCGCATCGCCACCACCAAGCGGGTCGCCGACTTCAACAAGAAGTTCAGCGACGCCCGCAAGACCTCCGGCGGTGACGACCCGGAGGCGCTCAAGGCGACCTGGCTCGGCGTCAGCGTCACCTACCCGGGCCTCCAGTTCCTCACCGGCCGGCCGGACCCGATCCCCAAGGTCCCGCCGAAGACCACCCTCGAGGCCTTCGTGGAGGGCGCCTTCTCCCGGGCCATCGCCCTCGGCGACATCGACGACAGCGCCCGGGAGAACTGGCTCTTCGGGTACGACGGCGGCCGGACCATCCACGCGGTGCTCACCATCGCCTCCGACACCCCCGAGGACCTGCAGATCGCGCTGGACGAGCAGCGCGAGGCCGTGACCAAGGCGGCCGGGATGATCGTCTTCCAGCAGAACGCCGCGACCCTGCAGGGCCCGCGCCGCGGCAAGGAGCACTTCGGCTTCAAGGACGGCATCAGCGAGCCGGGGGTGCAGGACTTCGACGAGGAGGACCCGAACCGCGCGGGCTACGTCAAGGGCCACCCCGGCACCCGGCTGATCCCGCCCGGCGAGTTCGTCCTCGGCCGCCCCCGGATCGAAGTCGAGGGCGACCGGCGCAAGTTCCCGGCGAAGGACATCCCGCCGTGGATGAACGACGGTTCGTTCCAGGTGATCCGCCGCCTCGGCCAGGACGTCCCGGGCTGGTGGGCGCAGGTCGCGGACCAGCTCAAGGTGTTGAAGGACACCAAGGGGGCCGTGCCGGAGAACGCCACGGTCGAGTGGCTCGCCGCCCGCCTGGTGGGCCGTTGGCGCTCCGGCGCCCCGGTCCACAAGTGCCCGACCCACGACCCGGCCGACGACCCGGCCGCCACCCGGGACAACGACCTCAGCTTCAGCGACGACCCGCACGGCCACAAGACCCCGCTCTTCTCCCACCTGCGCCAGACCGCCCCCAGGGACGGACTGGTCGACGGTGAACTCGTCCCGGAGAAGTTCATGGACGCCCGCCGGATCATGCGGCGCGGCGCCCCGTACGGCCAGCCCTTCGACCCGTCGGCCGGCGCCTCGGGCGGTCCGGACGCCTCCCGCGGACTGCTCTTCATCTGCTACCAGTCCGATCTGGTGGAGCAGTTCGAGTTCATCCAGAAGGACTGGGTGAACATCGCGAACTTCCCGCCCGGCCGCGACCGGATGCCCGGTCCGGACACGATGATCAGCGGGAAGCTGCCTCCCCGGATCAACGACGGCACCGTCCACTTCGAGAGCCAGACCGACACCGCCAAGCGGATCACCACCCAGCTGAACTTCAAGCGGTTCGTCCGCACCGAGGGCGCCGTCTACACCTTCGCCCCCTCGATCAGCACCCTGAAGGCGCTGGCCAAGGGGCAGTTGGACGGGCACGTCCCGACGGCGGCGGCGGTCGACCAGATCGTGCCGGTCCCGGACCAGCAGCGGTTCAACGGCGTCAGCCAGTACTGGCTCTTCCAGCGGGACAAGGTCCGCCCGATCGCCGTCGAGGACGGCCGGGACAGCACCGACCGGGTGCTGCGCCCGACCGACGACATCAGCAGTTGGCGGGCGCTGAGCGGAGTCGGCCGGATCGATGCCGTGCTGCCGTTCCCGGACATGCAGCGGGTCGGCGGGAAGAGCTGGTTCTGGGTCTTCCACACCGTCGGGACCGAGCAGCTCTACCGGATCATCTCGATCGCCGACGGCGAGCGGCACACCAGCACCCTGGAGAAGGAGGACCGCAGGCTCGGCCTCTGGAAGTCGTTGGACGGGGTCTCCCAGGTGGACGCCTTCCTGCCGGTCCCCGACCTGCAGCGCAACGCGGGCAAGAGCTGGTTCTGGGTCTTCCACACCGTCCAGGGCAAGCAGCTCTACCGGCTGATCTCGGTCGCCGACGGCGAGCGGCACACCGACGTCCGCGAGCGCGGCGACAACGAGCTCGGCCTCTGGGAGTCGCTGACCGGCATCACCCGGGTCGACGCCTTCCTCCCGGTGCCGTGGCAGCAGCGGGCGGCCGGCCAGAGCCGGTTCTGGGTGTTCCACCAGAACCAGGTCCGCACCATCTCGGTCGCCGACGGCGAGCGGCATCCCGACACCCGGGTGACGGAGGACCGCCCGCTCGGCGAGTGGGTGAACCTGGGCTGATCGCCGACCGTCAGCCCGCCACCGGCTCGCCGAGGGCCGCGAGCTTCGGCGGGAACGACTCGGCTTCGGGGACGCCGAGTTGCCGGTAGAGCGCGTGGGCCCGCCGCCAGTGGGTGGCGGCCTGCGCGAGCTGCTGGAGGTCGTGGCAGGCGTCGCCGAGGCCGGCCTGGGCGCGGGCCTGGACCAGCAGGTCGGTCTGTTCGGTGCCCAGCGCGAGTGCCTGGCCGTGCAGGTCGAGGGCCTCGGCGGGTGCCCCGCCGGCCCGGGTGTTCTCGCCGAGTGCGTTCAGCGCGTCCGCCTCCAGGCTGGTGTCACCGAGCTCCCGGGCGGTGGCCAGCGCCCACGCCTGGCGCTCGCCGGCCTCCTGGTAGCGGCCGAGGTCGGTGTGGACGCGGCTCAGCAGGTGGGTGGCCCGGGCCTCCCAGGCGCGGTCGTCGTGGGCGCGGAAGATGTCGAGGGCGCGCCCGCAGTACTCCAGCGCCTCGGGGTACTGGCCGAGGCGCTGGTGGACGGCGCCGAGGTTGGTCAGGGTGATCGCCTCGGTGTTGGGGTCGCCGATCTCCTCGGCCAGCAGGCGGGCCTGCTCCAGGTGGTCGAGGGCCTCGCCGAAGCGTCCCAGCCGGGACTCCGTCATGCCGAGGTTCAACAGCGCCCGCGCCTCGACCACCCGGACGCCGGTCTCGCGGCCGGACTCCAGGGTCTGCCGGTGGTAGTCGAGGGCCTCCTCGTAGCGGCCGAGCCGGTCGTAGGCGAGGGCGATGTTGGTCAGGCCGTGACTGCGGGCGAGCCGGTCGCCGACCTGCTCGGACAGGTGGAGGGCCTGCTGGCAGAAGTCGACGGCCTCGGCGTAGTGGCCGGTCTGGAGGTAGGTCATGCCGAGGTTGCTCAGGCAGCGGGCCACGCTCCCCAGGTCGTCGAGCTCGCGGGCGAGCGCGAGCGCCTCCAGGTAGTGGTCGAGCACCCTCGGGAACTGGCCGAGCCGCCAGTACGCGCTGCCGAGCCCGATCAGCGCCTGGACCTGGCCGGCCCGGTCCTGCTCGGCCCGGGTGGTGTGCAGGGCCGCCGCGTGCAGCGCCAGCGCGTCGGAGTAGAAGCCGCGGATGTCCAGATAGCGGTAGAGGATGCTGGACAGGTCGCGGGCATAGCCGGGCACTTCGCGGGCGGCCGGGCACTGCGCGCACGCGACCAGGTTGGCCCGCTCGGCCAGCAGCCAGGACAGCGCGCAGGCCTCCTCGCCGACCTCGACCCGCTCACCGCCGGGCGCGCCGAGCCGGGGCAACCGGTTCAGATCGTGCGGGTACACGGTAGTCATGGCGGTCAGCGCGGTGTACCGGTAGTGGTCGAGCAGCGCCCCGACCGCAGCCTGCCGGACCTCCTCGGGCTCCGCCGCCTCGGCCGTCCGCAGCGCGTGCTGGCGCAGCAGGTCGTGGAAGGTGTAGCGGCCGGGGGCGTGTTCGATGAGCAGGTGGTGGTCGAGCAGGTCCTCCAGGAGTTCCTCGGCCCGGACGGACGCGATGCCGGACAGCGCGCCGACGGCGCGGGCGCAGAAGTCCTCGCCCGGATGGAGCCCGGCGAGCCGGAAGGCGCGCTGCTGGTCCGGGTCGAGGGCGTCGTAGGAGACGGCGAAGGCCGCCGCGACGCCGTGGTCCTCGCCCGGGGCCTCGGCGGACAGTTCAGCTAACCGCTGGTGCTGGTCCCGCAGCCGGGCCAGCAGGTGGTCCGGCGTCCAGGTGCTGCGGTGGGCCAGCCGCGCGGCGGAGATCCGGACCGCGAGCGGCAGCCGCCCGCACAGGTCGACGATCTCCGACACCGCCTCGGGGTGCTCGGCGACCCGCTGCGCGCCGACGATCTCGGTGAACAGCGCCACCGCCTCGCCGTGCGCCAGCACGTCCAGCGACAGGCTGACCGCGCCGTCGAGCGTGGGCAGGCGACGCCGGGAGGTGATCAGCACCAGGCTTCCCGGGTGCCCCGGGATCAACGGACGGACCTGCTCGGTGTCGAGGGCGTTGTCCAGCACGATCAGCAGCCGGCGCTGGGCGACCTCGCTGAGCCACAGGTTGGTGCGGTCGTCCAGCCGCTCGGGCACCCGGGCCTCGTCCACGCCGACCGCGCGAAGCAGCCGGGCCAGCGCGGCGCCGGGATCCAGCGGGCGCTGTCCGGGGGTGAAGCCGTGCAGGTCGAGGAAGATCTGACCGTCGGGGAAGCGGTCGGCCAGCGCGTGGCCGGCCTTGACGGCCAGCGCGGTCTTGCCCACGCCGGCCATGCCGTCGATGGCGGAGATCACCACGGCCGAGCCGGGCTGCGGGCTCACCCCGCCGGCCAGCTCCAGCAGTCGGTCCAGCTCGGCCGCGCGGCCGGTGAAGTCAGCGACGGCGTACGGCAGCAGGCGCGGCACGGGCCGGTCCGCGGCCTCACCGGGGCCGGCCGCCCGTTGCTCGGCCGCCGGTGCCTGGTCCTGGGCCGCCGCCAGCAGCCGATCGCGTTCCGCCGTGGCCAGGCCCAGCGCCTTGGCCAGCAGGGTCACCGAGGACAGTCGTGGCCGGCGCCGCCCGGTCTCCAGCACGCTGATCGCGTGCGGGGAGAGTCCTGACCGCTCTGCCAGCTCCTCCTGCGTCCAGCCGGCTCGACGCCGGAACTCCCGTAGCAGCGCGCCGAAATCTGCCACTCTCGCCCCTCGGACAGCCAATGTCGTGATGTGCGCGTGGCGGTGGCGCGGTTCCCCCAGTCCCGGCCTCCGACGCCCGTGATCGTCGACCTTACGGGGCCGATGCCCTCGAACACCAGTTGGCGTGCCGGCGAAACGCCAGATGAACGCCATGGAGTCGAGGGCGCTCAGCACCCAGGATGGAGATCGCCAGGACATCCACGGGGGTGGTGTTCTGGGCGGACCGGAGCCGTCGGCTCCAGTCCGCACGTCCAGATGAGGAGAGTTCGGCGTGGCGACCGTGGGTACCCCGGGATCGAGCGAGTGACGGCCGGGTAGGAACTGAGGACGTCCAGGTCGGCCACCCGGGCCGACCTGGACGTCATGATCGGACCAGGGTGATCAGGCCAGGTCGAACCGGTCCAGGTTCATCACCTTGTCCCAGGCCGCGACGAAGTCCTTCACGAACTTCTGCTTCGCGTCATCGCTCGCGTAGACCTCCGCGAGCGCGCGCAGCTCGGAGTTCGAGCCGAAGACGAGGTCGGCCCGGCTGCCGGTCCACTTGAGCTCGCCGGTGGCGGCATCGCGGCCCTCGAAGGTGGTCGCGTCCTCCGAGGTCGCCTGCCAGGTGGTGCCCAGGTCGAGCAGGTTGACGAAGAAGTCGTTGGTCAGCGAGCCCGGGGTGGTGGTGAGGACGCCCAGCGAGGACTGCTGGTGGTTCGCACCCAGTACCCGCAGGCCGCCGACCAGGGCCGTCAGCTCGGGGGCGCTCAGGGTCAGCAGGTTCGCCCGGTCGATCAGCAGGTACTCGGCCGGCAGCCGGTTGCCCTTGCCGAGGTAGTTGCGGAACCCGTCGGCCGCCGGCTCGAGCGCGGCGAAGGAGTCCACATCGGTCTGCTCCTGCACCGCGTCCGCGCGGCCCGGTGTGAACGGCACCTCGACGTCGAAGCCGGCCGCCTTGGCGCCCTGCTCGACGGCGGCGGCACCGGCCAGCACGATCAGGTCGGCGAGCGAGATCTGCTTGCCGCCGGTCTGGGCGCTGTTGAAGGCCTGCTGGATGCCTTCCAGGGTGCGCAGCACGGTCGCCAGCTGGTCGGGCTCGTTGACCTCCCAGCTGCGCTGCGGCTCGAGCCGGATCCGCGCGCCGTTGGCGCCACCGCGCTTGTCGCTGCCGCGGAAGGAAGCAGCCGACGCCCATGCGGTGGACACGAGTTGGGACACCGACAGGCCTGCGGCGAGGATCTGGCCCTTGAGCGCGGCGATGTCCGCGGCGTCGACGAGCTGGTGCGTCACCGCGGGCAGCGGGTCCTGCCAGAGCAGCGGCTGGGTCGGGACCTCCGGGCCGAGGTAGCGCGCGATCGGGCCCATGTCACGGTGGGTCAGCTTGAACCAGGCCCGGGCGAAGGCGTCCGCGAGCTCCTCGGGGTGCTCCAGGAAACGGCGTGAGATCGGCTCGTAGACCGGGTCGAGACGCAGCGAGAGGTCGGTCGTCAGCATGGTCGGGGCGTGGCTCTTGGCCGGGTCGTGGGCGTCGGGGACGGTACCCGCGCCGGCGCCGTCCTTCGGCTTCCACTGGTGGGCACCGGCGGGGCTCTGCGTCAGCTCCCACTCGTAGCCGAACAGGGTCTCGAAGAAGCTGTTGTTCCAGGTCACCGGGGTGGGTGTCCACGCGCCCTCGAGGCCGCTGGTGATCGCGTCGCCGCCCTTGCCGGTGCCGTGGCTGCTCGCCCAGCCGAGACCCTGCTGCTCGAGCGGGGCGGCCTCGGGGTCGGCGCCGACGCTGTCCGCCGGGCCCGCACCGTGGGTCTTGCCGAAGGTGTGGCCGCCGGCGATCAGGGCGACCGTCTCCTCGTCGTTCATCGCCATCCGGCGGAAGGTCTCACGGATGTCGCGGGCCGCGGCGAGCGGGTCCGGGTTGCCGTTGGGGCCTTCCGGGTTGACGTAGATGAGGCCCATCTGGACCGCGCCGAACGGGTCCTCCAGCTCCCGGTTGCCGGAGTAGCGCTCGTCGCCGAGCCAGGTGGTCTCGGGACCCCAGTAGACGTCCTCGTCGGGCTCCCAGACATCCGCCCGACCGCCGCCGAAGCCGAAGGTCTGGAATCCCATCGACTCCAGGGCGACGTTGCCGGCCAGGATCATCAGGTCGGCCCAGGAGAGGTTCTGGCCGTACTTCTTCTTGACCGGCCACAGCACCCGGCGGGCCTTGTCGAGGTTCGCGTTGTCGGGCCAGCTGTTGAGCGGGGCGAAGCGCTGCTGGCCGGCGCCGGCGCCGCCGCGGCCGTCGCTGATCCGGTAGGTGCCCGCGCTGTGCCAGGCCATCCGGATGATGAGCGGGCCGTAGTGGCCGTAGTCGGCCGGCCACCAGTCCTGCGAGGTCGTCAGCGCCTCGGCGATGTCCCGCTTCACGGCCGGGAGGTCGAGGGTCTTGAACGCCTCGGCGTAGTCGAACTCCTCGCCGAGCGGGTTGGCCACGGCGGGGTTCTTGGCGAGGATCTTCAGGTTGAGCCGCTCCGGCCACCACTGGCGGTTCCCGCCGCCCTGGGTCGGGTGCGGGGCGCGGCCGTGCACGACCGGGCAGCCACCCGCGCCCTCCGCCTTGGCGTCTCCGACGATTGCATCATGGTTCTCAGACATGGGATTCCTTCCGGACCGACGCTGACCCTTGGCTATCTCCGAAACCGATCCTACGATGGACAGAATCCAAGTCAAGAAGAGCACCAAATAGCCATCCAATCGGAGCCTGGACATCGACTTGTAGAAATCGTCTGTCCCACCGGACCTGAACAGGGGATTCGAGATGAGTGAGCTGCTGGAGCGACTGCGCAGGCGCGGCTGGCGGATGACCTCCCAGCGGCGCGTCGTCGCCGAGGTCCTCGACGGCGACCACGTGCACCTCACCGCCGACGAGGTGCACGCCCGCGCGGCGCAGCGGCTGCCGGAGATCTCCCGGGCGACGGTCTACAACACCCTGGGCGAGTTGGTCTCCATCGGTGAGGTCACCGAGGTCTCCACCGACGGCCGGGCGAAGCGCTACGACCCCAACGCGCACCGCCCGCACCAGCATCTGGTCTGCTCCGGCTGCGGCGCCATCCGCGATGTCCACCCGAACGGCGACCCGCTGGCCGACCTCCCGACCGAGGAGCGGTTCGGCTTCAGCGTGTCCGGGGTCGAGGTCACCTACCGCGGGCTGTGCCCCTCCTGCGCCTGACGGGCTCGCGTCGAGCCGGGCTCTGCCCAGGCGGGTAGCTGATGAGTATCCCAGACCTCTCGCGCCCATGGTGCGGTCTTCGAAAGAAGATGCTCGGCCGATCATCGTATCAATTGCGTCCCCTCCTTTGGCATTTCTGCGCGATCCCCCGAAAAGTACCGAAAATGCCTGCGGATTCCTGCGGATGGGTGTGCGACAAAAGCCCTCTTTGTCGACGTTCCGAGTGGAGTCCGTGATGATCGCGCGCGCCACTCCAGTGCGCGTATGCGCTGGGCAGGCGGGGATTGCGGGCCGCGCTCGTGGTCAAGTTAGCTGGGTGAGCGGCGCCGACCGGCGGCCTGATCGGGCCGCGTCGGTCCCGCCGGTCTGCACCAGTACGCACAAGGAGTAGTCAATGCCCGATGTCGGGAGACCGTTTGCCGCACCACAGGCGGTGCGGTCGTGAACTCCACAGCCATCGAACGGATTCTGCGCGGCCCCAGTGGTCTCGGCACGGCCGGCCTGCTCCCGGTCCGGTCGGACGCACCGCACGAGGCACCCGACGCAGTCGAACCCGACACACCCGAACTCCGCGCACCCGAACTCCACGCACCCGAACTGGGCGCACCCGAACTGGGCGCACCTGACGCGACACCCGGGGCCGGCCGGCCGATCCCGGGCCTCTACCACCACCCGGTGCCGGAGCCCGACCCCGAGCGGGTGGCCGAGGTGGGCCGGCGGGTCAAGCAGTGGGCGGTGGAGGAGGTCCAGCTGTTCCCGCCGGAGTGGGAGGACCAGTTCGACGGCTTCGACCTCGGCCGCTACATGGTCGCCTGCCACCCCGACGCCCCCAGCGTCGACCACCTGATGATCGCCACCCGGCTGATGGCGGCCGAGAACGCGCTGGACGACTGCTACTGCGAGGACCACGGCGGCTCACCCGTCGGCCTCGGTGGCCGGCTGCTGCTGGCGCACACCGCGCTCGACCCGCTGCACACCACGCAGGAGTACGGGCCGGACTGGGCGGCGTCGCTGCACTCGGACGCCCCTCGGCGCGCCTACCGCTCCGCCATGCAGTACTTCACCGCGGCGGCCACCCCCTCCCAGGCGGACCGGTACCGGCACGACATGGCCCGCCTCCACCTGGGATACCTCGCCGAGGCCGCCTGGGCCGAGACGGACTACCTGCCGGAGGTGTGGGAGTACCTGGCGATGCGTCAGTTCAACAACTTCCGCCCCTGCCCGACCATCACCGACACCGTCGACGGCTACGAGCTCCCGGCCGATCTGCACGCGCTGCCCGCCATGCAGCGCGTCATCGCACTCGGCTCCAACGCGACCACCATCGTCAACGACCTGTACTCGTACACCAAGGAGCTGGCCAGCCCCGGCCGGCACCTGAACCTGCCGGTGGTGATCGCCGAGCGCGAGAAGTGCACCGACCGCGAGGCGTACCTGAAGGCGGTCGAAGTCCACAACGAGCTCATGCACGCCTTCGAGGCGGCCGCGGCAGCCGTGGCCGCCGCGCATCCCGCCCCCACGGTGGTCCGGTTCCTGCGCGGCGTGGCCGCCTGGGTCGACGGCAACCACCACTGGCACTGCACCAACACATACCGCTACAGCCTGCCCGATTTCTGGTAGCCAAGGAGCTGACCGACCAGTGACAACGACCGACCTCACCCCCGGCCCGAGCACCGCCGCCAGCATCCCCGGCCCCGCGACGCCCTACCAGGACGACATCGCCCGCTACTGGGACCAGGAGGCACGCCCGGTCAATCTCCGCCTGGGCGACGTCGACGGCCTCTACCACCACCACTACGGCATCGGCGACGTCGACCGCACCGCGATCGGCGCCCCCGGTGACAGCGAGCACGAGAAGAAGGTGATCGCCGAACTGCACCGACTGGAGTCCGCGCAGGCCGACCTGCTGCTGGACCACCTGGGCCGCATTCCACGCGACGCCACCTTGGTGGATGCCGGCTGCGGTCGTGGCGGCTCGATGGTGATGGCCCACCAGCGGTTCGGCTGCCGGGTCGAGGGCGTCACCCTCTCGGCCAAGCAGGCCGAGTTCGGCAACCAGCGGGCCCGCCAGCTCGGTGTCGACCAGTTCGTCCGCTCCCGGGTCTGCAACATGCTGGACATGCCCTTCGAGACCGGGCAGGTGGCGGGTTCCTGGAACAACGAGTCCAGCATGTACGTGGACCTGGACGACCTCTTCGCCGAGCACGCCCGGATCCTCGCGGTCGGCGGCCGGTACGTGACCATCACCGGCTGCTGGAACCCCGCCTACGGGCAGCCCTCGAAATGGGTGTCGCAGATCAACGCGCACTTCGAGTGCAACATCCACTCCCGCCGGGAGTACCTGAAGGCCATGGCGGACAACCGCCTGGTGCCACAGGCCGTCATCGACCTCACACCGGCGACCCTGCCCTACTGGGAGCTGCGCGCCACCTCCTCGCTGGTCACCGGCATCGAGGAAGCGTTCCTCTCCTCCTACAAGGACGGCTCCTTCCAGTACGTGCTGATCGCGGCCGACCGGGTCTGACCGGCCCGGGGCCCGGAACCACGGTGTCGGCACGGGAACGCCCGTGCCGACACCGTGGTTCGACGTCAGTGGTGGTGCGACGTCAGTGGAGGACGACCCTGCGCTCAGGCGGTCCGCTCGGCGCGCCGCGGCAGCTTCCAGCCGGGGCGGACGAAGTGGCAGGTGTAGCCGTCGGGGTAGCGCTCGAGGTAGTCCTGGTGCTCGGGTTCGGCCTCCCAGAAGGGCCCCACCGGGGACACCTCGGTGACGACCTTGCCGGGCCACAGGCCGGAGGCGTCCACGTCGGCGATGGTGTCCTCCGCGATCCGCTTCTGCTCCTCGTCCTGGTAGAAGATCGCCGACCGGTAGCTGGTCCCGATGTCGTTGCCCTGGCGGTTCCTGGTGCTGGGGTCGTGGATCTGGAAGAAGAACTCCAGGATCGTGCGGAAGTCGGTGACGGCGGGGTCGAAGGTGATCTCGATCGACTCGGCGTGGGTGCCGTGGTTACGGTACGTGGCATTGGCGACGTCGCCGCCGCTGTAGCCGACCCGCGTGCCGGTTACTCCGGGCTGCCTGCGGACAAGCGCCTGCACCCCCCAAAAGCACCCACCCGCCAGGACGGCCTTCTGCGTCTGTGCGGACACTGGATCCTCCTTGTACTGGTGTCTCGCACTCCTAAGCGAGAACTTCACGGCGATCATTCCCTGTCGGGTCCGCGACCTCGTCGCGGGCCCCTTTCGCGCAGCCAGGAGGCTGTCCCCCGCCGCGACGCCCGAGCCGGCGGCCCCGGACGCGGCCCCGGACGCGGACCGGGACGGGGACCGGGATGCGGACCGGGATGCGGACCGGGACCCGTCGATGCGTCAGAACCCGTAATTTGATACGCACTTGTGTTCGTCTGAAATGTTTCCCGCGTGCACTTCCTGCGGTATCCGCAGTGGACGGCTCAACTACAGCGGGAGGTGGGTGCATTGAAACGGACAAGGTCCGGTCGACCTGAGGTCGACATGCCATTTCCGGCAAGCCCGCCCCCTGCGGATCTTCCCGGCGCGAGCCGGGAGATGTACCGCTGGGCCCGGGCGGCGGGACTACTGGCCGACCCGGTGGTGCTCGCCAGGATGCACCGCACCGGCCCGGAGGTCTTCGTCGGCCACTGCTATCCGCAGGCCGGACCCGAGCAGCTCGCCCTGCTGTGCCGGTTCGCGCTCTGGAGTTGGGTGATCGACGACGCGCTGGAGGAGACCGCCGGCAGCCTGGCGCAGACGGCCCGGGCGGTCGCGGACCTCACGGACGCCATGGACGGGCGGGCCCTCGACGACCAGCACCGCCACGACCGGCTGTGGCCGGCCCGGCAGGTCTACGCCGAACTGTGCGCCGGCCGCTCACCGGGTTGGCAGGAGGCCTTCCGCGCCGAGTCGGCCGCCTGGCTCGGCACCCTGGTGACGGAGGCGGCGGCCGGCCGGCTGCGGCAGCCGATGGCCTTGGGCGAGTACCTCGCCCACCGCAGTCTCAGCAGCAACATCCGCACCTGCATGCACCTCGCCGAGTACGCGGCCGACATCGACCTTCCGCAGGCGGTCCGGAACCTGCCCGCGCTGGCCCAGGCACGCTCGCTGGGCGCGCAGTGGTGCGGCCTCTACAACGACCTGCGCTCCGTCACCCGCGACATCGCCACTGGTCAGCAGTACAACGCCGTGCTGATCGTCCAGCAGCAGAACGGCCGCGGCCTGCAGCACGCGGCCCGCCAGGTCGCCGCCATCGCCGACCGGCTCCTTTACACCTTCCAGTCCGCTCTGCGCGAGCTACCAGCCGAACCGGTCTACCTCCGGGTGGCCGAGGCCTACCGTCATGTGGTGCGCGGCAACTACGACTTCCACAACAGCCAGCCGCGCTACAGCGAGGATGTCACGCTGTTCACCCAGAGAGGCCGCACGATTGCCTGACGCGTTCGAATGGTGGTATCTCCAAGTCGCTGATCCCGAAACCCTGCTGACCGTGACCGTCCACCGGACCGATCTGCTCGGCGGGTCGACGCCCTATCTGTCCGTCAGCCTGCTGGACACCACCACGGCGCGCAGCGGGTCCTGGCGCATACCCCTGGCCGCGGTGCTGCGCGACGACACGCTGTGGGCCGACGCCATGGTGGTGCAGACGGCCACCGACTACCGGATCTCCGTGCGCGCCGAAGGCCTCGAGCTACGACTCACGGTCTACCCCCAGTCCTCGCCCTGGGGACCGCCGCAGCGCCGGCTCTTCGTCGAGCAGGCGACCGGACGCAGCAACAACTGGCACGTGCCGGTGCCGCACGGCCGCGCGACCGGCGAGGTCCGCTGGCGCGGTCGCGCGGCCCGGCTCGAGGGCGGCGCCTACCTGGACCACAACTGGGGTGAACTCCCGCTGCACGAAGGGCTCACCGCCTGGGCCTGGACGGCCATCGCCCGCCCGGGCGGCACCACCGTCGCAGCCACCGTCTGCGTGCGCGACGGCGAACGGATCCAGCTGACCAACGCCGCCTCCGGCAGTCTGGCCGCCGAGCTCAACACCAGCAGTGTCACCGGCTCGCCCAACCCGGCGGCCGACTCCCGGTTGCAGACGGCGGCCCAGCTGCTCGGTTGGAGCCCCGACAGCAGCCGGCTGCGGCTGGTCAAGCAGCAGCTCTACCGTCGCCCGCGGCTGGCCGAACTGAACTACACCCGCTGGGCGATCATCGCGGACCGGGACCGCCGGAACCCGGACCGGGTACTGGGCGGCTTCCTGGAGACGGCGATCGTGACGCCGCTCGGCCCGCCGGCCGTCCCCTCCGCCGTCTCGTCCGCTGCCGCCTCGGGCGTCGCGTCGCGAGTCGCGTCGGGTCTCGTTCAGGCGCCCGACGGCTGATCCTGCGGGTGCTGGTGCTCGGGGACGATCCGGTGCAGCCCCTTGCGGTCGTAGTACCTGGTCATCGCGAAGCCGAAGACCAGCGCCGCCACCAGCCCCACGGCCATCATGCTCCAGGCCCGGGCTAGCCCGGCGTCGGCACGGGCGTCGAAGTAGAGGATCGCCCGGACCCCGTCGGTGAGTTGGCGCATCGGCTCGAAGTAGGAGAGCACCTTGTAGAAGGTGGGCAGCGCCTGCAGCGGGATGGTGGCGCCGGAGGACGGCAGCGAGAGGGCGATGAAGATGAACATGCTGATCAGCTGCCCGATGCCGCCGAACGCGGCGTTCAGCGCCTGGGTGCCGAGCCCCACGGTGGCGGTGGCGCAGACCGAGTAGACCCAGAGCAGCGGCAGGTGCGAGGCGTCCATGTCGAGGATCACCACGCCGGCCAGCATGATCATGCTGGAGGTCAGTACCGAGAGCACGACCGACATCGACGAGGTGACCACCAGCGTCTGGGTGCGGCTGATCGGCACGGTGGGCAGCTCCCGGCGCCACGGTCCGAACTCGCTGGCCGCATAGCCGAGGGCGATGTCCACGCTGTTGTTGATCACGTTGCCGCCCAGGAAGCCCATCAGCACCAGCAGCAGCGAGTAGTAGAACGCCGTCAGCCCCAGTCCGCTGTTGGAACCGATCGGGTGCCCGACCGCCACCGTGACGGTGATCGGGTCGGCGAGCACCAGCGCCTCGGCGTTGGTCGGCTGTCCGCCCTGGGCCTGCTGACGCTGGGTCAGGGTGGTGCCCAGCGAGGCCGAGGCGGCGTGCGCCGCCGCCTGGGAGATCGAGGTGGCCAGCGAGGAGGCCAGACTGCCGGCCCCCGGGTTGGTCAGCACCGTCATGGTCGGCCGGGGCGGCGGCTGCTGCCCGGGGGCGCCCAGCGCCGTCACGGCGGCGGAGAAGTCGGGCGCCACCTCCAGCACGGCGTACAGCTGCCCCGAGGTCAGCTTCTCCTGCGCGCCCGCCTGGTCCAGCACCCGCCAGGAGACCTGGTGCTGCGGGTCGGGCGCGGCCGCGATCTGCGCGGTGATCTGGGCGCCGAGATTCACCTGCTGCCCCGCCACCTGGGCGCCGCGGTCGGCGTTCACCAGGCCGATCGGCATCCGGTGCAGGTTGCCGCGCGGGTTGAGAATGCCACCCAGGTAGATCAGCGAGAGCAGCAGCGCCACCAGACCGACCAAGGTGGTCGGCATCACCCAGATCTTCGGGTTCCGCAGCACCTTCGCGGCGGTGACCGCGGTCACCCGTTGGGCAGAAGGCATGAGTCTCCCTGCGGACGGTGCTGGTGCCCCCCGGCCGGTGTCCCCGGTCCGGAAGCTACCGCATGCCGACCGACCTGCCCCGCTGCCTCGCCGGGACTTCCGCCGCTCTAGAAGAAGTCGCCGTCGTCGCCCTCGTAGTAGTTGTTCACCACCACCTCCGGCTCGTCGTCGCTCAGCGCCTCGTTGAGCAGCGCGCCGCCGATCAGGCCCGCCGCGCCGGCGCCGATCAGCGCACCGGTGCCGTACTGGCGGGGCTGGCCGGGCGCCTGGGGGTAGCCCTGCTGCACCGGCTGCGGGTAGCCGGCCTGGGGGTAGCCCGCCTGCGGGTAGCCGGGCTGCGGGTAGCCGGGCTGGGCGTAGCCGGCCTGCTGCGGGGTGTAGAACGGCGGCGGCGTGGTCTGTACCCGCTGGGCGCAGACGGCGCAGGCCTGGATCTGCCGGGGCACGCCCCACTGCGGCGACCACAGCACGACCGTCGCGCCGACGCCGTGCGAGGGGTCGAAGAAGCACGTCACGGAGGAACTCCCTGCTGTCTGAGCGGCCACGGCCGGCCTGGTGGGTGTGGGTGTGGGTGCGGGCAGGTAGGCGGGCGCCGGCGCGGCGGTCGGACGGGCCGCTGGCGGTGGTGGCGCCGGCGCGGCGGCCGGCGGGCTCGGCTGCAGCACGGCGACGCCGAAGTCCCGCGCGATGCCCGCGAGTCCGGCGGCGTAGCCCTGGCCGACCGCGCGGAACTTCCAGTCCTCGCCGTTCCGGTACAGCTCTCCGAAGACCATCGCGGTCTCGTTCGCCGAGTCGCCCGCCAGCTCGTAACGGGCCACCTCCGTGCCGCCCGCCTGGTCCGAGACCCGGATGTAGGCGCCGCGGACCTGCCCGAAGCTCTGCCCCCGCTGCGCGGCCTCGTAGATGGCCACCGCGAAGACGATCTTCTCCACCGCGGCGGGTACCGCCGCCAGGTCGACCTCGATCTGCTCGCGGTCCCCGGCGCCGCCGTCGGCCAGGGCGCCGGCCAGGTGGCGCACCGAGCCGTCGGGGCTGCGCAGGTTGTTGAAGAACACGAAGTGCTGGTCGGAGACGACATGCCCGGACCGGTCGCACAGCAGGGCGCTCGCGTCGAGGTCGTAGGCAGCGCCGGCCGTCCAGCCCAACCCCACCCGTACCGCACGCACCCCCGGGGCCTGCCGCCCCAGGGACACGTTGCCGCCCTTCGTCAGGGCCACACCCATTGGTTCTCCTCCGCAGCCGTTCAGCTTCTGTCGGCCACAACGCCGGACCCACCCGCTGCGGTTCCCGCACCGAGGCGGAGATCCTCGCGCGCGGCGTCGGCGTCGCCGTCGCCGTCGCCGTCGCCGTCCGCGTCGGACCCGGCGCGCCGACCTGCTCCGCCGGGTGGGCCGCAACGCCGAGGCCGCCACGGCCGATCGCGAGGCGCTGGCGCTGGCAGCCGGCGCGCCCGAGCGCCGGTACCTGCGCCGCCGGCTGCGCGAGACCTCGGCTCCGACCGAGGGCCCTGCGTGACGGTCAGCTCGGTGACGGTCAGCTCGTCGGCGGTCAGCTCGTCGGCGGCGCCGGGGCCAGCACCACGAAGTCCGCGCCCGCCGGGTCGACGATGACGGCCAACCGGCCGACCCCGGGGACGTCCGCCGGGCCCATCTGCAGGGTGGCGCCGTTCTTGGTGGCGGTGGCGACGGTGGCGTCGCAGTCCACGACCGCGAAGACCGGGTGCCAGTAGGCGCGGCCGCCGGTGAGCGCGAGGTCCTGCGGCCGCAGCTGCAGCAGACCGCCGTGCATCCGCTCCTCGGGCTGGCCGGCCGGGGTGAGCAGCGAGTAGCTGCCCTCGTTGCCGGGCATCGGGACGTCACCGGCCTGCCAGCCGAACAGGCCGCCGTAGAAGGCCTTCGCGCCCGCCGCGTCGGTGGTGTAGAGCTCCGTCCAGCACAGTGAGCCCGGCGCGTCGGTGACCTCCAGGCCCTGGAGGCGGCCCGGCTGCCAGACGGCGAACTGGCCGCCCTGCGGGTCGGTGAACTGGGCCATCCGCCCCTCGCCGTCGGCGTCCGTCGGAGCGACCCGGACGGTGCCGCCGGCCTGTTGGACGGCCTCGGCGACCGCCTGGGCGTCGGGAGTGTTGAAGTAGATCATCCAGGCCGAGCGGGCGCCCTCCTCGCTGAGCAGGCCGACGGCGCCGACGGTCTTGCCGCCCAACCGGAAGATGTTGTAGCCGCCCTCCTCGGGCCCGTAGGCCTGGGCCTCCCAGCCGAAGACCGCGCCGTAGAAGGCGGTCGCGGCGGCGACGTCGGGGGCGCCGAGGTCGATCCAGCAGGGGGAGCCGGGGACGAAGTCAGTAGTGATCACGGTGCGTTCCTTCGCGGAGCAGCGGAGCAGCTGAGCAGGTGGACTCTGCGGTCAGCCTTGCATCCGCCGCCGACGCTCCGGCGCCGACCCGCCGACGTGCCCGGGGAACTGATGTCGCGTCAGCTACTGCCGTCCGGCCGCCCGTGCGTGCGCGGCCCGGCGGATCTCGGACGGACCGCAGGCCCACACCAGCAGCCGTCCGCAGCCGCGTGCGAGCGGCCGGTCCCAGCCCGCCCGCACCGGGCCGGGTCGCCGTATCCCGAGTTCGGCCCTGGCCCAGTCCGGCAGCAGGTCGACCGACCCGTTGGTCAGCACCCGGACGACCGCCCGCTCCCGCGCGCTGCGACCGAAGCCGCGCAGGAAGCGGGCGCAGTCCAGGGCGGCCGGGGTGGCCCGCAGCTCCGGGCGCAGCCGGTCCAGGTAGCGCTCCACCTCGGCGCGGGAGCGCGGGACCTCGACCGCGCCCAGGCGTTCGGCGATCAGCGCCACCTGCGCGTAGTAGCTGTCGCACTCGGCGGCTGTCAGCGGGGTGGCCGAGTAGGTCTGGTAGCCCGCGAGGAAGCAGCGCACCTCCGCGGTGTGCACCCAGGTGAGCAGTTCGGGGTCGTCGGCCCGGTACGGGCGGCCGTCCGGCGCCGTGCCGTGGATCCTGGGGTGGATCCGCCGCACGCTCTCGATCGCCTGCTCGGCGGCGGCGGTCGAGCCCAGGGTGGTGGTGGTGACGAAGCGTGCGGTGCGGTTGAGTCGGCCGGTCGGGTCGGTCCGGAAGTCGGAGTGCGCGTCGACCGCCGCCATCGCCAGCGGGTGCAACGACTGCAGCAGCAGCGCCGCGAAGCCGCCGGTCAGCATCCCCGCCGGGTGCCCGTGCACGCGCCACACCACGCTCTGCGGACCGAACAGCCCGGGATCCCCGAGTGGTCGGTCGTACCGTTCCAGGTGCAGATCCTGCCCGTGCACCGCGGAGTTGACCTCGGCCATCAGCCGGGCCCGTACCGCGCCGAGCGGCCTGCGCCACCTCGACTCCGTCATTCCCCCGCCCTCCTTGCCTTGGACCTCCACAGTACTGACGGGCGCCGGCGGTACTGACGGGCGCCGGCCCCCACCGGCCGGCGCCCGTCGGTGACCGGTCAGGCCGGCAGGGCCACCGGGGGGAAGCCGACCTCGGTGCGGCCGACGGAGTTGAAGTAGTTGGTGAAGACGTTCAGCGCCACCGCGCCGATGATCTCGCCGATCTCGCCGTCGCCGTAGCGGGCGGGGCGGTCCGCCGCAGCTGCACCCCACTCGGCCACCGGCCGCTCGGCGCCGCCGACACCGCGGCCGGCTCGGGCGTCAGCGGCCGAGCGCCCGTCCCAGGGCGTGGAGACCGTCGCGGCCGAACGAGCCGAGCCCGTCGAGGTCGTCGCCCCAGGGCACCGTCGAGGCCAGCTCCGAGTTCTTCGCCAGCACGACCAGCACCAGCACCGCCAGCACGGCGAGCGCGCCCAGCGCCTGGACCACGACCCGGCCGTTGCGCGGCGCGAAGACGAAGGCCGCACCCACCGCACCGCCGGCCAGCAGCCCGCCGAGGTGGCCCTGCCAGGAGGTGATGCCGGCCGAGACGACCAGCCAGACCAGCGAGTAGATCAGCTGCTGGCCACCGCCCAGCGGGTCGTGGCGCATCCGACGGGTCATCAGGAAGTACCCGCCGACCAGGCCGAAGATCGCACCGGAGGCCCCGATCGCCGGCTCGGTGGGAGCCAACTGGTAGGCGAGGACCGAGCCGCCGAGCGCGGCGAGCAGGTAGAGCGCGAGGAACCGCAGCCGGCCGAGCTGCTGCTCCACCACCCGCCCGAACATCCAGAGCGAGTACATGTTGAACAGGATGTGGGTGATGCCGAACCGGCCCCCGGTGGGCGGCTGGTGGAGGAAGGCCGAGGTGATCAGCCGGTACCAGTCGCCCCGCGCGATGCCCACCAGGTGGAAGCCGTGCGGCAGGAAGCCGCCGGAGACCGTGTACAGGCCGCCGTCCGGGCCCATCACCCCCAGGCCCAGGTTGTCGAACCGGTCGACCAGGTGCGGGACGAGGAGTTCGGCGACGTAGGCCAGCACATTGAGGGCGATCAGCAGATAGGTCAGCACCGGTACCGTGATCAGCCGACCGCCGAACACGGTGCGGGCCTGACGGATGCTCTGCTGCCCCTCCTTGACGCACTCCGGGCACTGGTGCCCGACCGGCGCCTCCCGCATGCAGTCCGGGCAGATGTACCGCTCGCACCTGGTGCAGCGGATGTACGACTCCCGCTTGGGGTGCCGGAAGCAGGTGGTGACCGGCGGCGCCGCCGAAGGCTGCGGATCCTCGGTGGCGGGCATGTCAGTCATGAAGGAACGGTTCTCCGTACGGGCTTGATGGGGGATCTGTGCGGGTGCGGCGAACAAGATAGCGAACCGGTCGGGTCGATAATCGATGGCCCTGCCCCGGCCCGGTTCGTACATTTGAGGCCCGCCGGCTTTGCCGCGGCCCGCTCGGGCCCACCACCATCCACCACGTCACCGGGAGCGGACCATGCGCGTGCACTACCCCCGCACGCCGCACCTCCCCTGGTCCCCCGGTGCGTCGGCGGACGATGTGCGGGTCGGCGGGCTGGCGGAGCTGCGCGGCCGCGAGGTGGTGGTCACCGAGAAGCTCGACGGTGAGAACACCACCCTCTACCCGGACGGCCTGCACGCCCGCTCGCTGGACTCGGCCCACCACCCGTCCCGGGCCTGGGTCAAGGGCCTGCAGGGACGGATCGGCCCGGCGATCCCGGCCGGCTGGCGGGTCTGCGGCGAGAACCTCTACGCACGGCAC
The DNA here is from genome assembly GCF_000744785.1 of Kitasatospora azatica KCTC 9699. Taxonomy (NCBI): domain Bacteria; kingdom Bacillati; phylum Actinomycetota; class Actinomycetes; order Kitasatosporales; family Streptomycetaceae; genus Kitasatospora; species Kitasatospora azatica. The sequence continues at coordinate 5,129,976 of NZ_JQMO01000003.1, read as the reverse complement.
TCGATCGCCTACCGGGAACTGGACAGCTGGTTCTACGGCTTCTCCGTCTGGGACGACCAGGACCGCTGCCTGGACTGGGACTCGACGGTGCGCCTGCTGCGCCGACTGGGCGTCCCGGCCCCGCGCGTGCTGTGGCGCGGTGCGTTCGACGAGCGGGCGCTGCGCGGACTGCGGCTGGACACCGAGCGGCAGGAGGGGTACGTCGTCCGCACCGTCGAGGGCTTCGGGCGGGCGCAGTTCGGCGAGCGGGTGGCCAAGTGGGTCCGGCCGCGCCATGTGCAGACCGACGCGCACTGGATGCACGCGGCCGTGGTGGAGAACGGGTTGGGTCCGGCCGCCGCGCTCTGGGCGGTCCGGTCGGGGGCGGCGCCGGACGCGGCCGGTCTGCTCGCCGCGCTGGGTCTGACGGACCCGGCCGGCGCTGCGGACCCGGCTCACTCCTTCGTACCCGAGGTCGCCGGTGTGGCCGAGGTCGCCGACCGGCTGGACGCGCTCGGGTGCTCGGGCGAGGCGCGGCTGGCCGGGGTGCTGGCCGTCCTGCTGCACCAGGCCCGCCGGCCCTGGCTGGCTGCCCGGCTGATCGCCCCGCTCGGCCTGCCGGCAGCCCGGCGGGTGGCTGACCTGGTCGGGCTCCACCCCGGCCTGCGGCGCCCCTATCCGGACGAGGAGCGGCGCGCCGGGCTGGTCCGGCTCTCGCTCGCGGCCAACCTCGGAATGCTGCACGCCGTCGCCGCGACCGTGCCCGGGACGGCGGCCGAGCGGGCCGAGGTGGAGTGGTCGGCGCTGCACGCCGAGGACGCCGGGCTGCTCGGCGAGGCGCCGCTGCACTGGCTGCGCTCGGGCCTGCGCGAGGTCCTCGCCGACCTCGACCCGGATGCGGCCGACCGCTGCTGGGCCGAGGCGCGCGAGGCGTACGCGCGCGGGCGGATCGGGGCGAGGCCGTCGGGGCGGGCCGTCGGGGGGCCGGTCGGGCGGGCCGGTCGCGGGCGGTCGGTCGGCGGTGACCGCAGCGGGGCCGTCGAGGAGGCGGTGGCCGCCTGCTGGCGCTGGCGCTCGGGCGAGTTCCCCCGGCTGATCCAGCTGGTCGGCCCGTCCGGCAGCGGCAAGAGCAGCTTCGCCGCCCAACTGCCCGGCGTCGACGACCGGCTGAGCCTGGACGAGCTGCGCGAGGCCCGCGGCTCCCGCGCCGACCAGCGGCAGAACGGCGACGTGCTGCGCGAGGGCCTCGACCGCCTGGACAGCGCGCTGGCCGCCGGCCGCACCGTGGTCTGGGACGCCACCTCGCTCAACCAGCACCAGCGTTCGCTGGTCCAGGTGGTGGCGCAGCGCCGTGACGCCCTGGTCACGCACGCGGTACTGCTGGTCGAGGAGGCCGAGTTGGCCCGCCGCAACGCGAGCCGGCCGCACCCCGTGCCGCCGGAGGTGCTCACCGCGCAGCTGCACCGCTTCACCCCGCCGTACCCCGGCCAGGCGCACCGCACCTGGTACGTCGGGCCGGACGGAACCGTCGGCGACACCGCCGGCACGCTGGGCGGTCCCGGCGAAGGCGGATCGACGGGAGAGGACCTCTGATGCGCACCAGCGAGCAGATCTACCACCGGGTGCGCTGGGACCCGCAGTTCGACCCGGCCCGGTTCGTGCTGGGGGTCAGCCGCCGGGACGCCGGGCCCAAGCGGGTGCCGCTGCCGGCCTTCGTACCCGGCGGCGACATCCCGTGGCACCGGGTGCTCTTCGTCGAGGCGGACGGAGAGCTGCTCTGGGACCGCGCCACCGGCGTGGACCTGATCGACAGCTCGACGGCCGGTCGGGTCCGCGAGCCGCGCCGCCTGCGGGCGCCGTTCTTCACCGCCCGCACGCCCTACGCGTGGGACCAGGTGGCGGGCGGCTGGGGCCCGGTGGCCCGGTCCGAGCTGTCGGCCGTACGCCCCATGGCCGACGAGGCCGTCCGGGTGCTGACCTGGAACACCCTGTGGGACCGCTACGACAGCGACCGGATCGACACCGCGCGGCGCCGCCCGCTGCTGCTCGAGGCGCTGGCGGCCGCCGACGCGGACGTCATCGCGCTGCAGGAGGTGGAGGCCCCGCTGCTGGCGATGCTGCTGCGCACCCCGTGGGTCCGGGACGGCTACACGGTGAACACCGACAGCAAGGGCAAGGACGTCGAGGAGAGCGGCCTGCTCCTGCTCAGCCGACTGCCCGTGCGCGAGGCCGGGTACCACGCGCTCGGCCCGCACAAGGCCGTCACCGCGATCACCGTGCAGACCGCGACCGGTCCGCTGACGGTGGCCGCCACCCACCTGAGCAGCGACCACTCGGACCGCGGCGCGGATCGGCGTCGGGCCGAACTCGCGCGCATCGCCGAAGGGTTGGCGAGTGTGGACGGGGACGTGGTGCTGCTCGGCGACTTCAACGACGGCAGTGACGGGCCGGACGGACCGGCCGCGGTGCTCGGCCTGCGGGACGCCTGGACGCAGGTGCACGGCCCGGATGACCGGACGCCCACCTTCGACCCCACGGCCAATCCGCTGGCCGCCGTCTCCTCACTCTCCGGTCGGGCCTCCCGGCTGGACCGGATCCTGCTGCGGACCGGCTCGCTGCGGGCCGTCCGGGCCGGCCTGTGCGGGGACTCCGCCGCGCCGGACGGGCTCTTCCTGTCCGACCATTACGGTGTGGAAGCGGAGCTGGCGTTCGGCGGGGCCGAGCCCGTCGACGCACTGGACCTCGCACCGACGGCGCGGACGGCGGTGGCCTGGCTGCCGCCCGCCGAGCTCTGGCCGGCCATCCAGGACATCCGCTGGGAGCACGACCCGCAGATCCGCCGCTGGCCGCCGCACGTCAACCTGCTCTTCGGCTTCGTGCCCGAGCACGCCTTCGAGCAGGCGGCGCCGCTGCTGGCCGCCGCCGCGATGGAGGTCCCGCCGTTCACCGCCCGGCTGGCCGGGGTGCGCAGCTTCCGGCACCGCTCGGACTCGACGGTCTGGCTCGACCCGGCCGCGGGCGACGGGGCCACCGGCTGGGCCTCGCTCTACCGCGCCCTGCTGGACCGCTTCCCCAGCTGCCGGGGACGGGCGGAGGGCTTCACCCCGCACCTCTCGCTGGGGCGCACCCGCGATCCGAAGCCGCTCGCCGCCGAGTCCGCGGCCCGCTTGGGCGGGACATCCGCGCAGGTCGGGGAGCTGGTGCTGCTCTCCCGGCGGGGGGACGAGCCGATGCGGGTGCGGGCGACGGTTGCGCTGGGGACCGGGGAGCTGCGCTGGGCACCGGAACCGGCGGACACCGCTGTCAACGGCGAGGGAGGCGCTGCCACCGATCCCGAGCGCGTCCTGCGGCGGATCTCGGCTGCCCTGGGCGAGGGTGTGGTCCACCTCGTCGGCTCGCGCCGGATGGGCTGCGCGCTGCCCGGCGCCGATCTCGACCTGGTCGCCGTCCTGCCCGGCAGCCCCGATCCGGCGTCCGTCCCGGCATCGGTCCCGGCGTCCGTCGCGGCATCGGTCCAAGCGTCCGTCCAGGTATCGGTCCCGGAGTCCGTCCAGGCGCGGATCACGGCCGCCCTCCCCGAGGCCACCCGGATCCGCCAGGTGACCGGCGCCCGGGTGCCGGGCCTACGCCTGCGGGTCGGCGAGCTGGATGTCGACCTGGTCCTGGTCTCCAGCGGCGCGCTCGACCCCGCGGACGCGGTGGCGCGCCGGGCCGAGCTCGGTGAGGCCGCGGCCGTCGCGCTCAGCGCCGTCAGCGACGCGGCGGCGGTCCTCGACGACCAGCAGCGATTCGGGCCACTGGCTCGGCAGGTGAAGGCCTGGGCCAGGGCGCGCGGCCTGGACTCCGCGCCGTTCGGCGGCCTGCCCGGGCTCGCCTGGTCCGTCCTGGCCGCGCGCACCGCCCGCGCGGCTGACGGGCTGTCGGGCGAGGACCTGCTGCGCGAGTTCTTCGCCACCTGGGCCGCCTGGGACTGGCGCGACCCCGTCATCCCCGGTGGCCCCGGCGACCCTGTCATCCGCGGTGGCCCCGGCGCGGCTCTGCGCGGCGAACTCTCCGCCCCGCTCACCGTCCTGACGCCCACCCGCCCCGTGCGCAGCTGCACCGAGCAGGTCGGCGCCGGCACCCTCGACCTGCTGACCCGCGAGCTCTACCGCGCCTGGGAACTGCTGGAGGAGGCCGCGACCACCGGCGCCGACCCCTGGCCCGAGCTGCTCTCGCCCCCGCCGCTGCACCGCCGGCACGCGGCCTGGGCGGTGCTGACCGTCCGCGCAGGCCGGGCCGAGGAGTTCGAGGAGACGCTGGGCCGGGTCCGGGGACGGGTCCGCGCGCTGCTCACCGCCCTGGAGCAGGCGGGCGTGCCGGACGCCCACGCCTGGCCCCGCCCGTTCGAGGACGGGCCGACCCGGGCCCGGTACGCGATCGGTCTCGGGCAGACCCCGCCCACCTCGCAGGCCCTGGCGGAGATCGCGCACGGGTGGCTCCGGGGGCTCGGCGGCGTGGACCTCGAACTGGTGGAGGGCGGCTCCGTGCCGACTCTGCGCTGATCCCGCAATCACCGCAGCTGGCTCGCCCAGCACCCCACCCTCGCCGCCCTCGCCCGCCTCGACGGCGACCGCGGCCCGTTCAGCAGGTGCCTCACCAGCCGTCCGCCAGGACCCCGGTCAGCTGCCGACGTAGGCCGCGAGGTGCTCGCCGGTGAGGGTGGAGCGGGCGGCGACCAGGTCGGCGGGGGTGCCCTCGAAGACGATCCGGCCGCCGTCGTGGCCGGCGCCGGGGCCGAGGTCGATGATCCAGTCGGCGTGCGCCATGACCGCCTGGTGGTGCTCGATCACGATCACCGACTTGCCGGAGTCCACCAGCCGGTCGAGCAGGCCGAGCAGCTGCTCGACGTCGGCCAGGTGCAGGCCGGCGGTCGGCTCGTCCAGGACGTAGACACCGCCCTTCTCCGCCATGTGGGTGGCCAGCTTGAGCCGCTGCCGCTCGCCGCCGGACAGTGTGGTGAGCGGTTGGCCGAGGCTGAGGTAGCCGAGCCCGACGTCGGCGAGCCGCTCGAGGATGCGGTGCGCCGCCGGCGTGTGCGCCTCGCCGGCGCCGAAGAACTCCGCTGCCTCGGTCACCGACATCGCGAGCACCTGGCTGATGTCGCGGCCGCCGAGGTGGTAGTCCAGCACCGATGCCTCGAACCGCTTCCCCTCGCACTCCTCGCAGGTGGTGGCGACGCCGGCCATCATCGCCAGGTCGGTGTAGACGACGCCGGCGCCGTTGCAGTTGGGGCAGGCGCCCTCGGAGTTGGCGCTGAACAGCGCCGGCTTCACGCCGTTGGCCTTCGCGAACGCCTTGCGGATCGGGTCGAGCAGTCCGGTGTAGGTCGCCGGGTTGCTCCGTCGCGAGCCGCGGATCGCGCCCTGGTCGATCGACACCACGCCCTCGTCGGCGCGGATGGACCCGTGCACGAGCGAGCTCTTGCCGGAGCCGGCGACGCCGGTGACCACCGCGAGCACCCCGAGCGGGATGTCGACGTCGACCTCGCGCAGGTTGTTCGCCGTCGCGCCGCGGATCTCCAGGGCGCCGGTGGGCTTGCGCACCTCCTCCTTGAGGCGGGCGCGGTCGCCGAAATGCCGCCCGGTGATGGTGTCGCCGGTCCGCAGCCCTTCGACGGTGCCCTCGAAGCAGACGGTGCCGCCGCCCGTACCGGCGCCGGGGCCGAGGTCCACGACGTGGTCGGCGATCGCGATCACCTCGGGCTTGTGCTCCACCACGAGCACCGTGTTGCCCTTGTCCCGCAGCCGCAGCAGCAGCTCGTTCATCCGCTGGATGTCGTGCGGGTGCAGGCCCGTGGTGGGCTCGTCGAAGACGTAGGTGGTGTCGGTGAGCGAGGAGCCGAGGTGGCGGATCATCTTGACGCGCTGCGCCTCACCGCCCGACAGCGTGCCCGCCGACCGGTCGAGCGCGAGGTAGCCGAGCCCGATCTCCACGAACGAGTCGAGGGTCTGCTGCAGCGTCGCGAGCAGCGGCGCCACCGAGGGCTCGTCGAGCTCGCGGACCCAGGCGGCCAGGTCGCTGATCTGCATCGCACAGGCGTCGGCGATGTTGATCTTCCCGATCCGCGATGACCGGGCCGCCTCGGCGAGCCGGGTGCCGTCGCACTCGGGGCAGGTGGTGAAGGTGACCGCCCGGTCCACGAACGCCCGGATGTGCGGCTGCATCGCCTCCCGGTCCTTGGCCAGCATCGACTTCTGGACCCGCGGGACCAGCCCCTCGTAGGTCATGTTGATGCCCGCGATCTTCATCCTGGTCGGCTCGTGGTGGAGGAAGTCGTGCAGCTCCTTCTTGGTGTACTTGCGGATCGGCTTGTCCGGGTCGTAGAAGCCCGACTCGCTGTACAGCCGGTGGTTCCAGCCGCCCGGCGTGTAGCCGGGGATGGTGAGCGCGCCCTCGGCGAGCGACTTGTCCTCGTCGTAGAGCTGGGCGAGGTCGATGTCGGAGACCGTGCCCCGGCCCTCGCAGCGCGGACACATGCCGCCGGTGATGCTGAAGCTGCGGCGCTCCTTCACGGTCTTCCCGCCGCGCTCGACCGTGACCGCCCCCGCCCCGCTGATCGAGGGGACGTTGAAGGAGAACGCCTTGGGCGAGCCGATGTGCGGCTGCCCGAGTCGGCTGAACAGGATGCGCAGCATCGCGTTCGCGTCGGTGGCGGTGCCGACCGTGGAGCGGGGGTCGGCACCCATCCGCTGCTGGTCCACCATGATCACGGTGGTCAGCCCTTCGAGGACGTCGACCTCCGGCCGGGCCAGCGTCGGCATGAAGCCCTGCACGAAGGCGCTGTAGGTCTCGTTGATCAGCCGCTGCGACTCCGCGGCGATCGTGCCGAACACCAGCGAGCTCTTTCCCGAGCCGGAGACGCCGGTGAACACCGTCAGCCGGCGCTTCGGGATCTCGATACTGACGTCCTTGAGGTTGTTCACGCGCGCGCCGTGCACCCGGATCAGATCGTGGCTGTCCGCAACGTGCGGCGCCGGCGACTTCGCGTTCGTCCTCGCGGCCGTGCTCATCCTGTCTCCCTCAACTCGCGGTCGGGCATCTCGTCCGCCAAGGCACTACGGGTCACTACGGGTTGTCGGTCGGCACTACTTGCGGGGCTGGTGGAAGCGCAGCATGTTGCCGGCGGGGTCGCGGAAGGCGCAGTCGCGGACGCCGTACGGCTGGTCGACCGGCTCCTGCAGCACCTCGCCGCCGGCGGCGCGGATCCGCTCGAAGGTCGCGTCGCAGTCCTCGGTCCGGAAGATCACGGCGCGCAGCAGGCCCTTCGCCAGCAGCTCCACCATGGCCTGCCGGTCGGCGGGCGAGGCGTTCGGGTCCGCGAGGGGCGGTTCGAGGACGATGTCCACATCCGGCTGCGACGGCGCGCCGAGGGTCACCCAGCGCATCTCCCCGTACCCGACGTCGTTGCGCACCTCCAGGCCGAGGACGTCCCGGTAGAAGGCGATCGCCTTCTCGTGGTCGTCGACGGCGATGAAGCACTGTGAAAGCTCGATGTCCAGGTTGGTGTCCATGTGCTTCACGCTACGGGCGGGGCGGCAGGTCTTGCTTCTCCATTCCTGACCGGTCGCGTGTGGATCTTGGCGAGGCAGGCCGGGACGGCGGCGCCCTCGTCATGGGTGCGGGCCCGGTAGGCGCTCGGGGTCTCGCCGACCAGCTCGGTGAACCGCGAGCTGAACGACCCCAGCGAGGTACAGCCGACCGCGAAGCAGACCTCCGTCACCGTCAGCTCGCCCACCCGCAGCAAGGCCTTGGCCCGCTCGATCCGGCGCGTCATCAGGTAGCTGTACGGCGTCTCCCCGAAGGCAGCGCGAAAGCTGCGGGAGAAGTGGCCCGGCGACATGAGCGCGAACCGCGCCAACGCCGGCACGTCCAACGGCTCCGCGTACTCGCGGTCCATCAGGTCACGGGCCCGGCGCAACCGGACAAGGTCCTCCAACATCACACGACCACCATCCCACAGCGCCCCTGGACGTGGCCGTCGTGCGCCCAACTACCGCGCGGAGTACCGATGCGCCGCCGGTGCGTGGTGAAGCCCCGGGTACGGACGTGATCTCGCGCCGAGACCTGTCCCTACCAGGGGCTTCACGTCACGCCTGCCCGCGACCGGGCCCACCTCGTGCGGTCCGCTCAGCGCGGCTTTCCGCTCAGAGGATGGACAGGAGCGCGCCGAGGAGCGCGCCGACGGCGGAGACAGCAGCGCCAAGGAGGGAGCCAACAGCGGCAAGTAGCATGTCAACCTCTTTGAGGAGAAGGGGTGCGTACGCACAGAACTACCCCGGCCCGGCTCCGCGCCCGCCGAACCGACACGCGACGGGCCGTCGAGGTCGCTCGGAAGGACGATCCGAGCACGGGGCGGCCGGCCCGGGCGCTCCCGGTGATCGGCGCGGCGCCCGCCCACCGATCCCGTCCGCCGGCGGCCCCGTCCCGCTGAGGAACGGGCCGGCACTCGAGCGAAATTCGTGTGCGTTCCGCGCCGCCGGTTGGCAGGCTGTGGCCATGTTCACCACGCCCATCGAAGCAAACCTCCTGCGCGGCGCCCTCGACCTGGAACGCACCGCGCACGGCGTGCTGCCGCACCGGCTGCCCGCCTGGGCGCGGAAGCAGTTCCCCGACGAGAACCTGGCCATGGTCGAGGCCCAACCCTCAGGTGTGCGCCTGGCGTTCCGCACGGCGGCCACCACCGTCGAGCTGGACGTGCTGCCCACCAGGACGGCCTACCTGGGCGCCCCGCCGCGTCCGGACGGCGTGTACGACCTGCTCGTCGACGGCCTTCTCGTCGCGCGCGCCGGGGCGACCGGCGGCAACGTCCGCACCGTCGACCTGGCCACCCAGGCCGCGGTCACCCGTCCCGGCCCGCCCGGCACCGTCCGGTTCGCCGAACTGCCCGCCGTGGCCAAGGACATCGAGATCTGGCTGCCGCACACCGAGACAACCGAACTGATCGCGCTGCGCACCGACGCCCCGGTCGAGGCCGCGCCGGACCACGGCCGCAGGGTCTGGCTGCACCACGGCAGTTCGATCAGCCACGGCTCCGGCGCCGAGGGCCCGACGGCCACCTGGCCCGCGCTGGCCGCCACGCTGGGCGGCCTGGAGCTGATCAACCTGGGCCTCGCCGGCAACGCCCTGCTCGACCCGTTCGTCGCGCGCGCCATCCGTGACATCCCGGCGGACCTGATCAGCATCAAGATCGGCATCAACCTGGTCAACTTCGACCTGATGCGGCTGCGCGGATTCGCCCCGGCGGTCCACGGCTTCCTCGACACCATCCGCGAGGGCCACCCCGCCACGCCCCTGCTGGTCGTCTCCCCCGTCCTCTGCCCCATCCACGAGGACACCCCGGGCCCGCTCGCCCCGGACTTCGACGGCACGCAACTGCGCTTCCGAGCCCTCGGCGACCCCGCCGACCGCTCCCGCCTGACCCTCAACGTCATCCGGGACGAGCTCGTCCGCATCACCACCCACCGCGCCACCGACGACCCGAACCTCCACTACCTCGACGGCCGCTCCCTGTACGGCACCCCCGACTTCGCCGAATTCCCCCTCCCCGACCTACTCCACCCGGACACCGCCGGCCACCGCCGGATCGGCGAACGCTTCGCCGAGCTGGCCTTCGGCGACGGGGGTGCGTTCGCTGTCAGTGGCGTCTAGCCGTGCCATCTCATGACGTCGGCTCCTCGCGGTCTGCGGGCGCGGCGGCGTAGGACGTGAGGCGATCGGCGAGCGCGATGACGAGGTCGCGGAGTTCGTCGGGGCGCTCGATGACGAACGGCCGGTTGAGAGAGGCGAGTACCGGAGGCAACCAGTCGAGTCGCTCCGCCCGCAGCTCGACGCGCAACCAACGCTCGGTCGCACTGTCCTCGCCGGCGGCGGACTCGTGCTCCGCCAGGTTCGCGACGCTGACGGGAAGGTGGGCGCGGATCTGCTCAACTGTCCCGTGGATCCGCAAGGTCACCTCATGCCGGTAGTCGGCCGTGGCGAATCCTGACAACACGCGCTGCGCCGGACCGGGACCCACCGGCGTTTCGAACGAGCCGGGCAGGGTCCTCGCATCTGCGATGCGATCGAGCCGGAGGGTTCGGTCCTCGCCGATCCGCGCGTCCTTGCCCGTGACGTACCACCGGCCCGCATGGGCGACGATCCCGTACGCGTGCAGTGTGCGTTCGCTGCGCCGCCCGTCGCGGTCGGCGTAGCGGATCGAGACCGGTCGGTGGTGGCGCACCGCATCGGCGATGGTGAGCAGGACCCCGGCGTCCGGGGTGTCGAACTCGCCGGGCTGGTCCGTGAAGGCGAGCGCTTCCAGGAGTGTGTCGAGCCGATGGGCGAGGTGCTTGGGCAGCACCCGCCGGATCTTCGCCGACGCCGTCTCGCTCGCCGTCTGCTCCGTCGTCGTCAGCCCTGCCCGGCGGCCGGCGACCAGGCCGAGCAGTACGGCCAGCGCCTCGTCGTCGCTGAGCATGAGCGGAGGCAGGCGGTACCCGGGGGCGAGCCGGTACCCGCCGTAGCGGCCGCGCACCGATTCCACGGGCACGTCGAGGTCGATCAGCTGGTCCACGTACCGGCGCACGGTGCGCCCTTCGACGCCGAGCCGGTCGGCGAGTTCGGCCACCGTCCGGGTGCCGCCCGACTGCAGCAGCTCCAGGAGTGTCAGCACGCGGCCGGTGGGTCGAGGCATGTCCGCAGCCTAACGCGAATACAGGACCGATTCTGTCCACTATTTCTCCTAGCCTGCGACTTGCACGCCTCCAGCACAGCCAAGGAGATTCCCATGGACTTCGTCTCGATCCGCATCATCACCAGCGACGTAGCGCGCCTCGTCGAGTTCTACGAGCGAGCCACCGGGGCGCGGGCGACCTGGGCCACCGAGGACTTCGCCGAACTCAAGACCGCGGGCGCCACCCTCGCGATCGCCGGCACCCGCACGGTCCCGCTGTTCGCTCCGGGCTCTGCCCGCCCGGCGGAAAACCACAGCGTGATCACCGAGTTCCTCGTCGACGACGTGGACCGCGTTCACCAGAACCTGAGCGGCTTCGTCGCCGACTTCGTCACCGAGCCCACCACGATGCCCTGGGGGAACCGGTCGCTGCTGTTCCGCGACCCCGACGGCAACCTCGTCAACTTCTTCACCCCCGTCACCCCGGCCGCCATCGAAAAGTTCGCACGCTGACGCCACGCACAGCCGGGCGCGCCTGGCCGAGAAGCTTCCGGCGGCACTGGACGCGCTCCTGCCGCGCAGCTTCCGAGGCGCCGAACTACGCTACGCCTTCCCTCGCTTCGGCAATCCGGTACAGCTGCAGATCTCGATCGTGCAAGTCGAACAGTACGTCCGCCAGACCCTCGGCACCGTGCCCGAAGGTGCACCCGGCACGGACGTGTGGCTCGCACTGCCGACCCAGACCCTGCTGGAAGTGACGGCCGGCGCGGTCTTCCACGACGGCCCCGGACACCTGAGCGCGGTGCGCGCGGCCCTGGCCTGGTACCCGCAGGACGTGTGGCGGTACGTCCTGGCCAGCCAGTGGCAACGGATCGCCGAGCAGGAGTCCTTCGTCGGCCGCTGCGCCGAGGTCGGCGACGAGCTCGGCTCCGCGATGGTCACCGGTCGCATCGCCAGGGACCTGATGCGACTGTGCCTGCTACTGGACCGTCGTTACCCCCCGTACGACAAGTGGCTCGGCACCGCTTTCGCTCAACTCCCATGGACTGGACCGATCGGACGTACTCGGGCCGACGCGCTGGCCGCCAAGAGCTACCCCGACCGAGGCAGCACTCTGCCGGGCGTACGTGTCGGCCGCCGAGCACTGCAACGAACTCGGACTCGCCGCACCAGCGGAGGCGACCACCCGCCGCTACCACGACCGACCGTTCCAGGTCCTCGACGCGAGCCGCTTCGCTGCCGCCCTGCGCTCCGGCATCAGCGATCCCAACCTGCGGTCACGACCACTGCACGGCGCGATCGACCAGTACGTCGACAACATCGAAGTCCTCGGCAGCGCCGCCCTGCGTACGGACGCGCTTGTCCGTCAGATCCCGTAGTCGTAGCCGATCGTGAGCCGGGTCGGCAGACACCACCCCGCACCCTCGTGGGCGCTCCAGGAGGTGGTGCTCGCCACCCACTAGCCCACCCGCTCCGCCAGGAACTCCTCCCAGCTCCGCTTCCCCACCGTGCCCCCGGGCCGCGACAGGTTCTCGCCGGCCCGGTACGCGCGCCCGACCGCGCCGGGCATCCGGATCGGCAGCTTCGGCCGGCGCTTGCCCTGGGTCTGGAGGTAGCCGCGGGCCAGGTCGGCCAGCCCGTACTCCTGCGGTCCGGCCAGGTCGGGCACCAGCCCGGCGGGCTGACCGAGCGTCAGTTCCACCAGTCGCGCCGCCACTTCGCGCGAGTCGACCGGCTGGAGCCGCAGCCCGCCCGGCGCCGGGATCACCGGGAGCTTGGCCATCTTCAGCACCGCCATCAGCATCAGGTCGTGGAACTGGGCGGCCCGCAGGGTGGTCCACGGCAGGCCGGAGTCGGCGACGGCCTGCTCGGCGCCGAGCTTGGACCTGAAGTAGCCGAGCGGGATCTTGTCGGCTCCGATGACCGAGATGTACACCAGGTGCCGAACTCCGGCCCGGGAGACGGCCCGGACCAGGTTCCGGGTGGCCTCGTCGTCGCCCTTGGGGCCGCCGGCGAGGTGCAGGACGGTCTCGACGCCGTCCACCGCGGCCTCGATGCCCTCGCCCTTGAGCAGGTCACCGGTGAGGTACTCGACACCGTCGCCGGACGGGCGGGCGTGCCGGCTGAGCACGCGCACCTCGCAACCGGCCTCGCGCAGCAGGGGGACGACGTGGGCTCCCAGGGTGCCCGTGCCACCGGTGACCAGAATCGATGAGGTCATGACCGCTCCAAAGTCGTTCGCTCCGGGAGGGGGCCTCCCGGCATGATCAGCTGGTTTCGTGAGCTTCACTGCTATGACCCCGGGCGGGAAAGGAATGTGACAGGTGGACGAGCGCGCTGTGCTGACGGAGCAGTTCGAGGAACACCGGCCCCACCTTCGGGCGGTGGCCTACCGGATGCTCGGCTCGGTGAGTGAGGCCGACGACGCCGTCCAGGAGGCCTGGTTGCGGCTGGACCGGGCCGACACCGGCGAGGTGCAGAACCTCGGCGGATGGCTGACCACGGTGGTGGCGCGGGTCTGCCTGAACATGCTGCGCTCGCGCGAGCACCGGCGCGAGGACCCGCTGGAGGTGCAGCTGACCGACCCGGCCGTCGGCCCGGATGCCGGCCCCGACGCCGGGGGCGATCCGGAGCAGGAGATGCTGCTGGCGGACGAGGTCGGGCTGGCGCTCCTCGTGGTGCTCGACACCCTGGCCCCGGCCGAGCGGGTCGCCTTCGTGCTGCACGACATGTTCGCCGTGCCCTTCGACGAGATCGCCCCGCTGCTCGACCGCTCCCCGGCCGCGACCCGACAGCTGGCAAGCCGCGCCCGCCGCCGGGTGAAGGGCGGCACCCCGGCACCGGACGCCGACCTCACCCGCCGACGCCGGGTGGTGGACGCCTTCCTGGCCGCCACCCGCGGCGGGGACTTCGAGGCGCTGCTCGCACTCCTCGATCCGGACGTCGTGCTGCGGGCCGACAAGTGGGTCGTCCCCACCCCCGAGCCGATCCTGGTCACCGGCGCCCACCCCGTGGCCAAGGGCGCGATGGCCGCCATGGGCCGCGCCCGCTTCACCGGCCCGGCGCTGCTCAACGGCACGGTCGGCCTCGTGATGGCCCCGCACGGCCGGCTCCGCCTGGTGCTCGACTTCACCATCACCGACGACCGGATCACCGAGATCGCCATCAGCGCGGCCCCGGCCACCCTGCGCAACCTCGAGGTCGCCGTGCTGTGACGTCGCGGTAGGAGCAAAACACAGCCGAATCGGGACACTCCACCACAGCCTATGGACGATCGGGCGTTGTTGCGGACCCCCGGGCGGCCGAAAGATGGATGGTCTGGCGGACGTCGACCCCACCGTGTCCGCCAGTCCGTTTGTCCAGGAAGGCCCGCATGACGATCGACCATTCCCAGCACGGCTCCCTGGTGGAGCAGCACGGCGTCGACACCATCCCCGAGGGGGAGCGCACCAGCAGTCCGCGGGACATTGTCAGCATCCTGATCGGGTCCAACCTCGCCTTCGGTGTGGTGGTCTTCGGGTGGCTGCCGGTGTCGTTCGGGCTGTCGTTCTGGGCCAGCACGGCTGCGCTGGTGGTCGGGACGCTGCTCGGGATCGTGCTGGTGGCGCCGCTGGCGTTGATCTCGTTGCGGACCGCTACCAATCTGTCGACCAGCAGCGGGGCGCACTTCGGGGTGCGCGGGCGGCTGATCGGGTCGCTGGTGGGGTTGCTGCTCTCGCTGGGGTACACGGCGCTGGCGCTCTGGGTCGGCGGGGACGTGGTGGTCGGGGCGCTGGACCGGCTGCTGGGCCTGTCGCCGCACGGGCTGGTGTACGTGGCCACGTACGCGGTACTGGCGGCGCTGAGCGCCACCGCCGCCGTCTTCGGCTACCGGCTGCTGCTCAAGATGGAGAAGCTGCTGATGTGGTCGATGTCGGCGCTGCTGCTGCTCGGCCTGTTCGCCTACCTGCCGCACTTCAACGGCTCCGCGCACGGTCACTACCTGCTCGGCGGCTTCTGGGCGACCTGGCTGCTGGCGGTGGTTTCGGCGGGTCTGAGTGGACCGATCGCGTTCATCACGCTGCTCGGCGACTACACCCGTTATGTCTCCCCGGCCCGGCACCGCACGGCCCGGGTCTACTGGGCGAACGCGGCGGGGATGTTCTTCGGGATGCTGATCCCGCAGGTCTTCGGCACCTTCACGGCGGTGGCCACGGGGGCCGGCAACGACTACGTGGGCGGGCTGATCGCGGGGGCGCCGGTCTGGTTCCTGGTGCCGCTGCTGATCAACGGGCTGCTGGGCAGTGCGGGCAACACCGGTCTGATGCTCTACAGCATGGGCCTGGACCTGGACGCGATCCTGCCGCGGGCCACCAGGCTGCAGGCCACCTACGTGGTGGCGGCGGTGGCGACGGTGCTGGTCTTCGCCGGGCACTTCGTGTGGAACGCGCAGGACGCGGTGACCTCCTTCGTGCTGGTGCTGACCGCGATCGGCACCCCGTGGGCGGTGATCACCCTGGCCGGGTTCCGGCGCTGCCGGGGCGAGTACGACCGGGAGTCGCTGCAGGTGCTCAACAGGCGCAGCCGGGGCGGGATCTACTGGTTCCGGGCCGGCTGGAACGTACCGGCCACGGTGGCCTGGGCGGTCGGCAGCGCGATCGGTCTGGCCGCCGTGGACACCCCGGTCTACCAGGGGCCGCTGCTGCACTGGACGGGCGGGATCGACGTCAGCTTCGTGCTGGCCTGCGCGGTGGCGTGGGCGCTGTACACGGTGCTCTCGCCACGGCGGGAAAGCCCGATCGTCGAGGAAGCCCGGTCCATCGCCGATCAGGCCGAGCTCGCCGGGGTCCTGCCCGGAAGTCGCTGATACAGCACGCTGCGGGAGCGCCGGGTGCGCCGCAGCAGCCCGGCCCGGTGCAGGATCTGCAGGTGGTAGGAGACGGTCGCGGGGCTCAGGTGCACGCGTTCGGCGAGTTCGCCGGTGGTGCGCGGCTGGCTGAGTTCGGCCAGCAGCGAAGCCCGGGTGGGGCCGATCAGTTCGTCCACCTGCTCGGGCTGGGCCGGCGGTTCGGGCAGCGCGGGGTAGACGAGCAGCGGCCGGCGCGGGTCGGGGGATCCGTCGGGTTCGCCGGCGCAGAACAAGACGGTCGTGGCGAAGACGCTCGGCACGAAGATCGTGGCGTCGGACCGGACCGTGATCTCGTGGGTGTTGGTCAGGTCGAGCCCGCCGTCCCGCCAGCGCAGCTTCGGGCTCAGCTGGTCGATCACCGGGATCAGCCCGTCCCGGGTGACCGCCGTCGACCGGGCGGTGATGTCGTTCTCCAGCCGCGACCGTAGGCGCGGCCAGCTGGGGGCCAGCACCAGCCGCCAGAACTGGTCCAGTTGGTCCGCGACCCGCTGGGAGACGTACTCCTCGCCGCGCTCCATCGCCGCCAGCAGCAGCCGGGGCGGTCGGTCGCCGGCGGTCAGGTCCCAGGAGTGGCCGGTGAGGGCGGCGGTCAGCTCGTAGCGGACCCGCTCGCCACCCACTGATTGTCCGCCGTGGTCAACGCGGCCGGGCAACGTTGGCGACGGCAGCCATGGCCGACCGGCCAGAGCCCGACCAGACTTGACCCGGTCCGGCCAACCGGTCGACCACGGACCGGAGTTGGGAGGAGCGCCGATGTCTGCGCCGAGTTGGGGAAGGCGACTGCTGCGGACCTGTGCGGCCCTGCTGCCGTTGGTCGGCACCGCCGCGTACGGGGGCAGCGCCCACGCGGCCGGACTCGCCGGACCGGACGCCCGTGACGTGGTGCTGGTCGGCAACAGCCAGTCCGGCACCGTCTCCTTCCTGGACGCCCGCACCTTCGCCAACCTGGGCACCTTCGACGTGATCCCGGACCTGCAGCAGCGCCTCGACCAGATGGACCTGATCCAGCGCACCGGCTACGCGATCGTCAAGCAGGTCGAGGGCGGGGACCGGTTCGTCGACGATGTCGCGCTCTCGCCGGACGGGCGGACCATGTACGTCTCGCGCGGCAACCTGGACGACACGGTGGCCTACGACCTGGCCACCCACCGCCAGCTCTGGCGCACCCGGCTGGACGGCTTCCACGCCGACCACGCGGCGCTCTCCCCCGACGGCACCCGCTGGGTGGTCTCGGCCACCACCGCCAACGAGGCGCAGGTGCTGGACACCGCGACCGGTGCGGTGGTCGGCAGCTTCCCGACCGGCTCGTATCCGCACCAGAACGACTTCACGCCGGACGGGAAGTACGTCTACAACTCCAGCATCGGCGTGGTGTCGATGCCGCAGGCGCTGGAGTTCCTCAAGGGGAGCTTCCAGTTGACCAAGGTGGACGCGGCCACCCTCAAGGTGGTGAAGACCTGGAGCTTCCCGCACGGGATCCGGCCGAACGTGCTGGCGGCGGACGGCACCACCTTCTACACCCAGGAGTCGTACCTCAACGGCTTCGTCCGCTACGACCTCGACTCGGCCCGCACCACGGCCACCGTGACCATGCCGTTCAGCCCGGCGGGTCATGCGCTGGCGCCGGACAGCTACCCGAAGAACTCGGCGCACCACGGGCTGGCGCTCTCCGGCGACCAGAGCCTGCTCTGCGACGTGGGGACGATCGACGACTACACCGCGGTGGTCTCGACCGCGGACCTGAGCACCGTCGGGCGGGTCGACTACCCGACCGGGAGCCTGCCGTACTGGGCGGTGGCCGGCGGCCAGGGCGGCCGCTACTGCTTCGTCTCGCTGAGCCAGGCCGACCAGGTCTCGGTGGTCGACCTCGGCACCGCCCGCGAGGTGGCCCGGGTGCCGGTCGGGGTCTTCCCGCAGCGCGAGCGTCTGGCGCAACTGCCGCAGTCCGTGCTGGACTCCTTGTCCGCACAGGGGTAGTGGACCCGGGAGGGCGCGCATGGCGGAAACCGCGGGACGAGCCGAGGCCGCGGGAAGGGCCGAGGCCGCGGGACGAGCCGAGGCCGCCGGGCGGGCGGCGGTGCGCCGGGTGATGGAGCGGATGCGGGCCGACCCGGCGGTGCTGCAGGGCGCGGTGGACGCCGCCCGCGCCGGGTCGCCGCAGGTGGCCGCGCTGCCCGAGCAGGAGGTCAAGCGGCACATCGCGGCGCTGCTGGCCGCCGTGTCGAGCGCCTTCATCGACACCGGCGGCCTGGCCCGGGAACAGGTGGGCTCCGCCGCCCGGTTGGCCGCCGACCGGGCGGTGCAGGGCGTCCCGCTGGGCGCGCTGCTGGACGGCTTCCGGGCGGCCCGCACCCAGGTGTTCCGCTGCGTGGCGGACCGGCTGGACGGGACCGAGCTGCCGTTCCGCTCCCTGGTCGAGGTGCTGGTCGAACTCGACTCCTACGCGGGCGAGTTGCAGCAGCGCCTGATCGTCGCCTACCGGGAGACCGAGCTGCGACTGCTGGCCACCAGCCGGGCGGCCAGGATCCAGGCGCTGCGCGAGGTGCTGGTGGACGGCGCCACGGACCGGCTGGCCGCCGCGGGGCTGGATCCGGCCGGCCGCTACCACCTGCTGGTGGCCGATGTGGGAGATCCCCAACTCGTCCGCGAGGGCAGCCGACCTGACGCTCTGTCAGCACTGGTGGAGGGCTACCTCTGCGTGGTGGCCGAGCGCGCGGACCCGGTGCTGGCCCCGCCGGTGCCCGATCTCACCGTCCACTCCCCGCTGGTGGCGGCGGTGGACCTGCCGGCCGTCCACCGGCTCTGCCGCGCGGCGCTCACCGCCGCCCGTCGGCGCGGCCTCAGCGGCGGCCGGCGGCTGACCGAACTGGCGCCGGCGGTGGCCGCGGACGGCGCGGCCGCGATGGGCCCGCTGCTGGCCGCGGAGTTGCTGGCCGGCCTGGACGCCACCGACGCCCTGCACCGCCAGCTGGCCCGCACCGCGCTGGGCTACCTCGACCACGGCAGCCGGATCGACCGCACCGCCCGGGCCCTGCACGTCCACCCGAACACCGTCAAGCACCGGCTGCGCAGGCTCGGCGAGCTCACCTCCTTCGGCGAACCACCGCCCACCGGTGCCGTCCTGGCGCACGCGCTGCGCTGGCGCTGGGCGCTGGCGAGTTGGCTGGACGAGCCCTGGCCATAGCGCTGGCCCTGGCACTGCCCCTAGCCCTGGCACTGGCCTTGGCGCCGCCCCCGACCGAGTAACCGGGAGGGCGGTTAGACGCCCCCAGGAGTGACCGTCTACATTGCCGTAGACGCCGATCACGGCGACCCTGCTCTTCCCCATGGTCCTCCTGTACGAGAGGGGTGCCGTCATCTCCGGCATCACGGTCACCGAGTCCCCGCGGCAGCGAGCCGCCGCTCCCTCCGCCAGCGCCCTGCTGACCAAGGTCCCGGCGGTGACGGCGGTCTTCTGGCTCACCAAGGTCCTCACCACCGGTATGGGCGAGACGACTTCGGACTACCTGGCGCGCACGGTCGGCCCGGTCCCGGCGGTGGCCGGGGCGGCCCTGCTGCTGGCCGGCTCGCTGGCGCTGCAGTTGCGCACCCGCCGCTACGTGGTGGGCGTCTACTGGCTGGCCGTGGTGATGGTGAGCGTCTTCGGCACCATGGCGGCCGACGTGCTGCATGTGGCGGTCGGCGTCCCGTACCTGGCCTCGACGATCGGCTTCTCGGTCGTCCTGCTGGCGCTCTTCGCCCTCTGGTACCGGGTCGAGGGCACCCTCTCGGTGCACAGCATCACCGGTCTTCGCCGTGAACTCTTCTACTGGGCCGCGGTGATGACCACCTTCGCGCTCGGTACCGCGGTCGGCGACCTGACCGCCTCCACCGTGGGCCTCGGCTACCTGAGTTCCGGCTTCCTGTTCGCCGCCCTGATCGCCGTTCCCGCGCTGGCCTACCGCTGGCTGCGGCTCGGCCCGATCCTCGCCTTCTGGTGGGCCTATGTGCTGACCCGCCCGCTGGGCGCCTCGTTCGCCGACTGGGTCGGCGTCAGCAAGCAGCGCGGCGGGCTCGACCTGGGCACCGGGCCGGTCAGCCTGGCGGTGGGCGTGGTGGTGCTCGGCCTGGTGGTGCTGCTGAGCCGGCGCGAGCGGGGCACGAGCGCTTAGGTCGAGCCGGCACCTGGGTCAAGAGGGAGCACCTAGGTCAAGGTTAAGTAAAATACGCAAGTTCGGATCGCGGCAGGGTCTAAGCTTGCCGGGGCACTTTGCTGCTGCAGCGTGCCCGCACGTGCAGTCGACCGGAAGGAGGCGAGAGACATGTCCACCAGTAGTCCGGGTCACAAACGACCCCGCATCCGCCTGTCCTCGTTCTCCTCCGGCATGCGGTAACCACCCCTCGTTCCGAGCCGCGCCTGGCTCGCGCCCCGGCCCACGGCCGTGACGCCCGGTCAGGCCGCGGGCCCCCGGGTGGGTTGCCGCCGCGTGCCGCCGAAAGGAGGTGCCCCGTGCACACCCTGACGACTCTCGACTTCCTGGTGCGACTCGCCACCGGTGTCGCCTGCGGCGCGCTGATCGGCGTGGAGCGCCAGTGGCGCGCCCGGATGGCGGGCCTGCGCACCAACGCGCTGGTCGCGGCCGGCGCCACCCTGTTCGTTCTGTACAGCGAGGCGGTCGGCGACGGCGGCAGCCCGACCCGGGTCGCCTCCTATGTGGTCTCGGGCATCGGATTCCTCGGCGGTGGCGTGATCCTGCGCGACGGCGCCGGGGTCCGCGGCCTCAACACCGCCGCCACCCTGTGGTGTTCGGCGGCGGTCGGGGTACTGGCCGCCTCCGGGCGGCTCGACCTGGCGCTGCTGGGCACGCTGGCGGTGCTCGCCGTCCACCTGGTGCTCCGCCCGGCCGGCCGGCTGCTGGACCGGGCACCGGCCGGCGGCGACGACCCCGACGCCGCTGTGCGCGCCACCGTCCACCTGGAGTGCGACCGCCAGGCCGAGAACCACATCCGGGCCCTGCTGCTGCAGGCGCTGGCCGCCTCCGGCCTGGCCCCCACCGGGCTGCGCGCCCGCCGTGAGCGCGGCGAGGCGACCACCGTGCGCGCCACCGTCGCGATCAGTGGGGACGTCACGACCGCACTGGAGCAGGTGGTCAGCCGGCTCTCGCTGGAGCCGGGCGTGCGCGATCTGCACTGGCATCTGGAGGGCGAGGACGCGAGCGCCGGGGACGAGGTGCTCGCATGAAGGTCAAGCCTTGGTCATCGGTGGAGTGGCCGCACCCGCGGAGGGCCTATCCTTATCGCGGCTTTAACAGAACCCCGGGGAGGAGGCGAGATGGACAGTAGTCCGGGCCATAGTCGGCCCTTCCTCATGTTGTCCCCGCCGTCCTTCCGCGGCTCGGGTCAGCCTGCCCTTCCCTGACGACCACTGACGACGACCGACGACGACTGACGACAGCTGACGGCAACCGACGACAGCTGACGCACACTCACCGCCGTGTCGTCCCGCCGGGAAGGGCCGCTGTCCGCTGCCGCCCAGTGCCCCGTCCATGCCGGGGCAAGGGGGTGTTCATCTTGGCCACCAACACTCTGTTCATGTCCACCACGGCCCGTCTGCGCGACCGCAAGGTCGACCTGGAACTGCGCGCCACCGCCTCCCGGACCGTCCGCTCCTCGCTGGTCTCGCTGGCCGGCCTGGTCGGCGGCCCGGTCACCAACCAGGCCGGCGAGGAGGTCGGCCGCGTCGTGGACGTGGTCGCCCGGCTCTACGGCCCCGACCCGTACCCGCCGGTCACCGGTCTGATCATCCGGATCGGGCGCCGCCGGGCCTTCCTGGCCGCCGACAAGCTGGACCGGGTGCAGGCCGGGCAGGTGCGGCTGCGCACCGCCCGGGTCGACCTGCGCGACTTCACCCGCCGCCCCGGCGAGGTGCTGCTCGCCCGGGATGTGATGGACCATCAGCTGGTCGACGTGGACGGGGTGCAGGTCACCCGGGCCGCCGACCTCTACCTGGCGCCGCTGACCGGCCGGGTGGTGCTGGTCGGCGTGGACGTCTCGCTGCCCACCCTGCTGCGCCGGCTCGGCCCGCGCCGCTGGCAGGTCCGCCCGACCCCGGACCGGGTGCTGGACTGGCAGTCGATAGCCCCGTTCGGTGCCCAGGCCACCGACGGCCCGGCCGAGGTCCGGCTGCGCGCCTCCCGCTCGGCCCTGCACCAGCTGCGCCCGGCCGACCTGGCCGACATCCTGGAGGACCTCGGCCGCACCGAGCGCCAGCAGCTGCTGGGCTGGCTGGAGCCGGAGCAGGCGGCCGACGCGCTGGAGGAGATGGAACCGGCCGAGCTGGAGAACCTGCTGCGCGAGGCGCCGCCGGAGCACGCCGCCCGGCTGGTCGACGAGATGGAGCCGGACGAGGCCATCGACGCGCTGCGCGACCTGCAGCCCGGCGAGCGCGAGACCCTGCTGGCGCGGATGCCCGCCGCCGAGGCCGCCGAGCTGCGCGGCCTGCTCGCCCACCGGGAGGGCACCGCCGGTGGCGCGATGACCACCCTGCTGGTCACCGCCCGCCCCGAACAGACGGTCGCCGAGGTGCGGGCCGAGCTGGCCGCCCAGGCCGAGCACCGCACCGAGATCGCCGCGGTCGCGGTGCTGGACCCGCAGGGCCGGCTGCTCGCCGACATCTCGCTGTACGACCTGGTGGTGGCCGAGGACACCACCCTGGTGGCCGATCTGACGGCCTGGCTGGCCCAGTTCGGCCGGCCGGTCATGGTGCGCCCCGACACCCGGCTGGCCGAGGTCGCCGACCAGCTGGTCGCCGCCCGGGCCGCCTCGCTCCTCGTCGTCGACGAGGCGGACCGCCCGCTCGGGCGGATCCTGGCCGACGACATCCTGGACGCCCTGCTGCCCGAGCGCGGCCGCCTGCACTTCCGGAGGTTCCTGCAGTGACCGACCTCGACACCGGCGCGGGCGCACCGCCCGGCACCGACACCCCGTCGACCCTCACCGCGGGCCCCCCGCGCCGGCCCGCCGCAA